>OKRF01000306.1 GCA_900290315.1 Candidatus Sulfopaludibacter sp. SbA3 | reverse complement strand
CTCTCCGTAAATGCGGGGAATGTGAGCTACTACTTCCAGCAACCCCACTACCGCCAGGCTGGCGGCGTCCACCACGGTGCGGACACGGGCCTGGCAGAGGCGCGGTCCCGTGCAGCCGAAAAACTCGAGGTCCGGCTGGATCCGGCGGAGTTCTTCCACCACCAGCGAAGCATACAGATCGCCCGACGCTTCGCCCGCCGATACCAGGATCTTCCGGTGCATCTCCCTCAAGTTTAACGTGCCTCCCTGCTACAATCGACACACGGGGATGTCCACAGACGCGGAGCAGTCCAAATTGACCGTGGATGATCTCGCCGCCCGTTTTCGCGGCGACATGATTCCACTAACGAATAAATTCACGTATTTCACCACTCTGCCCATCGCCGAGGAGGATCTGCGGCAGTATCTCAACGATCCCATCGCGGCCATCTCGCCGGCCATTGTGGCGGCCATCCCCAAGGTCGGCGTGGTCCTGACACCCTTCCTGGAAAAGGGCAACGGAAAAGAAGGCGACCAGGTGGTATTCGAACGCCCGCCCGAATCACGGCAACTGCGCTGCGCCCGCCGCGACTTGAAAGACATGACCGTGCTCGCGTTTAGCGTCAAGGATCTGGAAGTTGCGGATTACCATTATCAGTTCTACAACGCGATCGCCGGACTGGTGGCCGACCATTGGACCACCGATATGCAGGAGCGGTTCTATCGCACCCTTCGGGAAGAGCTGAGTGCCGAAATCCACGGGGAAGTGGATGAGAAGAGCTGGCACCTGAAGCAGGCGCTGGTGCGCCGCCAGACCAACGTCCGCAAAGAGACCAAGCTCTTCCGCGAATACGCCCGCAGCGCCTTTGAAGACACCCTGACGCTCTATCTGCACGGCACCTGCTGCGATATCGACGTGGAGACCGGCCCCCGCCAAATGCCCAGCCGCTATCTGCGCCGCCGCCTGGAACTGTTCATCAGCCTCTTCCCGCCTCCGGAAGGCTACGCAGTGCTGCCGGAGCAACTGAAAAGCAGGGGATAAGTTCGAGGAGAATCAGCCGCGAGCCAGATTGAGCGGTCACTTCACGAGCGCGATCGTCTTCTTCTGAACGCCGTGATCGCCGCCGACAGCAAATCCCTTCAGGGCTCCCTTGGCCTTGACATTGTTCTTATCGTAGGCGAACCGCAAGTCGTAGGTGCCGGCTGCCAAAGCCTGCTTCTGTGTGCTCCAAAAACTGGCGAGCGGCCGGATCTCCTCCTGGTCGGCGCCCGCCTTGAAGACATCGACGTGGGCGTTGTCGGCGACATCCTTCCCGTCGAGAGTCGCAAAGACTCGAACGTACTGCATCGGGGCGGCAAGTACCGCTTCCGCTTTCCACAGCTTGCCCGCTTCGATAACGACATTACGGACCCAGCCATCGGCTTTACAGATCGGGCCGTCTTCGTAATGCAGGCGAATGTCCCACGTGCCGGGAGCAACAGCCTGTTCATTGGAGGCCCAGGAGGTGATCTCCGGTTTCTGCTCTTCCGGATCGGCACCCGGCTTCCAGACTTCCCAGCGGGTATTCTCGGAAACGTCGACAGGGCCGTTGGTCTCGAGGGCCTTAATGCGGATGAGACCCTTGGTTTTGTCGTCGGCCTCTTTCTCCAAAACCTTGGCCTTGACCTCTTTTACCGCGCCGGCAATCGGCAGATCCACTGCGGACAGGTCTGTCGCGCGCTCCGCCACGGGCGGCACGCTGGAAACGCCGTCGTTGGGCGTCTCCGCAGTCGAGCTGCCGGCTGGGGCCTTCTTCCCACAAGCAGCGAGCGCGGCGAGGAGTAAAGAGATGCAGAGTGTTGTGCGGATCGAATGGCCCATGGAGCCTCCTGGTTCCCAAAGGATAAAGGATACCTCGATTTGCGTCCCGGCGGCGACTTATCACATTAGTAGCGGCTCCGCCGGTATACCGGGTTCCAGCGAAGAAATCGATTACACTATAGAACTGAAGACGGTCGAAGACACGTCCATTATCTATTTTGGCAACGACTGGCTTGCGGAGAACCGCACCAGCAGCCACCATATGGCCGAGCGGTTGTGCCGCCGGGCTCCCATGTTGTATGTGGAATGCCCGGGAATTCGCGCTCCCCAGGCCACGGCGCGGGACTTGCGCAAGATCTGGCGGAAACTGAGCGCGGCGCTACAACCTCCCAGGCTGCTGCACGGTAACCTATGGCACGTGACGCTGCCGCAGATTCCGTTTCGCAAACTCCCGCTGGTAGCGAAACTCAACCTGATTGCCGGGCGGCTTTTGCTGAAGCGTGCGATGCGCAAACTGGGATTCCACCGCGTCATTTCCTGGTTCGTGGTGCCGCATCCCGGGGCACTGGCCGGGAAGCTGGGGGAAGAGTTCGTGGTGTACTACTGCATTGACGACTATGCCTCGTTTCCCGGCATGGACGCCGAGGCCATCCAGCGCCTGGATGACGATTTGACGCGGAGGGCAGACCTGGTATTCGCATCGTCGGCGAGGCTGGTGGAGCGCAAGAAGAACCTGGCCAGGCGGCTGCACTTTTCGCCGCATGGAGTGGATGCTGAGTTGTTCGGCCAGGCCGCCTCGGCGGATCTGCCCGTTGCGGAAGGAGCCGCGCGGCTCAGGCATCCGGTGATCGGCTTTTTTGGCGTTCTGGGCGCCTGGATCGACATCGAGCTGTTGGAATATCTGGCGGAGCAGCGCCCCGATTGGACTTTTCTGCTGATCGGCATGACCTCTACCGACCCTGGCAGGTTGCCCTCTCTGCCGAACGTGGTGCTGCCCGGGCCCCAGCCGTATCGCGCACTGCCCAGGTGGGCAAAGGCGTTTGACGTGGCCATCATCCCCTACCGGCAGAATCAGCAGGTGCTGAACGCGAGTCCCCTGAAGTTGCGGGAATACCTGGCCACCGGCAAGCCCGTGGTGACGGTGCGCACGCCAGACGTAGAGCGCTTTGCGCGACACGTACGGATTGCCGATACGCGGGAGGAGTTTCTGCGGGAGCTGGAAAGCGCCCTGGGGGCCGACGACGAAACATCCCGCCGCGAGCGAATGGAGGCGGTCGCGCCCCTCACGTGGGAAGCGCGCGCCGATGAGGTTTGGAGAAAGGTAGAAGACGCAATTGGCTCGGGTCTTTAGAATCGGGATTGTGGGTGCCGGGTACGTCAGTGCATATCACCTCCGCGCCGTTCGGAGTCTTGGATTTGCGGAACTGGCCGGGATCGCCGATCTGGATCAGGAACGCGCCCACAAGATGGCCCAGGAGTTCGGCGTTCCGGCGGTCTATAAGACGCTGGCAGAGATGGCCGCCGCCAAACCGGACGTGGTCCACATTCTGACTCCGCCCGGCACACACTGTGCACTGACCCTTCAGGCGCTGGAGATGGGATGTCACGTGTTTGTGGAGAAGCCGATGGCGGAGACGGCGGCCGATTGCGACCGCATGATTGCCAAGGCTCGCGAAAAGGGGCTGGTGCTCTCGGTGAACCACTCCGCGCGCATGGACCCGATTGTCCTGCGGGCGCTCGAGATGGTGCGTAGCGGAGCCTGCGGTACGGTGATGGGAGTGGATTTCTTCCGGAGCTCGGACTATCAAGCGTATGCCGGCGGCCCCCACATTCCCCCGCAATATCGCAAGGGATCATATCCCATCCAGGATCTGGGAGTCCACGGGCTCTACCTGCTGGAGGCATTCCTGGGCGAGATCCGGCAAGCTGATATCCGGTATTACTCCTCGGGCAGGAATCCCAACCTGTTTTTCGATGAGTGGCGCGCACTGGTGGAGTGCCAGGGCGGCCCGGGACAGATGTACATTTCCTGGAATGTCCAGCCCATGCAGAACGGGCTGGTGATTCATGGCACGAAGGGTGTGATGTCGGTGGATTGCTACCTGCAGACCTTGGTGCTGCGGAAGACCTACCCGGCGCCCAAACCGATTCAGCGGATCCTGGGAGAGATCGCCACATCGCTGGGACTGCTGACCAAGGTCACGGCGAACACGGTGCGGTTCGTCACCAAGCGGTTGCTGCCCTCACCGGGAATCCACGTATCGGTGGTCAAGTTTTATGAGGCGCTGCGTGACGGTGTGGCTCCGCCGGTACCGGCGGAAGAAGGCCGCCGGATTGTCGCCCTTCTGCAGGAGGTCTCGGAGAAGGCGGATGCGGATAAGGCCGCCCGGCTGCGCGAATCCACTCCCGTGCGGCCCCCGAAAATTCTGCTCACAGGCTCGAACGGATTTCTGGGCGGAAAGTTACTGAAGCGACTGCTGGAGAAGGGCGAGCCGCTGCGCCTGCTGGTGCGCCGCCCCACAAAGGAGTTCGACGGGAATCCCAACGTTCACCTGGTGTACGGGGACCTGGGGGATCCGGCCGCGGTGGACCGCGCAGTGGATGGGGTAGACGTGGTCTATCACGTGGGCGCCGCCATGAAAGGCGGGCCGATGGAATTCGAGTGCGGGACCGTGTGGGGCACAAAGAACATGGTGGCGTCCTGCCAGAAGCATGGCGTGAAGCGGTTGGTGTATGTCAGCTCCATGAGCGTCCTGGACCAGGCGGGGCACCGGCGCGGGGCGCTCGTCCAGGAGGCTTCGCCCACGGAGCCGCATCCCGAAAAACGCGGAGCCTATACGCAGACGAAACTGGCGGCCGAACGAATGGTACTGGAGGCGGCACAGCAGAGCGGACTTTCGGCAGTGATCCTGCGGCCGGGCCAGATTTTCGGACCCGGCGCGGAGAAAGTGCCGCCCTCCGGAACCATCGGACTCGGTGGCAGATGGGTGATCGTGGGGTCGGGCAATCTGCCACTGCCGCTGGTCTATGTGGATGACGTAGTGGACGCCCTGCTGCTTGCCGAACACGCGGGAGCGCCGGGGGAGATTTTCCAACTGGTGGACCAGGAGACGGTCACTCAGAAAGAGTACGCTGCGGCGGCCAAGACCAAACTGGGCAGCGCGCTGCGGGTCCAGTTCATGCCCAAGCTGGTGCTCATGACTCTGGCGGTGGGCGTGGAGATCCTGGAGAAACTGCTAAAGCGCCCTCTGCCTCTCTCGCGATACCGAGTACGCTCGCTGCGTCCCTTGTGGCCGTGCGACGGCTCGGCAGCGGAAAAGCGATTAGGGTGGAAGCCGCGTGTGGGCGTGCGGGAAGGACTGCGGCGGACGTATCTGTCTTAGAGTGGGCAGGCGTCCAGCCACGAAAGCGACAGACGACAAAAGGCGATCGTCTGTCCTACCGGCCCCTGTCGAACCACATCAATCCTACGTTCCGGCTCTGGGAATGCCGCCACACCATGCGGAAACCGAGTTCCTCAAGGTGCTTCTGGAGCTCGCCCGCGCGGCCGTTGTGGTATTCGAGGCGTACGCGTTCGATACGATCCCAAATCTCCCTGGCGGTATCGAAGACGATGCCATACTCGCTGCCTTCGCAATCCAGTTTAAGCAATCCTATGGTTTCAAGCTGGTTGCTGGTGACAATTACGGAAAGAGCCAGGGCTTTTACGGTAACTCCGGCTGAGCCATCCTTGTACAAAAGGTCGTCCCCCACCCCTTTAACGTGGCCGCTGGCGTTGCCTGCGGGATGAAATGTCACGGTTCCGCAGTCCTGGCCCATCACGGCCGCCTGGAAAGCCTGGACCTTGCCCTCCAGCCCGTTTTCCTTGACGTTACGCTGCAACGTCGCATACAGCAATGGATCGGGTTCAAAAGAGTAGACCCTGGCGGCGCCTCCCATGATGGCGTACAGAGTGAATGCCCCCAGATGCGCACCGACATCGAGTACCGTCGCGCCTTTAGGGATGGGGCCATAGTCCTTGCGCCCAATGACTACCAGCACCGTCACCACATCGTCCTGGTCCCCGGAAAGGAGAATCTTGTACCCCGATCGCGTCTCCATGCGCAGGCTTTCGGGGCAAGTGCGGCTCAAATACGCCGACAGAAGAGAGAAAGGGTTGCGAAATAGCCGCACTGCCAGCATGGTGGACAGGATTTGTGGCAGATTGGTCAAGCCGCGGATCGCGCGCTTAGGGCTTCTTGCCAGTATCTTGCGAGGCGATTTGAGCTGCGGCATAGATTACGGGAGACCTTAAATTGTAAATCCCGATTTCTGAGCGTCGTTATAGAACATCTTTACGGTATCCAGCGAATACTCGTGGAGATCTTTCCCGACGAGGGCCAGTTTCTGCAGGATATCGCCGGTAGCGGTGATGATGTGGCAGCCGATGGCATCGGCCTGGAAGATATTGAGCAGTTCCCGCGGGCTGGCCCAGATCAACTCCATGGAAGGATACAGCGAGACGATCTCGACGGCCGCAGCCATCAAAGGCACCGGGTCGCGTCCCGTATCGGCAATGCGTCCGGCAAATACCGACACGCAGGAAGGAGCGCCACCGGCCAGGGCGGCGCTGACGTCGCGCACCTGGTCGAGCGTCAACAGCGCTGTCACATTTAGCCTGATTCCGGCGTGCGACAGGCGGCAAATCAGATCGAGAGACGGTTGACGCTGCGTGTTGGTGACTGGAATCTTGACATAGACATTCTCACCCCAGGAGGCGATCTCTCTGGCCTGTCTTTCCATTCCGGCGAAGTCGTCGGCAAATACTTCGAGGGAAATCGGGCGGTCGCGAATAACCGAGAGAATATCCCGCGCGAATTTGCCATAATCGGCGATGCCGGCTTTCCGCATCAAGGTAGGGTTGGTGGTGAAACCCACGACCAAGGGATTGCGATACAGTTCCAGCATGGCGGACTTGTCGGCGCCATCGGCGAACAGTTTCACTTTCAAGTCAGCGGCGCGGGTCACTTGCGTCATCCTCCTCTTCCGCAACTTGCCGCACAATCCAGTCAATAGCTTCCGGCAAGGAAGCGACGCGGGCATCCGGCGGCAAGGAAGGCCCACGTTCGCGGTAGCCAAAATCGATCAGCACCGGCCGCACGCCGGCAGCGCGTCCGGCATCGATATCGCGCCAGCGGTCGCCGATGAGAAATGACCGGTGGAGATCGACCCCCATGCGATCGTTCGCCTGAAAGAGCAGCCCTGGCCGCGGCTTGCGGCACGCACAGGCGTCCGCGTCATCGTGGTCGCACACCAGGAATTCATCGATCGGCAAGGCGCCCTGCAGCACACGGTGGAGTGAGTCGACGGTCTCCCGGGTTTGCGTGCCACGGGCCACATCCGGCTGGTTGGTGACTACCAGCAAGAGAAATCCCAACTGCTTCAGGCGGGCCAGATCTTCGGCAGCGCCTTCCACGATTTCGAGTTCGGCCAGCGAAGCCGGGGGATAAGGTTTCCCCTCGCGAACGATGGCACGGTTCAGGACTCCATCCCGATCCAGAAAGACCGCCCTCGGCTGCCGGGTCACATTCCCTCCCGCACCGATTCCCACTTCGTTTCGGTCTGCTTCAATAGCGGATGCGATACGATGAGGTGCCACACCACGGCCTGGAAAGCCTCGGTATGCGGGGTCACGTGGGTGGGGTTGACGGTGGGCACAATCACACAGGCATCCGCGCTTTTTGCGGTATATCCGCCGTCGCGGCCCACGATGCCGGTGATTCGGGCTCCCACTGTGCTCGCAAACTGCAACGCGCTTACCAGGTTGGGGCTGACGTTTTTCCCGGCGTTTCCGCCGCCGACGGAGAACACCAGCAACGTGTCCCGCGGCGTGAGGCGGCTCACCTTTAGCCAACTCTCAAAAACGGTCGCCCACCCCTCGTCGTTGGTGCGCGCCGTCAGTTCAGACACATTATCGGTGGGAGCGTACGCTTCGATACCGGCGATCTTGCGGAAATCGTTGACGGCATGCGAAGCGTTGGCAGCGCTTCCGCCGACCCCGAGAATAAACAACCGTCCGCCCGACGAACGGGTATCGGCCAGAATGGCCACCACGCGTTCGATGGCGTCCGCATCCAGCGCGTCGATCACCTGTTTGGCTTCGGAAAGAAACTGTTGGGCAAACGTCATTGGGACTCCCCGGTTGCCTGTTGGTTCAGGTAGGCGCCGATTTCCTGAATTCCCGCGAACGATCCAATTTCGTAAAAGCGGCCGGAGACCTCGTAGGCGGCAAGCTCTCCCCGCTCCAGCAACTGCTGGTAGAGAATGGCCAGGTCCTGCTCCTGCCCTTTCAGGTCGAACGCCTCTCTCCGAAAAACGCCCAGCCCATAATCGATGTACCGCATTCGTGGGTTGCGCAGCTTCTTATTGTAAGCAAGGATCTTTCGCTCCACAAACTCGACGTTGCTGGTGTCCCACTGGTTCTCATTGCGGCACACAGTCATCAGCCCCAGCTTGCCCTGCCGCAGGAAGGAGTCTTGCACGGCAGGCCAGCCGCAGGGCAGGTAGGAGTCCCGATAGAGCACGAAAAAGTTGTCGTCCAGCAGGGGCAGAGCCCGTTGCAAAGCTCCCGCGGTGCCCAGAAGGTGGGGGCCGTCGAAGGAATAATCGACGCTCATGCCAAAGGCGGCGCCATCGCCGACCGATGCACGAATCATCTCGCCCAGGTAGCCCACGCAGAGCACCACCCGGTGGATTCCGTTGGCGCGCAGCAGACGCAACTGGTGCCACAGGAAAGGTTCGCCGTTGATTTCCACGAGGGACTTGGGAATAGTCTCGGTGAGCGGACGCAGGCGAGTGGCGAGGCCCCCTGCCAGGATGGCAACCGGGAACATCATGCGTGCGCCACAACATGAGTGCCGGCGAAATCGAAGCGGAAGCGGATCTCCCGCAGGCCGGCATCGCTCATGATCTGCCGGAGGCGGGTCTTGTCTTCCGAGTAGAGCATCAGGAAGCCACCGCCACCGGCGCCGATCACCTTTCCGCCGAGAGCGCCATTCCGCCGCGCCAGCGCATAGAGATCGTCTATGGTGGAATTGCTCATGCCTTGCGAGCGCGACTTCTTGTGCTCCCAATGGCAGTGCATCAACTCCGCAAATTGATGCAGGTCGCCCTTTTCCAGGGCCGCCTGGCTGCGGCAGCCGAGTTCTTTGACGAAGTGGAGATTCTGGATCATGGCGTCGTCATTCCGCCGGCTGCGCTGGTCCTGATCCTTCAGGATCTCCGACGCACTGCGGGTGTAGCCGGTGAAGAAAAGGGTCAGGTTGTCCTCCAGGTTGTGCAGGGTGTTGGGCGCCAGGGCGAGCGGCCGGACGTCGACTGTATCGTCGGGCTGAAACGTGAAGCAGGTAATTCCGCCGAAGGCCGCGATGTACTGATCCTGTTTGCCGACCGGCTCGCCCAGTTTTTCGAGCTCGATGTAGCAGGCCTCTTCGGCCAGCCGCGCCGGGTCGACGAAGCTCTTTTTCAGCACGTGCAGGGCCCGCAAGAGTGCCGTGGTGAAACTGCCGGACGACCCCAAACCGGTGCCGGCCGGAATATCGGACATGCTGGCGATCTCGATGTGCTTCTCCACACCCACCAGCGCCAGCGCCTCCCTGACGATGGGATGCTGCAACTCCGACGCATGCTTGACCTTTTCCAGGGCGGAGTACTTCACGATCACATCGTCAGTGAAAGGTTCATGCAGCGTGATGTAGACGTACTTATCGATGGCCGCGGAGATCAGGAATCCGCCATGATTGCGGTAGTAAGATGGCAGGTCCGTGCCCCCGCCCCCGAGGGTGATGCGCAACGGACTCCTGGTGATGATCACGCGGCCGGTCTCCTCACGCATTGTATGCACACCCTTCGCGCGTGTGGCAAGATAGGAAGTCACAGTAGCGGTATACCCACTCGCTGCCTCCCCATGAAACTGCCTCGTAACGCACAAATCTGGCTGCCTGGCTATTTGCGGTCGCGCTGGCGCGATCGCCGGCCGGCGCCGCGGTTGCGCGGGCCTTCGCGCATCTGGCTCACGATCGCAGATCATTTCGAGCCCTACTGGCACAAGCCGGACGAACAGACTGCGTGGAATCGCGTGGCGTTATGGGCATCGCGGTGGCCGGAGATCTCCCGGCGGAACCGCGATTCCCAAGGCAACCCGGCGCAATACACATTCTTCTATCCGCAGGAGGAATACCAGCCACGGATGCTGGACGCCATTGGCGAAACGTGCCATGCGGGCTGCGGCGAAGTGGAGGTTCACATTCACCACGACGGCGAGGGCCGCCAGAACTTTCTGGACCGCATGAACGGCTTCGTGGAAGCCCTGCACGCCCGCCACGGGTTGCTGCATCGCGAGAACGGCAAGGCGGTGTTCGGCTTCATTCACGGCAATTGGGCGCTGGACAATTCGCGCCCGGATGGCAGATGCTGCGGCTTGAACGATGAAATCACGCTGCTGCGCGAATTGGGCTGCTACGCCGATTTCACCATGCCCTCCGGGCCGGAGCCCACGCAATCCCGCATCGTGAACACGATCTACTGGGCCAACGATAATCCGCAGGAACCCAAGTCCTACGATACCGGGGTGCCGTTTCAACGCGCGTCGAACTACCGGGGCGATCTGCTGATGATACCTGGTCCGCTGGGCATCCGGTGGCGGGAGCGGCTGAAGCCCCGCATGGAAACGGGCGAGCTCGCCCAGCAGGATATGGCCAACGCGCAGCGCGTGCGGCGATGGATGGAACTGGCTCCCCGGATCGGAGATGATGTCTTCATCAAGCTGCACACGCATGGCGCGCAGGAACGAAACGCCGACGCACTCTTGAACGGCGGGCTCGACAGCATGTTCCAAACGATCCGGGCGGAGTGCGACCGCGGCGGCCACACGGTGCACTATGTTACGGCACATGGCATGTACCGCGCGGTGATGGGATAACGCCGGCCGGCGACAAGATCGCCGGCGTTACCATGGGATAAATGGGAAATCGTGACACCGGGCCCAATCGACTGCGAGTTTTCCAGACTGGGCCGCTGCGGCTGTGCGAATTGCATAGCAGGCGCCCCACTCCGGTGATTTCCCTGCTCGACCTCTGGCAGCGGCTGTTGCTGCACAAGCCTGAGGGGCGATGAGAATCGCTCACGTCATCGACAGCATGGACGTGGGCGGCGCCGAAGTCATCGTGGCGTCCCTGTGCAGGATTCATCGGGAACAGGGACATCAGGTGGAAGTGCATTGCCTCTTCCGGAAGGGAATCCTGGGCGAGGAACTGGAGGCCGAAGGGTTCTCCATTCTGGTGCATGGGCCGGCGAGCCGTGCGGCGGCCATGCGGAAACTCCATCAGTCGCTGTGTGGGACCAGGCCGCAGGCAGGCCACTGCCACAACGCCACGGCGGCCATCTGGGGTGCACCGTGCATGCGGATGGCTGGTGTGCGAACGGTGGTGGCCACGCGACATGGACTGGTTGCGCCGCCGTACGGCTATGCGCGCGAGATCCAGTTCTCGCTGGGCTCGCGCCTCTGCTTCCGCATCGCGGGAGTCTGCCAGGCGACCAGCCGCAACATGGCGCATGCGCCCCTGGCTGATCCATCGCGCATCGTCACCATCTACAATGGCGTGGCCACTCCGCCGCCGGGCAACGCCCTGCCAACACGCGGGGAGGGCTTGACGTTCGTGGCGCTGGGGCGCCTGGCGCCACCCAAGGACCCCGCCACGCTGCTGCGTGCGTTCGCGGAGTTTCACGCGGCACAGCCCGACTCCCAACTCTGGATGGTGGGCGATGGACAACTGCGGCCGCCACTGGAGGCGCTCCACCAGGAGCTGAAGCTGGGGCAATCGGTCAAATTCTGGGGCGAACGCCGGGATCCGCACAACTTCCTGCGCGGCGCGGATGTTTTCGTTCTCTCTTCCCTCAGCGAGGGTCTTCCCATGTCACTGCTGGAAGCCATGGCTGTCGGGCTGCCGGCAATCGTCTCCGACGCGGGCGGAATGCCGGAAGTCGTCCATGGAGGTGGTGCGGGCTTCGTGGTGCGAAGCGGCGATGTCCAGTCGCTGGCCGCTGCGATGCGCGCGTGCGCCGCGGACACAGCGGCCCTGCGCAGCATGGGGGAGAGAGCGGCAGCTCATTATCGGCGGCACTTTACGCTGGAAGCGATGGCAGACGCGTATCTTCGCCTGTACGCGCGCGGGTAGAAGTGTGAAGAAAAGCGCCTTAACTTAGCGGACGTGTGCGCCGTCGTGGACAGAGAAGGTCTGACCCCAAACCCGCACGCGTCCCGCACGGCCAAGGAGCCCGGTCCGGGGTGTGGATACGGGGGCTCGATTCCATTGTGGGAGAACTTCGCCGCGCAGCGGAACAGTCCAACGATTTCTGATGGGATTCGGGGTGCCCGACGAATGTCCTGGACGCGCCCAATGAGAAACTCAAGATCGAGAACTACTATCTGGGCATCATGACGATTGCGCACTTCTTCGAACAATACGGACGATAGTTGCCGGCGAAATGCGGCCGATTGCGCAGAGTACAAACGCCACCAGCAGCGAAATCCCCGTTGCAAAGGCGCCCGCCACCATATAGTGCACGGGTTCCCGCGGTTGCGGCAGCATCAGCAGAAACAGGTCCGCCATGGCGGAATAGAAGAGCAAGGCTCCGCCCAACAGCAGCGCCAGCCTCCGAGCTCCAATCGGCATGTCCTCCATTTTAGCCGTGGGCCGTACCGGAACGGCTGATAGACTGGTAGGTAAGTTTGCGTTTAGGTTTCATACAGAAAGTTAGCTTGCCGGCCGCGCTGGTCTTGCTTTTGACCAGTTGCCACTCGGGACCGCCGCGGGCGCCCTCGATAGGTGTGGCGTACGTCGGACCGGCGGCACTGAATTTAAGAAGCGACATCCCGCTGGATTCCAAGGGCGTGGCTACCGTCAAGCATGGCGATCGCCTGGAGATCCTGCAGCGGCGCCGCAAATTCCTGCGCGTGCGCTCCCCGAGCGGCGCAGAGGGCTGGACCGACGAGCGCCTTTTGCTGGCCGCCGCCGACATGGCAGCGCTGAAAGAACTATCTGCGAAGGCCGCGGGCATGCCCTCGCAAGGCGCCGCAACCACGTATGGCGACCTGCGCGTCCACACTACTCCTTCCACGCAGGCTCCCAGCTTTCTGGTAATCAAGAACGGCGAGAAGTTCGATGTGCTGTCGCATATGGTGGTTCCGCGCGTCGACGTGCCGCGGACGGCCCTCATTCCTCCAACGCCTAAGAAAGTCAAGGAGCCTCCTAAGAAGAAGGAACCCAAGGGCAAGTATCCGTTGCCACCCATGCCAAAGCCGCCGCCGCTACCGGCGGACTGGCTGGATCTCTCCAAGAGCGATCTTTCCAAGGAGGAGCCCGAACCAGAGCCGGAGCCCGGTCCTAAGGCCATCCCGTCGGACAACTGGAGTCTTGTCCGCACGGCTGGCGGACAGTCCGGTTGGGCGCTCACGCGGCGCCTTTCGATGGCAATTCCGGATGAAGTGGCGCAGTATGCCGAAGGCCACCGGATCGTATCGTACTTCGCTGTTGGCAGTGTGCAGGATGGCGACCAGAAAAAGAGCACGTGGCTGTGGACCACGATTGGGGGCAGCGGCCAGCCGTACGATTTCGATAGCTTCCGCGTCTTCGTATGGAGCCTGCGGACGAAACAGCCTACGTCCAGCACAACCTGCAAGGCTACGAGCCGGTGGTACTCAAACAGGTGGAATTCGGCGGCGGCAAGAGCAAGGCACCGTCGTCTGGAAAGTATCCCGGTTTTTCGGTGTGCCTCGAGAAGCGCGGCGGGCAAAGGTATCGCCAGGAGTTCGCAGTGCTGGGGAACACGGTGCGGTTTGCAGGTGATGCAGCGTGCGAGACCAGCGCGCCGGTGACGTCCCAGAAGGCGGCCTCGCCGCTCCCGGGAACGCCGGTCGCGCCACCGGCACAAAACCAAAGCTGGGTGCAGCGGATGAAGGCGCGGTGGCACAGCATCATCGGCCACTAGCCCCCTTGGCTCCCTTAGCACGTTGCGGCGGGTCACCCATTGTGTTATTTATGGGTTCAAGTCGGACAATTTGATCCAACTGAAGCCGCCCTGCTTGTGTAGCGACGGTCAGTCATTAATTCTCTTTCTAAAGGATGGCATTTCGTGGAAGCTGTCAATCGTAAACTCATCCGTCCGTCTCTTAACGAGATCAAAGAACAAATCACGCCTCCGCGCCGTGCCCCGCA
>OKRF01000211.1:6946-19300 GCA_900290315.1 Candidatus Sulfopaludibacter sp. SbA3 | reverse complement strand
CGACCGTCACGCTGACCGGCACCACAGGCACCATCTCTTCCGGCCAACAAGAGACTTACACTGCCACTGTATCCCCGATCGGCGCGACCGGAACTCCGACGGGCTCGGTTCAATTCGTCGACGCTCTTCCTTATTCGGCACCAATCGTGTTGGCCACCGCCCAACTGAACAACGGGACCATCACCTTATGGACGAACGCGCTGGGCGTGGGCAACCACAATATCGTGGCGTACTACAGCGGCAACGGCCTCTTCAACGGGTCAGGGTCACCGGCCATCCCTCTGACCGTGTCCAGCCGGGCCCTGCCCACCATCACTCTGTCGTCCAGCATGAATCCGGTGGTTGTGAACGCGTCCACGGTAATCACTGTGACGGTGACGGGGAACTCCAGCCAGCCAACCGGGTCCGTTCAACTCTTCGATGGCGGGACTTTGCTGACCACCGGAACGCTGACCAATGGCACGATGCAGTACACGGCCACCTTCACCACCAGTGGCACTCATCCGCTCAGTGCCGTGTACTCCGGCGACGGCAATTTTTCGCAAGCCACTTCTCTCACGCTCAACCAGGTTGTGCAACCCCTGACGAACGTCGTCCTCACCGTCGACTCGAACCCATCCACGGTGGGCTCCAGCGTCACCTTCACCGCGACACTCACGCCATCTTCGGCGAGCGGAACAGTGCAGTTCACCGACAGCGGGGTCAGCCTGGGCACCGCAGCCGTGGTCAACGGGCGGGCAACCCTCAGCGTGGCCAACCTCGGCCTGGGCGTGCACTACATTCAAGCTATCTATACCGGCGACTCCGCGACAGCGCCGGGATCGTCATCGCCCCTGACGCAGACGGTGAGAGCAGCGACCACCACCGTGCTCTCCACCAGCGCAACGCCGTCGACATATAGCCAGGCGATCACTTTCACAGCAGCGGTTTCTCCTTCGTCGGCTACTGGAACAGTGCAGTTCCTGGATGGAGCCGCGGTATTGGGCAGCGCACCAGTCAGCCTCGGGTCGGCAGTTCTCACAGTATCGTCCCTGGTGGGTGGCAGTCACACGATCACAGCCATCTATAGCGGCGACAGCGCCAATTCCGGCAGCACGTCCGCGCCTCTCTCGCAGAGTGTGTCGCCGGCTTCCCCGGTAATTACCATCACTACCCTGTCTAACCCCACGACGGTGGGCAGTTTCCTCCTGTTCAACATGTCGATGAAGCCGGCTTCCCCGTCGGCCGCGCTGCAAGTTTTTGACGGCCAGACGTTGCTCGCCACCGTCAACAACTCCACGGGCGGAGCGGCATCGTATTCTACGACCACGCTGGCGGCGGGTTTTCACTCCATCACAGCGTCATGGGCCGGCGACAGCAACGTGTTGCCTGGAGTGTCGGCGGTGTTGAACGAGCAGATACAATCTTCAACGGCCATTTCGGTGACGGCCACCGGGCCAGTCACCTATGGACAATCCGTTACTGTCACGGCCACGGTTTCGCCGGCCACGGCCAGCGGAAACGTGATGTTCAACGATGGCGGCAGCAACTTGGGCACCGTTCCACTGACCGGGGGCGTCGCTTCCATCAGTTACGTTCCTTCCAGCGCGGGAAGTCACCTCACCGTCGCCACGTTTAACGACCCCAACAATATTTACATTGGCAGCGTCGCGAATGTCACCATCAACGTTGCGCAAGTTACAACCTCCGCTACCGTGGCGGTGTCTCCGAATCCTTCCAATGTCGGTCAGGTGGCTACCCTCACAGCCACGCTGTCGCCGGCGGGGGCTACCGGCAACATGATGTTCTACGATGGCGCCACATTCATCGGTACCGGGACGCTGAGCAACGGCACTGCCAGCATGTCCTACCTGTTCCGGACCGGCGGCAGCCATTCGATTACGGCATCCTTCCAAGGCAACAACAACTATGCCGCCGCCACTTCGCCTGCCGTGATGCAGATTGTCAAGACGGCTACCACCACCACAGTTTCCGGCGCCGGCACTTCCACCTACGAGCAGGCAGTTTCGCTGGTGGCTACGGTGGCGCCGGCGGCAGCCACCGGCACCATCCAGTTCCTGGATGGCACAACGCCGCTAGGCGCGGTCACGACCGCCGCGGGATCGGCCACACTCAACATCTCCACGCTGGGCGCGGGCTCGCACGCCATTACGGCGATCTATAGCGGCGATGCCAATTACGCCGGCAGCACCTCCGCGGTGGTGACCCAGACGGTGCAGAAGGCGAGTGTGACGGTCACGTTATCCAGCAACGCGAATCCCTCGGTGGCCGGACAGACCCTCGGGTTGACCGCGGCGATTTCCGATCCCACCGCCACCGGTACCATCCAATTTCTGGATGGCTCTACGGTGGTGGGCGCCTCCGCCATCGCCAGTGGCAGCGCCGGGTTCAACACCAGCGCCCTGCTGGCAGGCAGCCATTCCCTCACCGCGGTGTACAGCGGAGACGCCAACTTCAACACCAGCACCAGTACCGCCCTGGCCCAAACCGTCAAGGCCACCACCAGCACCAGCCTCGGCGCGGACACCGTGACGCCGGCCTTCGGACAAACCATTCATCTCACGTCATCGATTACGCCAGCAGGCGCCACGGGCACCGTCCAGTTCCTGGATGGCGTTACGCTGCTTGGCGCCGTGACCGTCAGTGGTGGCACGGCAACGCTCCCCATCTCGCTTTCCACCGGCAGCCACACGATCAGCGCCGCCTACAGCGGCGACGCAAACGATGGAAGCAGCACTTCCGCCGCGTTGGCGGTGACCGTCGGCAAGGCGAGTTCTCTGGTAGCGCTGAGCTCATCTGTGAATCCGTCGGCCCCAGGCCAGGCGGTGACCCTGACGGCCGGCGTGACCCCAACTTCCGCCACGGGCAGCGTCCAATTTCTGGATGGAACTACGGTTCTGGGAACGTCGGCGCTGAGCGGCGGGTCGGCCACGCTCAGCATTTCCAACTTGACTTCCGGCAATCATGCCATCACGGCCACCTATAGCGGCGATGGCAACTACAGCGGCAATTCGGCAAGCCTCTCGCAGACGGTGAAGGCGACCACCACAACCTCGCTCGCCGCCAACCCGTCGCCCGCAGTCCTGGGGCAGACTGTGCAGCTTACGGCCTCCATCTCACCCTCCTCAGCCACGGGCACGGTGCAATTCCTGGATGGATCGACGGCCCTCGGGACGGCTGCGGCGAGCAATGGCGCGGCATCGCTTTCGATTGCGACGCTGCAGGTGGGCGCCCATAGCCTCACTGCGGTCTATAGCGGCGATGGCGGCAATATCGGGAGCACGTCCGCCGTGCTGGCACTCACCGTGTCCAAAGCAAGCTCGACCGTGACCCTGGCCGCCGCGCCCAATCCAATCACAATCGGGCAGTCCGTGACGTTCACGGCGACAGTCTCGCCGAGCTCCGCCACCGGTAGCGTGCAGTTCCTGGACGGCGCGGCGGCGATCGGCACGGTGACGCTGAACGGCGGCGCGGCAACGCTGATTGCGGCAAACCTCGCAGCAGGCGCGCATTCCGTGACGGCCGTGTACAGCGGCGACGCAAACACCAGCGGGAGCAACTCCACGGTGGTGACCGTGACCGTCGCGAAGGCCGGTGCGAGCGTGACGCTCGGATCCTCGCCGAACCCGTCGCTAGCCGGGCAGACCGTCGCCTTCACGGCCACGGTTTCACCGGGTTCCGCTACCGGCAGTGTGCAATTCCTGGACGGCGCGACAGCGATCGGGACCGCGGCCGTAAGCGCCGGCGTCGCGACGCTGAGCACAACAGGATTGGCGGCCGGAAGCCACTCGATCACCGCGGTATACAGCGGTGACACCAGCTATAACGGCGCCACCTCTGGCGTGGTGACGCAGGCGGTGACGGCGGTGACGACGACGTCGCTTTCTGCTAACAAAACGACTGCCGTCTCGGGGCAGGCGGTTACCTTCACCGCAACGGTATCCCCGGCAGCGGCGCCCGGCAGCGTGCAGTTCCTGGATGCCGCTACTACCATCGGCACGGTGACCCTGAGCGGCGGCGCGGCGGTGCTGGCGGTGTCTAACCTGGCGGTGGGCAGCCACTCGGTAACGGCCTCCTACCTGGGGGCCGCGGGATATACGGCGAGTACGTCTGCGGCGGTGAGCGTGACCATCACGCCAGCTCCCCCGGGGGCGCCTGCGAGCCTGACGGCGACGGCCATCTCGTCGAGCCAGATCAACTTGAGCTGGACGGCGAGCGCGACTTCGGGCGTGACCTATAACGTTTACGCGGCTGCGGCTGCGGGCTTCGCCCCTTCCGCTTCGAACCGGATCGCGTCGGGCTTGTCCGCAACTTCTTACGCGAACACCGGCCTGACGCCTGCGGCCACGAGGTACTACCTGGTGACGGCGCAGAATGCCAACGGCGAATCGGCGGCGTCCAATCAGGCGAGCGCCACCACGCAGGCGTCGGGGCTATCCTGCAGCGTCGTTTACACGGTGACCACCCAGTGGAACGTCGGATTCGGAACCGCGATCACGATCAAGAACACGGGCTCGACTCCGATAAACGGCTGGCAGTTGAAGTGGACCTGGGCGGGAAATCAGCAGATCACCGAAGCTTGGAACTCGAACTACACGCAGAGCGGGGCGAACGCCACATTGACGAACGCGGCCTGGAATTCCACCATCGCGGCGGGATCTACCGTGAGCGGGATCGGGTTTAATGGGAGCTATAGCGGATCGAACCCGGCGCCGGCGGCGTTTTACGTAAACGGGACGCTCTGCCACTAAGCGCCAAACAGAAGACAGGGGTCAGCTTGCCGAGTGCGGGATTATGCCGAGTACGGCCGGATGGGTTTGGCGCCGGTGCGGTGGGACTTGTGTGCGCGTAGCCGCCCCAATTTGATCTTCTCGGCATAATTCTGTTAGTGTCCCCTTGCGACCAACCGGGTCGCAGGGAGAAGAAATGAACGAAACTCAGAATGAGTTGCGGCCTCTTTCGGCTGTATCGTCCACCAGATCAATCCAAGAGGTGCTCACCGGCTTCGTTCGGCATCTGGAAGGACAACGAGGCTGCACAGCGGGAACGCGTCAACATTGTCGACGAGAAGCACGGGCTTTGCTGATCCGTTCTTTTTCCGATCAACCCATCAACTGGAACGGAGGCGTCCCAACGACGTATTGATTCATCATCCGATTCGGCGACACATGAATTCGCTCATTACCCGAATCCGCGGTGACCCTCGCCACGCCGCGGCAAGCAGCAGAAGCAGGGTNNGCGATTACCGATGCTTATTCCTGGGACTGCAACTGTTCTGCTGCCGGCGACAGCGCGGCGACTGCCCGGCGCGCCGCCACGGCCTTCGGATGGTCCAGACACCAGTCCCGTTCGAATTCCGCCGCGGCCCGCTGATAGGACTGGATAGCCTCCCCATAATGCCCGGCGCGCTCTTCGGACAACCCTAATTGCATGAGTAGTTGGCCGAGGTCAATATTGCCCGGCCGTTGCTCCTGGCTATCCCAATGCTGGGACTTCTCCCGGTACAGGCGCTGCGCCTCCTCGTACTGTTCCCGGCAGAAACTCAAATCGGGCAGGCTCGAGGGACTCATCCGATAACCGGCGGGGTCGAGCCCTTGTGCGGCCAGGAACTCGCGCCCGTGCATCGTTTCCAGGGCGATGGCCTGTTCGATCACCTGCTCCGCATCCGCCCGGCGGCCCTGGCGGATCAGGCAGTCGCCCAGTCGCTCCAGATCGAATATCAGGCCGGCGATATTGCCCTCGGTCTCACTGGCCAGCGCTTTCCGATAGTGGCCTTCGGCCTCGGCGTGCCGGTCCTGATCGGTACAGATGTCGCCCCAGCAGATGTATCCCTTAATAATCATTTCGGATTGCGGAGCGAAATGCCGCTCGGCCTTGGAGATTGCGTGTCGCACCATGTCTTCCGCCTGGCCAAGCTCTCCCATGCGGTAGAGCACTTCCGCCCATTGCATCTCGATCTCAGATTCCAGTTGCGAGCGCCCAGGCTCTTTCAGCTTGCCGGCTTCTTCGTGGCTTCGTTGCGCGAATTTCGCGGCGAGTTCCCAGTTCTTTTGATTGCGCGCATGCATCACAGAGAAGTTGAGAGCTCTCGCATGCCGGGACGGCTCTTGGAAGAAACGGTAGAAGCCCAAGATGAAGACGGCGGCCGCGAGGATCCAAACCACGGCAACAGTATAGGTCTCTACGCGGTTCCAGACCACCTGCCTTTGGTTAGCCCAGGCGCGCCGATTCCGGTAGAATGGCCCCGAAAGAGGGCAAAAAGCCGGAGCCGGGCCGCAAGCATCCGTAGGACAGACGTTCGCCTTTCGTCGTCTGTCGCCTCCGGCCCCTTTTTACACGACGCGCCCGATCACCAGCGTCATGTCGTCGTGCTGGGGTGCGCCACTCGCGAACGCGTCCGCCGCGTCCATGATGCGCTGGATGATCTCCAGAGGAGCCAGGTCCTCACACGAGCGGGCGGCGCCGATGAGCGCGTCTTCGCCCCATTCCTCCTCGGCGGGATTTTCGGCTTCGCTGATTCCGTCGGTGTATAGCACCAGCAGGTCGCCGCGCTGCAACTGAATCTCCTCCTGGACATACTGCGAAAACCGGAACAGGCCCACCGGCGGGCCTCCCGCTTCCAGCCGCATGACTTCGCTGCCGCGCAGCAGCATGGGAGCGTTGTGGCCGCCGTTGGTGTAGATCATGCGGCGGGTGGCCGGGTCGAATTGCGCGTAGAAGAAGGTGGCGTAGCGATTCTCGGGAGAAGCATCGCACACCAGGCGATTCACGTTGCCCGTCAACTCGGCCACCTTGCCCGATTCGGTCTGCGACTGGCCACGCGTGGACGCCTGCAGGCTGGCCATCAGCAGGGCTGCAGGCACACCTTTGCCGGACACGTCGGCGATACAAAGACCCAGTTGGCCATTGGCGAGCGCCAGAAAATCGTAGTAGTCGCCGCCCACACCGCGCGCCGGACGGCAGTGCCCGGCATATTCCAGGGCGGGCACCGGGGGCATACTTTGCGGGAAGAGGCGCTGCTGCACTTCGCGGGCGATTTCGATTTCCCGGCTCAGAATCTCGCGCTGCGCCGTTTCGGACGCGATGGCTTCGGAGAGCCGGCTGTTTTCCAGCGCCAGGCCGGTCTGCGCCGCCACCGTTTTGAGCAGGCTGGTGTCGCTGAACGAATATGGCTCCTCCGAGCGCTTCGGGCCCAGGCTGATAAAACCCAACAGTTCTTGGTGCGACGCCAGAGGCAGCAGCAGTTCGGCATCCAGGGGCGCGGATGCGTCCGTCATCACCGGCACAGGCTCGTGGGTGCGGCGCAACTGCTCCAGCGGCTCGTATTCCGAACCCACCGCCAGATTCAATTCGCTGGGGTATCCCAGAGCCAGCGCCGGGCGGAACAGGCCATTCTGCTGCAGAATTACGGCGATGCGCTCCACGTGCAGCGACTCCGAAATTTTGCGCGNNCTCAATTCGCTCAAGATCCGGTCCGCGTTGTAAGCCTCGCGGAAAAAGCGGCGATCCACCCACCGGCGCAAGCTGTCAGAACCCGCGCGCACCTGCAGGATCGCCACCACCCCTAGCGTCACCAGCACGGTCTGTTGCGGCCGGCTCAGATGGTGCGTCTCCGCGTAGTCCAGCGCCAGATACGCAATCCAACCGATGAGCGCAATGCGAATCACCACGACGCCTTGGCGCGCCAGCGCGTACTGCACGCCCTGGCGAATCACCATCCGGACATCCATGGCGCGCTGCACCACAATCACGTACGCCAGAGTCATGGGAAAGAGCACGACTGCCGTGAGCGCCCAAGCCAGCGCGCCTTCACCCAAGCGTCTGGTGAAAAGTGGGATCACGATTTCCACAAGAGAGTATGGCGTCAGCGCCAATGTGGAACCCCAATAGAGCATCCGCAAGCGCCTGCGCTCGTCCAGGGCCAGTTCGGGATCGCGGTACTTCACCGAGAGGCTGGCAAAGAATAGCGAGATGGCCAGACACATCAGGATCATCACGCCGTCGTTAGAGATTGGGCTCGGCGGGATGTGCGCACTCGCCTGGTAGTCCTGGCTCTGCAGCGCGTCGCGAAGGGCGCCCCACAGGCCGGCGAAGGCCAGGGGCAGCATCAGGACCCATTTGACCCACGGCACTTTGCGGTCCACTACGGATCGAACCGGGAAGTAAAGGCCGAACAGCATCATGCAAATGGCCCACGCGCACATAATCAAATCGCGCCAGACGATCGTCGTCACCGCCAGCACCGCGGGCCACCCGGCCGGATCGTAAATGTTGGGCCGCACGAACTGGCTCATGCCGAGCAGAATGCCGAGGACCATCCAGGCAAAACGATCGTTCGGCCGCAATGCCACCACCCAGAATCCCAACGCCAGCGAAAGCCAGGGAAGGAACAGGAGAGCCACATCCGCGAACCACGGGGTCTGCAGAAACCCGACGATCGGCACGCGATGATCGGTCACCTGGTGATCCCGTTCCACGGAGATGGTCACCAGTGTGTGTAGTGGCCGTGTACGCGCAACCTGCTTGATGTCTTTGGCGCCCACTACGGGGCGGCCATCGATGGCAACGATGCGGTCGCCCCGTTTCAGGCCGGCCTTGGTTGCCACGGGATGGGGACTATCGATGGTGGGCCAGGGTGACGCCAGCCAGAAGGGCAGCCAGTGGTATCCGTTGCTGAGAGAGTCGGCCACATCGATGGTGAAGGGCACCTGCACCGCCATCGCGGCGGTGAACACCAAGGCGACCAACAGGTAGAGTCCGGTGTGAGAAGCTTTCGACTTGGTAGCCGGCATCGCGCCTTCGATCAGCCTGCTTGCGGAAGCAGGATGATCAATTCTAGCTGAGGATTGGGCAGATCGCCCGGCACATATGCCGCCAGATTGCGCGCGCGCTGCACCGCTTCCCACGCCACGCCGGATTGGCTCAGGCTGAAGTACTGGAAATTGAGCTTCATGGGAATGGCGCTGGGAGGCGCGGGTACGTAGGTCAGCGGCACACCGGGCAGCGCATTGCGCACCAGGTGCTCGATGTGGTTGGCGGAACAGACTTTGACCAGCGGCGGAGTCTTGCCGACAATTTCTGCCTGGCTGGCTTCGGCATTCACGGCCAGGTACATCTTGGTGTTGACCAGGTACTTGTCGTTGTCAATCGACGCCGCGTAGATGGAAGGCTGCACCAGCTTCAGCGGCAGTGAAACGAAGTTGCTGGGCACTACGGTTTCCAGCAGCAGCCGGAGTTTCTCGTCCAGTTCGGTGAAGCAGGTCCCCAGCGCTTCGTGATCGTAAGCCGGCAGATCGCGCGGATGAATCGTGGGCGAAAAGGTAGTCAGTGCGCCGGCGAGCGATAGCATCGCTGAGTACAGCGCTTCGGGATGGCCGCCGCGCGTTTCAAACAGATGGCGGAAAACCGGAAACGCCGTGTTGATCGTGTAGAGCAGCCAGAAATTGGCGATATCCGCTGCCGTAAAATCGGCCAGGCTCTGGTTCTTCTGGCGGCGCATGCCGGCGATGGAACTGGAGCGCGCTGTCAGAATCTCCACCAGGCGGCGCGCGATGGAAACCAGGTAATCGCTGGCGTTGAAGTTCAGCAGCGTGGGGACGAAGCGCGGGTCCAGTTGAAACGTGCCGGCCTCGGTGCGGCGCACGCGCGCCAGGCGCAGGGTGGAGTAGCCATCCAGCGCTTCGCCTTCCGCCAGCAGCCGGAGATTCTTGCGGGCCACTTGCACGGGTTTCTCCGAAAGACCCGTGTTTTCGTCGCGAAACAACTCGACTTCGGCACGGTAGCGGGCGCCCCCTTCGCGCGGAGAGGTCGCCACGTTGAGGCCGCGCTCGCGATACTGCGGCACCGCGAGGTGAAGATCCAGGGTCGTCTGGTCCGGCTCGAAACAATCCGCCAGTTGTTTGGGCGCCGGCGCGGCGTCGGATCCGGGAATCTCGAAAAGCAGGCCGTCAGGGAGAATGCCGGTTGCGGCGGAGATGCCGAACGATCCGGCCGACAGCGCCTCCTGGCTGATGGATAGCGAGGCAAAGCCCCAGGGCCGGAAAGACAGGCTCTCCAGATGAAACTGCAGCAGGTTTTCCAGAAAGCGATCCTGAATCTGCAAGTGCTGCGGGCTCAGGAAAGTTCCCTTGGTCCAGATCACCGGTTGGAGTCGCTTCATTTGCAATCACAGTAGCAAAGTTGTCGGGGAGTGCCAAGTGTATTCGGGTATTCCAATTCGGGTTGCTGGATTTCGGGCCACGGATGGACACGGATGAACACGGACAAAAAGCAGCTCATTTCTTGATCGGTGTGCATCCGTGTGCATCCGTGGCCGGCCGGTGTTTTCGTCGCGTGAACCGGCGGCAAGACCGCCGTCGTCACCCGACCAACAAACCCAGCCGGGCCAACTTGCCGAGATTCTCCTGAATCTGGCGTGCTATCTCGTCCCGGGAATGGGGGCCGAACTGCGCCAGTTCCTCGATCAGAGCCGGCAGATCGCGAGTCCCGTCCAGGACCGCCAGGAAGCGGCGCTCCGTTTCCCCCTCCATCTGGACGGTGGAGTGGCGCACGGTGGTGATGTTGATTCCGCGTCCCGCCTGCCAGCGCGCCAGAGCAGTGGTCTGGGGAAACGGTCCCGGCCTGGCAACACAGCGCGGCGGCAGGACGTGCAAATGCACCAGACCCGCCGCGAAGGTGCCATGCAGGATCTGCCCCAGCGTTCCGGCGTCCGGCGCCTGTCCCGCAAGGTTCGCGGACTTGGCGAGCAGATCATCAAAGCTCAGGCACTCCGGCCACGCCTGGATCAACGTGAGCAGAGCCGCCTTCGCCAGCGGATGCGACGTCTCGGCAGCCGAACCCTTGGGGCCGAGAAATCTCTCCACGGCTCCCGGCCTCAGGTCGCGCTGCCGGGATTCCGCGTTGGCGGGAGATGCCGCGTAGAGCCGGGGGATGCGCTCCGCTAGCAAATCGCCGGCTACCGGGATATCGTCATGACAGAGCAGCGTCCGGCGGAAAGGCCGCCCGCGAAGGAAGTCGGAATAGAGTTCGCGCAATACCCGATCTTCTCCGGCCCACCGGCGGGCGCGGTCCTTCACTTCCTCCGGATACTTGCGCAACTGCATGTCGGTATAGCTGGCTTCACAGAGAAACTGCAGCCCGAATCGGCCCGCGTGCGCGGCGAAGTCGTGGACGTAAACCGGATCGTACACCTCGCCCAGTTCATCGTGGAAAAGCACGGCCGGCGATTTTTCCAGGAGCGATTCGGCCTCGGTCCGCCAAAGATTCTCCTTCTCACCGGGGCGGTCCTGTGCCTGCGTAAAGCACTGCAGAAACTCGCGGGCCTGCGCGATGCGCTCGCCGGGATCTTGGGTGTTCCGCAGATGAAACAGCAGCATCTCGCGAAACGCCTGGCGAACGCGGCAGCCTGGCAGCGCGTTGAAACTGATATACGCCACTCCCTGTGGCGCGAGTAGCGCTTTCACCGTGGCCATCAACTTGTCGCGCACCGGCTCCGGCACCCAGGAATAGAGACCGTGGGCAATAATGTAATCAAACGTACCTAATTTGGAACCAACGTCCATCAGGTCCATCTGGTCCAGGCAAATGTTCCTCAGGCCCAGTTCCGCAATCTGGCGTTGCCCGTTCTCGACGACTGCGTGTGCCAGATCGAATCCCACGAACGAGCTCTCCGGAAACTCGCACGCCATCGGGATGAGATTTCCGCCATCGGCGCAGGCGATCTCGAGCACGCGGCAGCGTTGCGGGGGCGCCGGATTCATTCCGAACAGCGTCGCCATGACGGCCAACTGATCGGGATGGGAGCGGCTGAACGGGAGGCCGGGGTATAGTACCTGATCGTACGCCGTCGGCATGTTCTCTGAGTGTAGCGCGGACGCCGGTGCTATTCTCAGCACATGGCAAGCACCGCAACCGCGCCCCATCCCCTCCATCTTCTGTTGCCCCAACTGGGAACGGAGGAAGATTTCGAAGCCTTGCGCGCAATCCTGCAAACCTGCGGATTCCACAACGAAGGAATCTGCAAGCGCCTGGAAATCTCCTCGATCGTCGATTTTGAGCCGAGGTGCGATGGCAGAAAGAAGGCCGTCGAAATCGAATTCCCGGTGGACGCGATCATCCGCCTGGTCCTCGATGGCGAGTTTGTGCCGGAGCAAGTGCTGGAGTCCCTGCTCCCTACTGGCGCCGTAGCAGTACTTGAACGGCTGGGAATACTGACGCGAAGCGAGTCACGGCCCGGTGAATTATTTTCGGCGGTGACCATGTACCCGGCGGAGGAAACCCTGGTGCTGGCAGGCGACCGGCCGGGGACTCCCGATGGATCGCCCTACAAGGTGCCTGCCGACGTGGTATATCCCG
>OKRF01000211.1:0-6936 GCA_900290315.1 Candidatus Sulfopaludibacter sp. SbA3 | reverse complement strand
CGATGGATCGCCCTACAAGGTGCCTGCCGACGTGGTATATCCCGGAGCCATCGAAAACACCCGTCACTTCCTGGCCAGCCTGCCACAGACGCCGTGCGAAGCTTTGTTGGATGTGGGTACTGGAAGCGGTGTCGCCGCCCTGTCTGCCGCCTCGCGGTACGCGCACCATGCCTGGGGCGTGGATATCGCCGCGCGCTCAGTGCGGTTCGCCGAGTTCAACCGGCGCATGAACGGAATCGGGAACGCCACCATCCTGCAGGGCGATCTCTACGAACCCGTGCAGGGCCTCACCTTCGACCGCATCGTCAGCCATCCGCCGTACGTGCCCGCGCCCAAGATCAAAATCATCTTTAGCGATGGCGGGGCGGACGGCGAGGAAATTCTGGCCGGCATCATTCAGGGATTGCCGCGCTATTTGCGTACCGGCGGCCGCTTCCATACCCTCGTACTGGGCGCCGATTGCGAAGGCGAGGCATTTGAGGACCGCATCCGCAAATGGCTGGGTCCGCAGCAGGACGAGTTCGACCTGGTGATGGTGGCGCACTCCCAGCGATCCCCCCTGGAGTTCGTCGCGCGCGCGCTGGCTAAGGGCAAGGTCGGGCATCCGGAGCTGAAGTTCTGGCTGGAGACCTGGAATCGGCGCAAAGTGGACTTCCTGTTCTACGGATCCATTCTCATTCGCCGGCACGCTGGAGGCCGGGCACCGATCACTGCACGGGTCTTGAGCGCGCTAGGTTATGGTCCGGACCATCAGGAGTGGCTGCTCGAGTGGGAGACCGGCTGCGCGGATCCCGCCTTCCAAGCCGGCTTGATGGATTGGCATGCCTACTTGCCGGAGGATGCCGAATTGAAAGTTCTTCACCGGTTGCAGGACGGCCGCTTTGCTCCCGTAGCTTTCGCAGTGGAGTGCGGGACTCCCTTCAACAGCGAGGTTCGCTGCAAAGACTGGATGGTGACACTGCTTTCGGAGTGCAACGGAGATAGTACCTGGCGTGACCACTTTGACCGGGTCAAGCGCCTTGGCCTGATTAGCGATGACACTACCGATTACGAATTTGCCGGGGTTCTGCGGACGCTCGCCGGACAAGGCATTCTGCGCGTCAAAGAGCGGCCTTTGCCACCGGACGCGCGGCCCGTGCGGTAGACCAACGCGGTCACCGGGAATCGTACGGTTCATGACGTATCCGAGTCACTGGTACCCCTTCCGGAACAAAGTAGTGCATTCGCGATGAGACCCGGCGTATAATCGCTACCGTGACCTATGGCTGTCGGCTGGGTTTTCTGATAATCTTACATCGCTCTTGTTGCTCGGGGTGATTTTCACCCCGGGACGACGGAAGCCCAACCGCGGAGGTATTCGCCTAATGGCAAGACAAAGCACACAACACAAGATCGATCGGGTTCGCGCACCGCGCGTTCAGATCACATACGACGTGGAAGTCGGCGATGCTATTGAAGTGAAGGAATTGCCGTTCGTCATGGGGGTTCTCGGGGATTTCACGGGACAACCAGTAGACCCGCTTCCTCGTTTGAAAGACCGGAAGTTCGTAGAAGTCAACCCGGACAACTTCGATGCGGTACTCGAGAGCATGAAACCGCATCTCGCGTTCTCCGTCGAGAACAAACTGAGTGAAGAGTCCGAAGCCAGCAACCTCAAAGTCGATTTGCATTTCAAGAGCATGGACGACTTTGCGCCCGAAAACGTGGCGCGGCAGGTAAAGCCGCTGCGCGAACTGCTAGAACTGCGCGACCGTCTGAGCGATCTGCGCGGCAGCATGCAGGGCAACGACAATCTGGAAGAGGCTCTCCGCGAAGCCGTCACCGACAAGGACAAGCTGGCTAAGCTAAAGGCCGAGATGGGAACGGAGGAATCTAAATGAGCGACCCACATCAGGCATCGGCAGCCGCTCAGGCGAGCGAACAAACCGTAGAAACCAGCCTTCTCGACCAGATTGTAGAAGAAGGCCGCCTCGCGAAAGACCCTGCGGCAAGGGAGCGCGGCAAGAACCTGATCAAGGAGTTCGTCGCGCAGGTGCTCGATGGGGCGATGACTGTCTCCAAAGACGCCGAGGCGATGATCAACGCCCGCATCGCGCAGATCGACCACCTGGTTTCTCTCCAGCTCAACGTCGTCATGCACCACTCGGCTTTCCAGAAGCTGGAGGGCAGTTGGCGCGGTCTCAAATACCTGATGGATCAGAGCGAGACCGGCGAACGGCTCAAGATCAAGGTGCTCAACGTGAACAAGAAGGAACTGCTGCGCGACCTGCAGCGGGCTCCCGAATTCGACCAGAGCGCCCTGTTCAAGAAGGTCTACGAAGAAGAATTCGGCGTCTTCGGCGGCGCTCCGTTCGGCGCGCTCATCGGCGATTACGAGTTCGGCCGCGGGCCGGAAGAGATCGAGTTGCTGGAAAAGGTGGCCCAGGTGGCCTCGGCCGCGCACGCTCCTTTCCTTTCCGCCGCTTCCCCGGAGATGCTCAACCAGGAGAGCTTCACCAACATCGACGCGCCGCGCGATATGGCGAAGATCTTCGACAGCTCCGAGTACGCCAAGTGGAAGAGCTTCCGCGCCAGCGAAGATTCGCGCTACGTGGGTCTTTGCCTGCCGCACACTCTGATGCGCCTGCCTTACGGGAAGAACGGCGCCTCCGTGGAAGCCTTCAACTACGAAGAGGGCGTGGATGGCAGCGACCACTCCAAGTATCTTTGGGGTAATGCCGCCTACGCACTGGGCGCCCGCCTGACCAGCGCTTTCGCCAACTACGGTTGGTGCGCCGCCATCCGCGGCGTGGAAGGCGGCGGCCTGGTGGAAGGGCTGCCGACCCACACATTCACCACCGATTCCGGCGATGTCGCGTTGAAGTGCCCCACCGAGGCGCCTATTACGGTCCGCCGCGAAAAGGAACTGGCCGACCTGGGCTTCATCCCCCTGGTCCATTGCAAGGGCACCGACTACGCCGCGTATTTCAGCGTGCAGTCTTGCCAGAAGGCCAAGGTATACGACAAGGAGGCCGCTAACGCCAGCGCGCGCCTTTCTACGCAACTGCCTTACATTCTGGCGATGTCGCGCTTCGCGCACTACCTGAAGGCCATGATGCGGGATAAGATTGGCAGCTTCATGTCGCGCTCGGAGTGTCAAAACTTCCTCAACCAGTGGATCCTGCAGTACGTGGTGGGGAACGATGACGTCTCGGCGGAGATCAAAGCACGGCGTCCGCTCCGCGAGGCGAAGATCGAAGTGGTGGAGATACCCGGCAAACCGGGAGCCTACCGTGCGGTGGCTTTTCTCAAACCGCACTTCCAATTGGACGAGTTGTCCATCTCTTTGCGCTTAGTGGCCGATTTGCCGGCCGGCGCAAAATAACCTACCAGGGCCTGGCCCGCGGTCTGGCAACGGATCGCGGGCCTATCACAAAGAAAGAAACTTAAGGAGGAAATCTGTATGGCATTGTTTGACGCATTTTTGAAACTGGACGGCATCAAAGGAGAATCTGCCGACGCCAAACACAAGGGCGAAATCGACATCATGAGCTTCAGTTGGGGGGCCGCTCAACGTGGCACCTCGGCGACGGGCGGCGGTGGTGGCGCGGGAAAGGTGCACTTTAACGACATCGACTTTATCAAGAAAACCGACGCGTCCTCGCCCTTGTTGATGGTGAACTGCGCCAGTGGCGCGCACATCAAAGAAGCCAACTTCACGGTTCGGAAGGCCGGCGGCGAACAACTGGAATATCTGAAGATCAAGCTCACCGATGTACTGATTTCCTCCTACAAGGAGCACGGCAGTATCGGCGGCGGCGACATCCCCACGGAATCACTCAGCCTCAACTTCTCCAAAGTGGAATACAGCTACCAGCCACAGGGGGCGGACGGAAAGGCGCAGGGCGGTCCCGTTCTGGCCGGATGGGACGTGAAGCAGAACCAGAAGGTCTAGATTCCGCGGAGGGTGCGGCATGCAGGGTGGGGCGGGAGTTTGCCGCCTCACGGGATAAATGGCCGGGGCATTGCCCCGGTTCACGCAGATTGGAGGACTGGGGATGGCACTATTTGACGCGTTTTTGAAGCTAGATGGCATCAAGGGCGAATCTGCCGACGCCAAGCACAAAGGCGAAATCGATATCGAGAGCTTCAGTTGGGGAGCGGCCCAGACTGGAGTATCGGCTACCGGTGGAGGCGGCGGCGCGGGGAAGGTGAAGTTTCACGACTTCTCCATCACCAAGAAGACCGACGCATCTTCGCCCCTGCTGATGCTGAACTGTGCCAACGGGGCGCATATCAAAGAGGCGAACTTTACGGTCCGCAAGGCCGGCGGCACCCAACTGGAATACTTGAAGATCAAACTCACCGATGTGCTGGTGTCCAGCTATAAACCGTGGGCCCAAGACAGCGCGACGGGCTTGGCCTCCGGCAAACGCCAGCACGAACCGGTGTCTCTCTCCACCGCCGACGCGATTCCCTCGGAGAGCCTGACTCTCAACTTTTCCAAAATTGAGTTCTCGTACCAGCCGCAAGGCGCGGACGGGAAAGCACAGGGAGGTCCCATCCTAGCCGGATGGGATTTGAAAGCTAACCAGAAGGTATAACCGGAAGCCCCAGGGTGTCCCGCGACTCCCCGGGGACTTTCCACGAAATCGGAGGATTTCATGGCACTGTTTGACGCATTTCTCAAGCTTGACGGCATCAAGGGCGAGTCGGCCGATGCCAAACACAAAGGCGAAATCGATATCGAGAGCTTCAGTTGGGGAATGTCCCAGACTGGAGTATCGGCCACCGGCGGGGGCGGCGGCGCCGGGAAGGTGAAGGTGCACGACATTGTCGTCACCAAACGGACCGACGCTTCTTCGCCGTTGCTCATGCTCAACTGCGCCAACGGCGCGCATATCAAAGAAGGCCTCCTCACGGTTCGCAAGGCCGGCGGCACGCAACTGGAGTTCCTGAAGATCAAGCTCACAGACATTCTGGTCTCCAGCTACAAGCCCCATGGCTCGATTATCGCGTCGGACGATTGGGAACAATCGGCCACTACCGGCAACACAACGTCTCAGGACGATTGGGAATCCAAGGTGATCACCACGTCTGGCGGCACGGAGATTCCGTCGGAATCGATCAGCCTTAACTTCAGCAAGGTCGAGTTCTCCTACCAGGCACAAGGCGCCGACGGCAAAGCCCAAGGCGGCCCGGTCCTGGCTGGCTGGGATGTGAAGGCGAATCAGAAGGTCTGATTCGGGGATCTGACGGCGCGTCTGATGAGCGTGGTTGGCGGGATCGGTTTATATGGCCGATGCCCGCCTTTTTTGCTATAGTTCTACCCGGGCCGATAGGGGCCCATCTTCATGAATGCTAGAGAACTGTATCACGCCGGCCAACTTGGCCCGGCCATCCAGGCGCTGGGCGCCGAACTACGCGACAACCCGACGGACACCAAGCGCCGCACGTTCCTGTTCGAACTGCTGTGCTTCGCGGGCGAATATGACCGCGCCCAAAAGCACCTGGACGTGCTGGCCGGGCAGGGTCCCGATGCCGCTACCGGCGCGCTCCTGTACCTCGCCGCGCTCAATGCCGACCGCATGCGCAGCGATCTCTTCATCAAGCGGGACTATCCCGAGGTCCACGAAAGCGCCCCGGTTTCCGGCACGCTGAACGGGAAGCCCTTCGAATCCATAGAGGACGCCGACCCGCGCATTGGGCCCCGCCTGGAGATCTTTGCCGCCGGGCAGGTGATGTGGCTTCCGCTGGCACACGTCGCTTCGCTGACGATGGAAGCGCCGAAACGGCTGCGCGACCTGCTGTGGTCGCCGGCGCTGCTGCACACCGGTCCCGCCTTCAAGGGCACCGAACTGGGCGAAGTGCTGTTGCCGGTGCTTTCGCCTCTCAGTTTCCAGCACAAGGACGACGCCGTACGGCTGGGCCGGTCCACCGTTTGGGAAGAGCAGGAAAACGGCGATATCATACCTTTCGGGCAGAAGATGCTCCTGGTGGACGGTGAGGATTTCCCTCTGTTGGAATTGCGCAATCTGGAAATCACCGCTGCCGTAGCCGCTCCCGAAAAACATGCCTCTGCGTAATGACCTGCTGAATCCGATTTCGGCCGATAAGCCGTCTGGCGAAAACCTCCGGTACGCTCCGGTCTACGACAAGATCAAGGAGGCTCGCCGCGAGGACGATACCGCGCCTCAAGGCGACTGGAAGGTCGAGCGCAAGGTAGCCGACTGGCCGCTCGCCATCAAGCTGATCGGCGACACCCTGGCAGCCAAGACTAAGGACCTGCAATTGGCTGCCTGGCTGGCCGAAGCCATGCTGCGGCGCGAGGGCGTGGCCGGCCTGCGCGACGTGCTGGAGATGGTCCGCGGATTCGTGGAGAATTTCTGGGACACGCTTTACCCGGAACTGGAGGATGGCGACGCTGAGTACCGCGCTGCTCCGCTCCAGTGGATCGGCGACCGGCTGGAATCGGCCGTGAAACGGTCGGCCCTCACCAAGAGCGGCCTGGACTGGTTCCAATACAAGGAATCGCGCGCCGTCGGCACCGAGGAAGCGGCCGATACCGACGAAAAGCAGCGGGCGCGCCTGGAGGCCATCGCTGATGGCAAGATTCCGCAGGAGCAGTTCGACAAAGCGTTCGACGAGTCACCCAAGAAATACTACGTGAGCCTGCTGGAGACCTTCGACGGCACGCTGGAGTCGCTGAGTTCCCTGGGCGAGGTGTGCGACGAAAAGTTCGGCGACGTGGCCCCCTCTTACGGCACTTTGAAGCGCGCTCTGGAGGAAGTGCGGCAGACGGTTTACATCCTGCTGCAAGCCAAGCGCGAGAAAGAACCGGATGAACCGGTGGCGGCGCCGGAGCCGGAAGCCGCACCTGTTTACGAGGAGCCCGCCCCCCGAGCTGCGGCCGCGGCCACGGCCAGCGTGGCCGCGGCGCCGGCCCGCGCGCGCACG
>OKRF01000305.1:18798-21569 GCA_900290315.1 Candidatus Sulfopaludibacter sp. SbA3 | reverse complement strand
CGGCTCGGTCGCACCGTTGCTGCTGTCCGGAAACGGCTTCGCGATCTCGATTACACGGCGGAGAGTCTGGGCGGATTCAAAGTCAAGGATGTCGCTGACATGTTCGCGGTCCCACCTGCCAGGGTTCAATACTGGGTCGCCGAAAAGCTTCTCCTTACCAAAGGTGGCCGCATCACCGATAGTTCGGTGTCGAAGTTCCTCGCTGACCATCCGGAGAAAATTCCATTCGAGAGCCTGAACGTGGACATGCAGAATTGGCTTCGCGAGATGGGATACCCGGACCGCGCAGCCAAACAGAAAGCGGCCGGAGTGGACAGCGAATGAGGTTTAGGCGCTTCGAACAAAACAGTAGCCGTCGGCAGCTGCAAGCCATTCGGAGAACGACGGGTAGTACTTCGGACCAGCTTGGGACCACTGATCATGGCACCGCTGATTGTAATGAATGAGCCGTTGGTAACGAGGGTGGTGAACGACCTCGTAGCGCAGTGCCGCGTACCATCCTTCGGACCGCGCCGCGCCGCGCCAGTTCGACTCGCCGGAACGAATGAGGCTATAGAAAAGAGATCGGATCCACGGAGGGCCAGGACCGGAAGCGGGCAGAAGACTGGGGCATCGGTCTCGCAGTTCATTCGCTACGGCTTCATGAAGGGGTTTCCCCGGTTTGGAGACAGCGTCGATCCAGAGGGCGAATGCTCGCGATTCGAGCAGCTCGCTGACGGCTTTGTTGAGGCGCGACGCTTCCACCGCTCCAAGAGCCTGAACAGCCCGGGCCTTCTCGGTTCCGGGACAGGCCAGGCTGCGGGTAGCAAGAACTTCCGACGTCCAGTGTTCCAGGGTCGGCCATCTGACCGGCGCCGTCTGGTGCCAATCTGCCTTGGTGCGCTCCCACGTCGTCCAGGCTTGCTCTGTGCGGAGATCCTTGTAGGCGTAGTACATCAGGGCATCAAACCAGCCCTCGGCTCTTGCCGTTGCGAATCGGTGAGCGGTGATCCACTCTTCCAAAGATTTCCAAACGGGAAGAACGTCTTTTTGTTCCCGGCTCTGGCTCTCCAAGAACCCGGGGCACCGAGACTGCAAGGCGGACCGCACGATTTGTGGAAGCTGCTCTGCGGTTTCGGTAATCACCCGCACCCACAGAATGATCAGGTGCCATTCCGCCAATGCCGCTGCGCCATCCGCCAACTGCCGCCAAGGCACCAGGAGTGCCCGCTGCAGTGCTTCTTGTTTTCTGTCGCGCCGAACGTTGAGAACGAGGTTTGCGGTGTCTCTTTTCGCCATCCACGGCTCATTTCTGGGGGAGGCCGCTTGGACTGGTGGTCAAAGCTTTTTTACTGTACCAACTCCAGTGCTTCTGCGGAAGAGCGCGATCGCCTAACGCATAGTCGCTTGCACGACGCCGCCGCTCGTTGCAGGAGGGACGTCCGGCCAACGGGAACCCTCTACGGCTGGATCAGGTGGCGCTCTGGATCGGCGGCTCCGGCGGCCCTCTCACACGCTGCATACAACCTGTCCCTTTATGCGATCAGCGGTGCCGTGTTGCTCGGGGAGAAGGCCTCGCGATGAATTGTTTGTTGTCGTTCTAGATTGACAGCTTAAATGTTGACATTTCTGGTTGTCCCTGACATGATGGAGGTGGACCTTGATTCCGGCGTTTGATCCCAGCACTGGCGGGTTGCCACCGGGGAATCATCAGGCAACGTTGGAGCAGATCGGCAAGCGTCTCGGTTTCACGCCCCGTCGTCGATGGTTATTGAAGGGACTCCGCGCCGCCGTCGAGGCTTTTTGGGCGGCGGGCGTTCAGGAAATCTACATCGACGGCAGCTTCTGTACGGAGAAGCCAGATCCTGGTGATATCGACGGTTACTGGGTGGAACCCGACGAGGGCGTCTATGATCGCATCGATCCCTACTGGATCGACTTCGAATTGGTCTTGGTCCCGCTCGTGCGGAAGTGGAAGTGGCGTATGTGGGCCGACCATGGTGTTGAGTTTTTCATCCATCCGGCGATGCAAGCAACCCCGGAACTGGGATTTCCCGAGTTCTTTCGGCAGGATCGGGACGGGCAACCGCGGGGCATGATTCAAGTGGTTAAGGCTGGCAAATCATGATCAAGAGCGACGCGCAAAGAGAGCGAACCGTGGCCCAGATTGCAGGTTTTCAACAAGCACTCGCCAAGCTGGCACAGGGCAAGCCTGACAAGCGCTCCACCGCGATTCGCGGAAGCTATGAGAGCATGATAAGGCAACTCGAAGATGAGCTGGGCGAGTACGACCGGCTGAAGTCCGACGAAGTCGCTCTGCCGCACATCGAACGGCTCGATCAAATAGCACCCTTTATCACAAGGATCCGGATTGCCAAGGGCGTTTCACAAACCGAATTGGCGAGGCGCTTAGGCGTGAGCAAACAGGTGATCAGCCGTTATGAAGAGAGTGAATATCAGACTGTGGCCATCTCCAGGCTCCAGGAGATTCTTGATGCCATCGGCATTAAGGCAGATGTGACGCTCAGCGCGTAATGCAAGTGGAGACACCGTCCCGCTCCGCCGCCTGAAGTCGCTACATCCTCCCGTCCAACGCGATAACCTTTAGTATTCTAAGCATTTCATAATCATGAGCGTAACTGCCGCTATCCCAGAAGTCGGCCAGATCGTCCGCGTCCGCCAACGCCTGTATTTGGTGGAGGGCCTGGTCGCGCGCCCACGGCCCCAAGACTCCACCCTCGTCGAACTCTCCTGCATCGAGGACGACGCTCAAGGGCAGGAGCTCGCAGTGC
>OKRF01000305.1:0-18788 GCA_900290315.1 Candidatus Sulfopaludibacter sp. SbA3 | reverse complement strand
ACCCTCGTCGAACTCTCCTGCATCGAGGACGACGCTCAAGGGCAGGAGCTCGCAGTGCTATGGGAGCGAGAGCTGGACGCTGCCATCTTGACTGGTGAGGAGTGGGCGCGGCTTGCCCAGCGGGGTTTCGATTCGGCCGAGTACTTCTCTGCTTATCTCAATACCCTCCGGTGGAATTGCGTCACCTCCACTGACGCCAGCCTCCTCCAATCGCCTTTCCGCGCGGGCATTCGGCTTGACGCCTATCAACTCGAACCATTGCGGAAGGCGTTGCGCCTGCCGCGCGTCAATCTGTTCATTGCCGATGACGTCGGCCTGGGCAAGACCATCGAGGCCGGATTGATTGCGCGGGAATTGCTGATGCGCAAGAAGGTTCGCGAGATCGTGGTGGCCTGCCCGCCGTCGATGCTCCTCCAATGGCAGGAGGAACTCGAGCAGCGCTTTGGACTCCTCTTCGAGATCTTCGACAAAGACTTTATCGCTCAGATCCGCCGCGAACGAGGCTTCGGGGTCAACCCCTGGACGGCCCATTCCCGCTTCCTGATTTCTCACCGCCTGTTAATCGACGAGACCTACGCCGGACCTCTCCGCAACTGGCTCGGGACATTCCGCCCCGGCACCCTGCTGATCCTCGACGAGGCGCATCACGCCGCTCCGTCGAGCGGCCAGCGCTATGCCATCGACTCGCAGATTACGCGCGCGATTCAAGGGCTCTCCCCCAGATTCGAACACCGATTGTTTCTATCCGCCACCCCGCACAACGGCCATTCGAACAGTTTCACCGCCCTGCTGGAGTTGTTGGATCCGCAACGCTTCTGCCGCGGCGTCAAAGTGGTCAAGCGCAACCTGGATGACGTGATGGTGCGGCGCCTCAAGGATGACCTGCGCGAGATCGTTGGCGGATTTCCGAAGCCGTCATGGGCTTCACGCTTGAGGTTGCCGCTGGACCTGCCATCGCGATCACCTCGCCGAAGAAGGCGAAAGGCGGAGCGCCCGTAACCATCAATCTGGAAGAACTGCTTCGCGCCGCGCCAGCCAAACGCGGCGAGTGGTTGCAGAAAGCCACCGGCCAGAAACTCGTCCCGAAGGCGGCGGCTGCATTGAAATCCGCCGATTCGCTCGCCGACCTGTTGGCCGCACTCGAGCGAAAGATCGAGAAGGACCTGACGCCCGCCGTGGTCCCTGCCGGCTCAATGACCTTCCAGCCGTCACCCGAACGCCGCCGCAGCGGCTCCCACTATACGCCCCGGTCGCTCACCAGCCCCATTGTCGAAGCCGCCTTGGCTCCTGTCCTTCAGCAACTCGGCCCCGAGCCGACATCGGAACAGATTCTCGATCTCAAGGTCTGTGACCCCGCCATGGGCTCTGGCGCCTTCCTGGTGGAGACCTGCCGGCAGTTGGGCGAGCACTTGCTCGAAGCCTGGCGCCGCGAAGATTCCCTTCCGCCAATTCCTCCCGACGAGGAGGAACTGCTGCATGCCCGCCGCGTGATAGCCCAGCGCTGTCTGTATGGCGTGGACAGGAACAAAATGGCTGTTGATCTCGCCAAGCTTTCCCTGTGGCTGGCGACACTTGCCAAAGAGCACCCCTTCACGTTCCTCGACCACGCGTTGCGTGATGGCGATTCGTTGGTCGGTTTCACCACCCGCCAGATCAGTTATTTCGACTGGTCGGAGACCCCTCAGCAGGACATCTTCGGCAAACGCTTCCAGGACAGGCTCGAACTCGTCCTTCGCAACAGAGCGGTCATTATTAACTCTCCGGACACCATTCCGTACGAGATTCAGCAGCAGCGTTTGCAGAAGGCTGACGAGTACTTGATGGATGCCCGTCTCACCGGTGACCTGTTAGCGGCAGCGTTTTTCTCGGCGTCGAAACCAAAGGCGAGGGAGAAGGAACGGCTCACTAAAGGCGCGCTTCTTAAGCGAGCGCTCGAGAAGATTACCGACCTCGATGCAGACGACGAATTCCGGGGCATCGCGCGAGCGCTCCGTGCTCAGGGCGTCACGCCCTTTCATTGGCAAATTGAGTTTCCAGAAGTCTTCCGTTCGGGTGCGATGGCCGAAGTCGGTGCTGATCCCGCTCTGATCTACGCATTCCAAAGAACAGGCGTGTATGCGTGCGAAGACAACGAGCGGCGGTTGTCGCCGAGCCAGTTGGCAGCATGGAACGGTGCCGTTGACGAGTACTACAAAACTCTGGCTGGACCGCGCCAGTGAACGCGACCGCGGGTGTATGGCTGTCGTGATCGGCTGACTGGTGGTCAAGCGGCAAACTTTCGCACGCTCGGAGCGGGCGCTCTCGGACAGGGACCTTGTGCGCCGGCAATGTGCGGACCGCGATGGCGTCAAACGGAGATCTTCATCCTCTGGGGAATCTTCGGATGGGCTTGGTGCGGAGACGTCCAGGGCGACTGCGGATGTCCCGCAGAACGGTCGGGCGGCGATCGAGATTCTTGGGGCCCCTTGCGATACGGCTGAAATCAAGTCTCAGTCAAGCTAGACGAGCTCGCGGTTGGCCTCTTTGTCGGTCAACGGCGGCTCCCGCGAGATCAGCCGCAGATCGAACCGAAAAGTCTCAGGTTGGGCAAACTCGATTCGCGCAAAGTCCGAGTGCGCGGGATTCAGAACGTAGTTCCGCTCGCCAAGGATTACGGAAGGCACGGACAAGACTGCCGATCGCTGCTGCGCAACCCAGACGTCTCCAAGAAGCCTGGTCGCAAGCTGCTCGCGAGGACTTAATGCCGACCATCCCTCCGGCAAATCCTTATCAGCAATTCTCTCGATGGCCACGTCCTCCGGAATGCCGGCTGCTCCGAGAAGGTATTTGTCAGGCAGCGTACCGGACAAGTGCACGAGAACTTCGAGCACCGCGAGCGAGCGATTTTCGCTCATGTACAGGACACGGACTCCTTTTGAGTTCCACCGCCCACCGACGCGGTGAGCGCCCTCGCCATCGTATGCCGGGTAGGAACTCCGGCACAATCGGAATGCCCGCATCAGCCAAGGACACCGAATTCAATTCGCGTCAGGACTTCGTCTGCCTCCTGGAAGCCCTCTTCGGTGGCGGTGGCCTCCAGCGGTGTCCGTCCGCTAAGGGATGGATTCGGTGTCTGCAGCCAACCTAAGGCCTTCTGGTGGTTGGCGAAAACCTCGCCCGCACGCACCGACAGAGTGATGAACCGACCGGGCGGTATTGTCTCGAACTCGCGATTTGACGGCGTCGTCGCCACTTTACGAACCTCACCTTAAATATACGCCTTTTTCGGCAGCTTCACTTGCCTCCTCGCCCGGAACGTCGCATCAACCTTGAGTCGGTGGTAGGCATTGAATCTGGCCGCGTTGGCGAAACGAGCATCGCTGATCCGTCGTTCAGCTTTGTGCGCTTCCGCGCGGGGGCAGGCATCTCGAAACGGAGTTCGGCGGTGATCGACGTCCCGTCACTTTTATCGCCAAAGGCCGATCAATCCTCGTTATCTAAACCGGCCGAAACAGGTCGTTAGCGCGACCTCGTGTGCCATTTGTTCGCCCCGCACTGGCGGAGGTGTTTCAATGGCACGGAAAGTCAGACAGATCATTCGATGCGGCACGCGTATTTGGCCAGGGCGAGTATATAGTGGCTGCGACGTCGAAACCAAGAAACGAATGTATACACATGCGGTTCTGCTGTCGGCCTCCAAGCAGGCGATCTCCGGTGCCGAAGGTGCAGCACTGTCGCTGGCCGACGAGGGCTTCGCCCTGCCTCCTTACATTTCCCGGAGATCAATGCCAGCGGGTGCGCAAAGGCGTTGACGAACTTCTATTCGGCGCCATTGCCGGTGGGCACTTCGGTCGAGACGAAGGTCTATTCGGCATGCGTGGAGATCTGGCATCAGGCCAAGTGCGTAGAACCGGCTTGCTACCGCGGTCATCCGAGGTCTTTTAACAAATTTCCACAGCGCCACATGCGACCAATCCAGTGTGCCAATAGTGTGCCAACTCGTCGGGAAGCGGCTAAACTCGCCAATGCCCACGAGAAGAACGCCCACCTGCAAGAGCATGATTCAGCGGTCCTTATAGACGGAATAGACAAAACGGCGCCAGGCGGAAACCATCCCGAAAAAGACTCTTAATCAGTAGGTTGTAGGTTCGATTCCTACCGCGCTCACCATACAAATCAATAGTTTACAGGCTATTTCACCCTCACGAGTTTCTTGACTTGGGGGACTTCTTGTAGGACCCCCTTTGATTTGCGAGTCCTTTTCGGCTTCGTGGTGAGTGCTTCGACGGCTTGGCGCTTGGCTGCCATGCGGGAGAGTAGCGCTCCAGCATCGCCCGGCTCATATGGCCCATGATCGACAGCATGGTGCTCTCAGGAACGCCCGCCTCTGCCATTTTGGTGGCCGCCGTGTGCCTCAAGTCGTGAAGGCGACAGTTAACCCTGCCCTCGGTCCGGATGCTGGCCCAGACGGTCTTTATCGTCGTGGTGGGGCGCGTGGGATCGGTTGGCTGAGGTTTGCCAAAGGGGAAAGGTAGTGCTCTGGCTGGAGCGCCTCGAATTTCTTTGTGAACCAACGAGCGTGCTCCGACACGACTTTGAACAGTTCGTGGTTCATCGGGATCTGCCGGCCAGTACCGGAGGGAGTTTTAGCGCGGCCCACGGTGATTACGCGGCTGTCGAGATTAGCCTGTCCCCATGTGAGGCTGGTAATCTCGCCGCTGCGCATCCCGGTGAGGAGTGCAACCCGGATGATGGCCGCGGCGATTTCCATCTCGCTTTCTTATCGGCTGCGGCCAGGAGGCGGTTCTCTTCCGCCGGCGAGAGGGCCTTTCCGACGTCCTTCCTTTCCTCCTGCTTGGGCACTTTCGGCCAGAGCACAGACCACTTTTTTCCGATTGCCCGGCTCAGTTCGCCGACTTCCATGTTGATGGTTCGACCGCTCGCTTCTTCCTTTATCCGGGTGCTCATGTACGCGCGGATGGCGTCTTCAGTAACGCCCCCGGCGGCGGGCAGGCGTTTGCACGCAAACGCAACGCCCGGTCTGTGACGTGTGACGAGTGTTAGGATTTGCGCCCGCCAGCGGCGCGTCTGACAAAGGATGAAGCGATCGGGCTGGCGGCACAGTGGAAAGAAGGGCACGTGCCACAGATGACAGCGGAGTCCGCTGAGCCATCGCCTCGATACGCCGAGGATCACGTATTCGAGCGAGTCTCCGTCGCGCGAGACTTTGAGGTTCTCGCGGAAGCGCTGCGCCAGGGATAGGGACAGATCAGCCAAGTGGAGTTGAGTGAGTTGAGGCACCAAGGAAACCTCGGGCTTGATCATGCGACACCGCGGCGAAATCGCGACGATGAGTTCCCTCCAACGCGAGCGGATCGCCCGCCTGCAACAGCCTGGGAGGGCTGACCGTTTTGCCGCCGGGACCGGCCCATCCATTCGCGAGTCATCAAGATCGATGCGAGTCGCGAAGAGGACTAACGGCATTTCCTTGCCCGTACAACGTCCGTACGTTATCCTGAGAGGGAAGGAGCTTCATCATGCTCACCGCTTCCGCGACGCGAACGGATCGCATCGAGCTGCGCGCTTCTCGTGAACAGAAACGCATTCTCGCCGCAGCCGCCGCGTACGAACGGCTGGACCTTACGAGCTTTGTGATGCGTACGGCTTTGCCCGCTGCCGAAAAGATCGTGGCGCGGCATGAGCGCATCTCCCTGACCGCCCGTGACAGCGCCCGAATTCTGGAACTCCTGGAGCACCCTCCCAAGCCGACGGCCGCATTGCGGGCGGCGGCCAAAAGGCGGCGTCAACGCGCGTGAGCACGGCCCTGGTGTGGCGGGAGAAGGCGTTGACGCGCCTTCACGACCGGGCGGGGTTCGACTGCGGAGTCGGAGTGCCCGCGTTGAACGAATACTTGCGACGGCACGCGCGACAGAACCACGACAGCGGAGGTGCCAAGACTTTCGTCGCGATTGCGCCGGGGGCGCAGGCAAACATTCTTGGCTACTACACGATCAGCCCCGGCGCGATTGCCTTTGCGAAAGCTCCTGCAACCATTCCGAGAAAGCTCGGGCGCTCCGAAGTGCCGGTGTTTCGTCTCGGCCGTCTCGCCGTATCCCGTGCCGTGCAGGATGGTGGATTGGGCGGCGATCTCCTGCTTGCGGCTGGTGAACGTACGCTTGCCGTGGCGCACGAAGTAGGTGGCGTGGCGCTCGCCATCGACGCGAAAGACGAGCGCGCGGCGGCTTGGTACGAGCGCTTTGGCGCGTTGCGACTGCTTGATGATCCTTTGAGACTGGTGTTGCCGCTGGACACGATCCGGGCGACTCTTCGGCGTTGATGTCATGCAACGACGGATGGTCGCGGACGATGTCGCCTTCGGGGAGCGGAATCAAGCAAAAGAGGCACCATCCCTACGCCTTCGGCTTAGGCCTGCGAGCGATTTCCATCAAGCATTTGTCGAGTTGGTGTTCAGAGTCCATCAAGTGTCCGGACCGTCCCGCAAAACGGGATGAAAAACCGGCGGTTGGTAGCGCCGGCGGTCTCGCCGCCGGTTGCGCTCGCCGTACACAACCCCGGCCCCCAGCCCCTGTTTTTCGACCCTGTCGTCTTGTTGCCACATTTCCCTTGGTCTTTCCCCTATTTAGCGATAAAGTACTCTCAATTCCATGTGGATCATACGAAGTATCCGGCTTGGCGCAGTGCTGCTGGTCGCGAGCCTCTCCTCCGCCAGCGCCGCGGATGCAACTCTGTCCAGCCCCGATGGCCGCGTCCAGTTCCACCTCTCCACGGGTTCTGGACGCTTGGAGTATACCGTGGCATTGGTGGGCGGCAAGCCGGTGATCGAGTCCTCACCCCTCGGCATCGTGGTGGATGGCGTGAACCTCGCTGCCGGCGCGGCCATCGCCAAGATCGGGAGCTTTCTACGGGACGAGAGCTACCCTTGGTACGGCGTCCACTCCAGAGCCATCGACCGCTGCAACGGTTTGACCATCGGACTGGTTCATCCGCCGACACATACTGCGTACACACTGGAGGTTCGCGCGTACGATTCGGGCGTCGCGTTCCGCCAGCTTGTGCCGGGCCAGGCAACACGTACTCCCGACGAAGCGACGACNNTCCGGCTGCCGGCCGGATCCACCGTCTGGTATCACGATCTCAACGATCACTACGAGGGCACGCACCTGCGTAAGAACGTCGCCGCGCTTCCGGCCGGGCAGTGGGTGGCGCCGCCGCTGACGTGCAAGCTTCCGGCCAACGCCGGCTACGCCTCCATCACCGAAGGCGCGTTGATACAGTACAGCGGCATGGCGCTCCAGTATGACGGAGCGGGCGGGTTCGCGGCGCGGCTGGGACATTCCGTGCCCGCGTCGTGGCCGTTTCGGCTGCGCTACAACGAAGACGTGGAGCGCCTGGCCAAAGCGGCCGCGATCACCGGCCCAATCGTCACTCCGTGGCGGATTGTGATGGTGGGTGCGGATTTGAATGCCCTCGTCAACAGCGACATGGTGCACAACGTGGCGCCGCCGCCCGATCCCAAATATTTTCCGCAAGGCCTCAAGACGCCTTGGATCCAACCTGGCCGCGCCGTCTGGGCTTACCTCGATGGCGGCGGCCGGACTCTGGACGGCATGAAGGAGTTCAGCCGCCAGGCAAGCCAACTCGGCTTCGAGTACAACCTGCTGGAAGGGTTCTGGTCGCGATGGCCGGAAGCGCAGCTCAAGGAGCTTGTGGACTACTCGCGCCCGTTGGGCGTCAAGATCATGATCTGGACCAGCCGCAGGGCCATCCAGGATCCGCAAAAGCTCCGCACCTTTTTCGAGATGTGCCAGCGCACGGGCGTAGCCGGCGCCAAAATCGACTTCTTCGACCACGAGCAAAAGGAAGTGGTGGACCTCTATGAGACCATCCTGCGCGCTGCTGCCCAGTACCACCTGATCATCGATTTTCACGGCGCCAACAAGCCTACCGGAAATGAGCGCACCTGGCCCAACGAACTGGGTCACGAGGGCATTCGGGGCATGGAAAACCAGCCGCCCTGGGCACTGCACGAAGTGAACTTGCCGTTCACCCGCATGCTGGCCGGACTGGCCGATTACACACCCACGCATTTCGGCAAGAAACTGGGTGACACCACCTGGGCGCACCAGGTGGCCAACGCGATCATTCTACAAGCGCCACTGCTCTGCTTTGCGGCCAATCCGGCAAACATGCTCGCCAACCCGACGGTGGATGTGCTGAAGAGCNNCGTCACCAATGGGCCCAACGCCAAGACTTTGAAGTTGGATTTGTCTTTTCTGCAAAGCGCCAGCTATCGAACCACGCTCATCAGCGATACCGGTGAAGCGGCGGCCGTGAAAGTGGAACATACGACCGGCTCTCCGGCGGAGACGATTACCGTCGATCTGCGCTCTGGAGGAGGCTTCATCGGTAAGTTCGAAAGGTGAACTCGTACCACAATGTGGAACGTTGAGTTTCACTAAACGTATCGTTGAGGGTTTTTTGATTGACAATCCGATCAATCCTGCGTAGACTGCCGCCAAGGGTCATTTTACGCAGTCGCAGTTTATTAGAGGTGTTTATCGTAATAGCCAGGTCTTCCGCGGGTAAGGCCGGCCGCCACTAAGGAATGTGGCAGTTTGGGTATGTTCCAAGTTGGATCAAGGGGGTAAGTAATAATGTCGTACTCTGCGAACCACGTGTATCGCACAAGATTCCTGGCGGCGCTTTCGCTCGCTGCCGTTCTGACCTTCTCCGCCGCGCCTCGCGCCAGAGCGCAGGAAGTCGCCGTTGCCGAGGTGGATGGCCATGTAACCGATCCCAGCGGTGCTTCCATTGTCGGCGCAACTGTAAAAATGACGGAAGTCGACAAGCGCACCGTTCACACATTTACCACGGATGTGTCGGGTGTCTTCCGCTTTCCGAATCTGGCGATCGGCGAATACGTGTTGGAAGTGTCCGCGGCAGGATTCAAGGCCTACCGCCAGACCGGCCTCACCCTGCAGGTAGCCACCAACATCGAGCAGAACGTGATCATGCAGATCGGCGCCGTGACGGAAACGGTGGAAGTGGTGGCTAACGCCTCCATGGTGGAAACCAAGGACAACTCGATCTCGCAGGTGGTGGACCAGCAGAGAATGATCGATCTGCCGTTGAACGGCCGCAATCCCGCCGACCTGCTCCGGACCACCGGATTCTCCACGTCCGCCATGACGCTGAATGGGGGGGACCTCACGGGCAGCAAGAACATCCAGGGGTCCAATGGTTCGGGCCAGTATTCCGTAGCCGGCAGCGCCGCCAACGGCGTCAACTTTCTGCTGGACGGCGGCGACAACAACGACGCCTTCAGTAATGTGAACCTGCCGATTCCATTTCCGGATGCCGTGCAGGAATTCAGCGTGCAAGCCAACGGATTGCCGGCCCAATACGGGTTGCATCCCGGCGGCGTGGTTAATATCGTGACTAAGTCCGGCGGTAACGCCTTCCACGGCGACCTCTTCTACTTTCTCCGCAACGGCGACCTGAACGCGAGGCCGAAGGGCGTGACGAACCTGCAACCGGTGCGCGACTCCCTGAAGCGCAACCAGTTTGGCGGCACGGCCGGCGGCAGGATTATCAAAGACAAGCTATTCTTCTTCGGCGGCTATCAGGGCACCCGGCAGCGCAGCGATCCCGCCCAAAACACCGCTTATACCCCCACCGCCGCGGCACTGACTGGTGATTTCAGCGTGCTGGATGGCGCCAAAAGCAGCGGCGGCTGCCTGGCAACGGCGAAAACCCTAAAGGACGCCAACGGAAATCCATATCCCGGTAATAAGATTCCCATTTCTACATTCGATCCGGCGGGATTAAAGCTGGCCTCCACCTACATCCCGACCTCGTCGAATCCTTGCGGGAATTTCCTCTACGGGTATCTGGCCGATAATCCCGACAATCAATGGATTGGCCGCGTCGATTACCTGATCAACAGCAAGCAGGCGTTTTATGCCCGGTACTTCATGTACGATTACACGGCCCTCTCGCTGTTCGACGGCCACAACGCGTTGACTACCGGCAGCCCGGGGAACGAGGACCGCTCGCAAACCATCACGGTAGGCGATACCTATAGCGTGAACGCAGCCGCCGTCAACTCATTCCACGCCACCTTTGACCGGCGGCGCGACAACCGCTCTTCCGCATCCACCTTATTCAGCCCGAAAGATCTGGGTGTGAACATGTTTCTGAACGTTCCGAACTACACGCAGCTCAGCGTCAGCGGCTACTCCGGGGGCGGGTTCAACGTGGGCTGCGGCACCTGCGCGCTGGCGAACTTTGACATCAATACGTACCAGTTGGCGGACGATTTCACCCTCACTCGCGGCCGCCATCAGATCGGCTTCGGTTTTGATGGCCGCAAGGACCAGTTCAATTCCTACAACAACCAACAGTCCAATGGGCAGTTTACCTTCAATGGCACTACCACCGGCGACGGATTGGCGGACTTACTGATCGGCCGCTTTTCCAACCTGACTGATGGAAATGTAATTTCCGATTACCTGCGTCAGACCGTGATAGCCGCTTACGTACAAGACGCCTTCAAGGTCACCTCCCACTTCAGTATGAATTTCGGCGTGCGTTGGGAGCCGAGCGTACCGTCTTATGACAAGTACGGGCGCGGCAACCAGTTCAGTTGGCCGCTCTTCCTGCAGGGTTGGCACAGCGCCGCGTACCCGAACGCCCCGGCCGGCCTGATTTTCTCCACCGACACGCAGCAGGATCCGTACGGAAAGGCCTTCACAGCCTCTCACTGGGCTACCTTCTCGCCCAGGCTCGGCATGGTGTGGGATCCCACCGGCGATGGCAGGCAGACGCTGCGGGCATCGTTCAATCTGCTGCACGATACCACCGAGTTGTTCTACCCCGAGCGGTGGACCACCAACGCACCCTACGTCTCTTCCATCTCGCTCGCCAGCGGCCAGTTCTCCAATCCGTTCGCGAGTTACAGTCTAAACGGTAAGACAGGCGACCCGTTCCCGGGCGCCGCCGTCTTCCCGGCACAGGGAGCTTACATCAGCGTTCCCCCGAACATGCGGGTCACTTACATGATGCAGTGGAACCTGAGTTATCAGCGGCAACTCGGTAAGGACTGGGTGGTAAAGGCGAACTATCTGGGCAACGCATCGCGGCACATCTGGGGATCGACGGACGTCAACTACGCCATACCCACCGCCGGAGCGACCACGTCGAACACCAACAACCGCCGTCTCACCTATCTTGTCAATCCCACTTTGGGACAATACTATGCCGATATCCAACAGTCCGACGACGGGGCCAACTCCGAGTACCATGCCCTGCAGGTTTCGGCCGAACATCGCTTTGCCCGCAATTTCACCCTTCTCAGCAATTACGCCTGGAGCCATTGTGTAAGCTCGTGGGATTTCGCCGGGGAGTTGGCGGGCGTCGTCTACCAGAATCCGCTCAACCGTGAGACGGGTGAACGGGGCAATTGCGGCTACGACCACCGGCACGTTTTCAATAGCACGTTGGTGGCGACGAGCCCTGGCTTCGGCGGGCCAGCCGCCAGCATGATCACCAAGAACTGGCAGGTTTCGCCGGTCTTCAGCATATTCACCGGCAACCCCATCCAACTCAGCGATGGTGGCAAGGATATATCGCTCAGCGGCCAGGGATTGGACCGCCCCAACGTGGTGGCTCCGGACCAGGTGCGCACAGTCACCTCCACCGATATTCCCTACTGGTTCAACCCGGCGGCGTTCGCGGTTCAGCCGGCCGGCACCTTCGGCAACCTCGGCCGCAACGCCCTGTATGGGCCAGGCCAGTTCAATTACGATATGGCCCTCAGCAGGAGATTCCAGTTGAAGGACCGATGGAAGCTCGACTTCCGGGCCGACTTCTTTAACTTAGTGAATCACGCCAACTGGAACAACCCCGGCGTCAGCAACGCGAGCAGCACGTTCGGCCAGGTCACCACGTTCTACCAAAGCAGCAACAACTCGCGCCTCATCCAGATGGCGGTGAAGGTGTACTTCTAGAGTCGAGAAAGGCGCAGCACAGCTCGAACGGGACAGACGACGAAGGATGATCGTCTGTCCTACAGGCTGCCGTACGCGGTGTGCACCGCGATTTGGGCTCTGCCGTGCCGCCGGCCGGGCCGGCTAGCCTGCCATGGCGCGTTCCACGGCGCTGCACAATTCGCCGGGTGCGATGGGCTTGGTGATGTATCCGTCCATGCCGGCGGAGAGGCACAGGTCGCGATCGCCGCTCATAGCGTGATCGGTGAGCGCCAGGATGGGGATGTGGGCGCCGGTGGCGGCCTCGCGGACCCGAATCGCGCGGGTGGCTTCGAGGCCATCCATGCCCGGCATCTGCAGGTCCATCAGCACCAGGTCCGGACACTCCGCGAAGACAGCATCAACGGCGCTCCTGCCATCCGCTACGGCGCTCACGGTGTGTCCCTGTTTCTCCAGCAGGCGTTGCACCAGGCGGCGGTTGACGTCGTTGTCCTCGGCCACCAGCACATGCAGAGGTCCGGTGGAACGCGCCGCCACGAAACGACGCCGCTCGGCCGCCGCGGGCATCCCGGGCAAGAAGCAGGCGGTGAAATGGAAGGCGCTGCCTGGCGTGTCAGACCGCGATCCAGGGGCGCGCCACGGGCTTTCCACCCAGATGCGGCCTCCCATCAAGCCTACGAGTTTGGCCGCGATCGCCAGTCCGAGACCGGTGCCGCCAAAGCGGCGGGCCATGGAGGCATCGCCCTGCTCGAAGGCACCGAACACGTCGGCCTGCTTGTCCGCCGGAATGCCTGGACCGCTGTCGGCAACCACAAACTGAAGGCACAGGGCCCCAGCCAGTTCTTCGCGGAAAGCGCGTACCGATACCGTGCCAGCCGTGGTGAACTTGACGGCGTTGCCCACCAGGTTCACCAGAATCTGCCGCTATCGCGCATCGTCCCCCACCAGCCAGGCCGGAACATCGTCAGCGATTTCACAGGAAAGCTCCAGGCCCTTCTGGCGGGCCGCTACCAGCAGCACATCGAGCACCTGGGCCAGACATTTACGAAGTTCGAAACTGACCGGCACCAACTCCATCTTGCCGGCTTCCACCTTGGAAAAATCCAGAATGTCGTTGAGGATGCGCAGCAGAGCGGCGCCGGAGCTTCGGACGGTTTCGAGGTAGCCGTGCTGCTCCCTGGTGAGAGGAGTATCGAGGACCAGATCAGTCATCCCCAGGATGCCATTCATGGGTGTGCGGATCTCATGGCTCATGTTGGCCAGAAATTCGGTTTTGTGGCGGCTGGCGGCTTCGGCCTGCTCCTTGGCTGTNNCATCCGAGGAACAGAATCAGCGCCACGCTGGCGGCCGCCGATGCGAGGAAGCGCCAGTCCAGATACCACGGCCGAGGCACGCTGAACTCCAGGGACTTCGGCTGCGGATCGAGGTTGCCACTGCGGTCGGAAGACCGCACTTCGAAGCGATGCGGGCCGGCCCGGAGTCTCTGGAAGGCGGCTTCGCGATCCGGCCGGAGCGGCGACCACGAGCCGCCATCCAGGCGGTAGGAAAACAGTACCCTTTCAGCGTTCGTCTGCCTCCATTTATCGATGCCCGTAAAGGTGAATCTCACATTGCCGGAAGGAGGAATCTCGGCGAGATTCCCAGCGGAGTCCAAAACGGTCTGGGGATAGCCATTGTCGACATCGGGATGATAGACAGCAAGGCCTTCGGAAGTGCCATCCCAGATGCGGCCGGCCGAGTCCTGAAAGAGTTTAAAGGAGATGGACGAGGGCAAGCCTTCGTCGCAGCCGTGACCGATCCAACTGCCCGACACCGCGTGTTCGACGCCAGCCGCCGTGGCAACCCAAAGTGTGCCATCGTGCGCCTGAAGAAAACTGCGCACGCGATCCAGGCCGTCGCGCAGAGTGGTCCAGCGCGTTCCGTCGAAGCGCATCACGCCATCGCGCCCGCCCGACAGGACGTCCCCGTTGGGAAGTTCGTCGAGGGCGAAGACACCATTGGCGGCATACCCGAATTTCTTTTGGAAGGGCAGGATCAGCTTGCCGTTTGCGCCAGGCGCAGCCGGAACTGATGCCGCCGGCCCAGAGGTCGCCATTGCGCCGTTCCAGCAGGCAGCGAACGTCTGAGCCCTGCCATCCGGGCCCGCTTTCAAACTGGGGCAGGAAGCGGCCCTGGTCGTATCTGTCCACTTGGAATCCAGCCACTCCCGGCAAGATCGTGGCCATCCAAACACCACCGGCGCGCCGCGGAGACATCGACTGAATCCGGCGCCCGCCAGGAGGCGCAACAGCCCGAAAGACACCCCGTTCGAAATCGAATTCCAGGACCAACTCCACTTGCTCCTGGTTGATCGCCTTGAGAAGAACACGCCCAGTCTCCTCCACCAACACCCCATCGGTGTGCACCGCGTGGGTACGCAGGCCCGCGGGTATGGGGTGGCGCTTCCAACGCTCCCCGTCCAATTCCAACAGACAATCCGTGGCGGCAAACCACAGCCGCCCTTTTCCGTCTTCGGCGATAGCATGGATGGTCTGGTCGAATTCGCGCAGCCCCGCCGGAGGCTGCCAATGCAGCGGGGTGTAACGGGCGATTCCTTCGGAACTGCCGATCCAAAAGGTGCCGCCGTCTTCCACGAATACGTCGAAGATGTTGCCGGACAGGACGCCCGTGCGCGGAACACGAGTCTTGTTCCCGTCCACGATACGGTACAGCTTGGTGCCATCTAAGATCCAGAGATCGCCCTCGGGACCACGCCATCCGCGGGGGGCGCCGTCAGCAGAAGTATAGACGGAATGCAGTTCCCCGGCGGTCCACTCGACGACGGCGGTCCGGCCCCCGGCCACGCGGGCCTGGGCCATGACACCTCCTGGAACCGGTTCGGGGTAGCGAAAATGGAGCAGGTGCGCGGCGCGGCCGGAGATCTCGTTCCATGGGTAAGGCGGGCGTCCATGCTCGCCGGTGATCCAGATTTCACGCGGGCCGGCGAACATGGCGAGGAATGGCGCGATGGGCGAATCGGCCTGGGTTTTCAGCGTGCGCCAAGCGGCGGTGGCAGGATCGTACTCGGCGAGTGCGGTGTCGAGCAGAACGATGACCCGGCTGCCTACCGGCGCGGCGGCAATCAGCGTCTGGCCCGGCGGAGCGCGGCAATGCGCGACCCATCGGCCGTCTCTTAGCTCCTTGAGTTCTCCTTCGGCGGTAGTCCACGCCCAACCCTGCGCGGAAGCATAGATGCGGGCGTTGCTTTCCCAGGAGATGCGGTCTCCGTTACGCGGCTCGGGTAGCCGCCGGACCCAAAAGCCGTCGAGGACACTGATGCTGTGTACGGCTCCGTGGCGGGCCCACAGGTGGCCGCCAGGGTCCAGGGACAGGCTATAGGTATAGCTCTCGGCCAATCCATCAGCCGCCGTCCAGGACCGCCACGCTGAGTGGAATTCGGCTGGCAGAGCACATTCCGGCCCCGCCCACGCCGCTACCAACAGAAGCGACGCTCTTCCGAACTTGATGCCCACTACGTAAACTTATCGGCAGTTAGGCCCAATATGTTCAGTCTCCAGTAGGGTACGACTGGAGGCCTACCCTGCGCAACGCGCTTTGAGGCGCGTAATTCATAGATACTGGCGAATAAATCGTCAAATCTCCATATCATTTTCTAAGCGATCTGCCGATAAGTTCTAAGTGAGGATAATTTCTCCTCTGATCGCGCTCGCTTGCGCCGTCGGAACTGCGTCGGCCCAGCGCGTCGGGGTTCCGACGGACGATCTCGACAAACTCGGAGTCGATGAACTTTTCAATGTCCAGGTGACTTCCGTGGGGCGCAAAGCCCAGGAACTCTCCAAGGCCCCAGCGGCAGTCTTCGTATTGACGGCTGAGGACATCCGGCGGAGCGGAGCCACCTCGATTCCCGAGGCGCTGCAATGGGTACCGGGCCTCACGGTGCTTCGCCTCGATGGCCGCTCCTGGGTGGTTTCCGCCCGTGGAAGCGCCAACATTTACGCCAATAAGATTCTGGTGATGATCGACGGACGTTCCCTGTATACCCCGCTCTTTGCGGGGGTGATCTGGGACGCGGTCGACGTCGACCTCGAAGACGTCGAACAGATCGAGGTGGTGCGCGGACCGGGAGCGGTGATGTGGGGCCCGAACGCTGTCAACGGCGTGATCAATATCATCACCAAACGTGCGCAAGCGACCAAAGGTGGAACGGCGAGCGCCGCCACGGGTAACGAACTGCGTGGCGAAACGCAGGTCCGTTGGGGTGGAGCTCCCAGCGATCAATTCGCCTACCGCGTGTGGGGCAAGCTCGAAGAGAGCACACCCGCTTACGGTTCGCCCGGCTATTTCTTCCTGTCCAAGGCATATACCTATCAGCTCCCCACAGTGAACAATCTTGATGCGGCCAGTGGCAGGCTGGGCTTCCGCTTCGACGGCAAGCCGACCGAGAAGGACCAGTGGATGGTGCAAGGGGATCTGTACGAGATGGGCCGGCACGACACCCTCGCCTATCCGCTCCTGTCACCGGTCGCGGTGGACCCGGGGAGCGGCCACACGGGTTATGCGGGCGGCTACATCCAAGGGAGTTGGACCCACGCCGGGTCTTCTGAGAGCGAAAGCGCCCTGCATTTCAGCTTCAACCGCGACATCACCGATTACCCCTTTATCGGCGGATCCGGGAACAACGTGACCATCGATTTCCAGCAAAGCCGGAAGACTGGTGAACGCAATGAGGTCTATTGGGGCGCCGGCTATCAACAGTACGGAGACCAGACCTACTCCATCCGCTTCGCCGCCCTTGACCCGCCGAGCTACACCTATCGCGTGGGGGATGTGGTGGTGCGCGACGAATGGCAGCTTGTGCCGGGCCGGCTAATGGCCTCGGCCGGCGTGCGCCTGGACTACAACACGTATCGCCGCCTCGAGTATCAGCCGAGTTTTCGTCTGATTTACACGCCGAACTCCAGCCAATCGGTCTGGTTTGCCGTGTCGCGCGCTGTGCGGGTGCCGAGCCGCTTCGACCGCAACCTGCAGGTCGACGATGGCCAGACGCTGGTCCTTGGATTGCCGGTAACGGTTTTGGGATACGGGTCCGAATCCCTACGTTCCGAAACCGAAAGGAGCCTGGAAGCGGGGTACCGGGTTCAGTCGGGCCAGCGGTGGTCAGTGGACTTATCCGGTTTCTGGAGTTACTACGGCAGGCTACAGGCGCTGCAGGCCCCTTTGTTCCCCGTTATCAGCTTTAACGGGGGAATGCTGAGTCTGTCGGAGCCGATGGTAGCGGACAATGCCGGCTCCGGCCGCTCTTATGGCGGCGAAATCTGGGGGATGTGGCAGGTGCGTCCTGGTTGGCGGCTGATCCCGTCGTACTCCTATTTGAACGAAACCACGTGGCTGCCCGCCTCAACCTCGATCAATTACCTTTGGGCCATGCCATCGATGACGGTGCCCCACCAGGGTTTGCTGCGTTCGCAACACGATCTCTCGCGGACCTTGCGCCTGGACCTGACGGCCAAGGCCAGATCGCGAGACACGAAGTACCGCCTTGCCGGAGCCTTTCTGGTGGGCGCGCGCCTCGCCTGGCGCCCCACCCATTCCGGAGAGCTGAGTGTTTCGGTGGACAACCTGGCAGATCGCCGAGTACTGGAAGCATACTCGGAGACGCCCAACATCGCCATTCCCACACGGAGGACCTTCCTGCTCAAGTGGACTCAGCGCTTCTAAACCGAGCGGAAAAGTCATGAGGCTGCATGCCCAGCGGACGCGGATTCTGACCGGCCTGGCTTTATTCGGGCTGCTCGCGGGTTCGCGCGCGGCCACTTCCGAACCGGAGGATGAACTCAAGTCGGCCATCGTTTTGAGCTTCCTGCGGTACTCCGAGTGGCCTCATCGCGCTTCCGCTGGTACCCCGCTCACTGTCGGAGTGCTTGGCCGGACGTCGTTCGCGCAGGTTCTGCACCGGGCTCTCGACGGCAAAGTCGTCAATGACCGGGCCATCCGGCTCCTCGAAATCAAATCCGCGGGTGAACTGCAGGGCTGCCAGGTGCTTTATGTGGCCAGTGAGAAAGCTGTTGAGATCAAGCCGGCCCTGGCAGAAGCTCACTCCATGCATGCACTCACGATCGGCGAATCAGACCACTTCCTGGAGTACGGAGGCGCCGTGAATCTGCTGCTAGTCGATGGCCACATGAGCTTCGAAGTCAATTTACAGGCGCTCGCCGGCACCGGCGTGGAGATCAGTTCCAAGCTGTTGCGATACGGCCAGATCAAAGGGAGGCGACCGTAATGAAGAAGTATGGGTCCCTGCGCTGGAGGTTGACCACCCTGATTGCGGGGGGCAGCGTAGTTGCGGCGGTGATCGCGGCGGCTGGCTTTTCCTGGCTCGATCTGGACCGGTTCTGGCAAAACACGGGTGCGGAGGTGGCGGCGATCAGCAATATTGTTGCCGGCCAGGCGGGGCCGGCGATCACGCTTGACGATCGGAAGGCCGCCGTGGAGCTGCTGGGCTCGCTGCGCGCCGTGAATCTGGTGCGCGACGCCATGTTGTACAATGCCGCGGGCGATTGCTTCGCCACGTTCCATCGTAGGGCTGCCGCGGGATGTCCGGCCCGCGTGCCGGATGGGGCTCGGCGGGTGGGCGACGACCTGATTCTGGCACGCCCTGTCAACGCCGGGGACGAACGGCTGGGGACGCTCGTTCTGGCTGCCGGGCTGCCGTCCATGGCGGCGATCCTGCGTCAATACCTGGGTGGGGCGGCTTTCATCATCGCGCTCAGCCTGGTGGTGGCGGCTGTGGTGGCGGTGGTT
>OKRF01000467.1:4307-4525 GCA_900290315.1 Candidatus Sulfopaludibacter sp. SbA3 | reverse complement strand
GGCTCGAAATTCGCCGCCTTTTGGCGAATCTTCGTGCCTGGCTCGAATTTGCCCCTTCGCGAAGCCCCGACGCGTTCCCTCCATTTTCTGACCCATCGTCTCCACCTGCGATCTCACGCCATTTGCCCTTCAAGCTATAATCGGGATTGTCCTCCGCGACAACGTAAGGAGTTCCTTTCCATGCAGTCTAGGCGCAATTTCATCAACAGTGTGGCAGG
>OKRF01000467.1:0-4297 GCA_900290315.1 Candidatus Sulfopaludibacter sp. SbA3 | reverse complement strand
CCATGCAGTCTAGGCGCAATTTCATCAACAGTGTGGCAGGTGGATTGGCGGGCACTTTGGCCGCTTCCAACGTGCTCGGCGCGAACGAACGAGTCCGCATCGGAATCATCGGACCCGGCGCGCGCGGGTCGGAGATTCTCCGCCAGGCCCTGGCCCTGGAAAACGTGGATTGCATCGGCGCCGCCGACGTCTACACCAAGCGCCTGGAACAGGCCAAACAGATCGCTCCCAATGCCAAGACGTACCTGGACTATCACCGCATGCTGGAAGATAAGGACATCGATGCCGTCCTCATCGCCACCCCGCAGCACCTGCACTGCGAATGCTTCACCGCTGCCCTCGATGCCGGTAAGCACGTCTACCAGGAAAAGACCATGGCGTTCAACGTGGAGCATGCCAAAAAGATGCGCGCCGCCTACCATCACTCGGGCGAGAAGCGCGTTGTACAAATTGGCCACCAGTGGACCTCTACCGGCCAGGCCCCCGACGCCCTCACCTTCCTCAAGCCCGAACTGATGGGCAAGGTCACCGCCATTCAGGCGCGCATGTATCGCAACACGCCGCACGGTAAACCGCAGTGGGCGCGGCCCGTGGAGCCCGATATGAACCAGGAAAACATCATTTGGAAATCCTTCCTGGGAAGCGCCCCGCACCGTCCCTTCGACGCCAACCGCTACATCAACTGGCGCTATTTCTGGGATTATTCCGGCGGCAACGTCTATGAGAATATGTGCCACCAGCTTTCCTTCTGGTACAAGACCATGAACCTGAGCATCCCCACCAAGGTCACCATGACCGGTGGTCTGTACCTGTGGAAAGACGGCCGCGAAGTGCCCGACACCATGAACGTTTCCATGGAGCACTCCGAAGAGTTGCTGTTTAGCTGGGATTCCGGTTTCGGCAACGATCAACTTCGCGTCACCGAAGACGTGCTGGGCGACAACGGCACCATCTCCCATTCGCCGCAAGGCATCCGTTACACGCCGCAAAAGGTGAATCGCAAGGACGGCAACGAGATGGTGGGCACCACCAAGACCGATCCGAAAGCTCACATGCAGAACTTCATCGACAACATCCGTGGCGCTAGCACACAGTTGGCCTGCCCGTTCGACGTGGGCTTCCGCGTGGCGATTGCCTGCCGCATGGCGGTGGATAGCTACCGCAAAGGCCGCACCATGCACTGGGACGCCGCCAAGGAAGAGATCGTCTAAGCCGTGGACTTCGAGTACACGCCCGAACAGATCCAGTTGCGCAAGTCGGTCCGGGAATTTGCCGAGGCTGAGATTGCGCCGCATGTCATGGAATGGGACGAAGCGCAGACGTTCCCGCTGGAAGTGATTCGCAAGCTCGGCACTCTGGGCTACATGGGCTCCATCTTCCCTGAGGAACTGGGCGGCGCGGGGCTCGGCTACATCGAATACTCCATCATCATTGAGGAGCTCTCGCGCGTGGATGGGTCGGTGGGCATTATCGTGGCGGCCCACACCTCGCTCTGCTCCAACCACATTTATAAGGCGGGCAGCGACGAGCAGCGAAATCGGTACCTTCCGAAACTGGCCACCGGCGAATGGATCGGCTGCTGGTCGCTCACCGAGCCGGAAGCCGGGTCGGATGCGGCGGGCACGCGCACCAAGGCCGTCCGGGAAGAGGATGTCTGGGTCTTGAACGGCGCCAAGACTTTCACCACCAACGCCCACTACGCCGATGTCTGCGTGGCCATGGCCGTGACGGACCGCGCCGCGGCGCAGCACGGCATCTCCGCCTTCCTCATCGAAAAGGATACGCCCGGCTTTCGCTGCGGCAAAAAGGAAAACAAGCTCGGACTCCGCGCCAGCGTGACCAGCGAAGTGATCTTCCAGGACTGCCGGCTGGCCCCCGAACAGTTGCTCGGCAAGCTCAACGACGGCTTCGTGGACAGCCTCAAGGTGCTGGATGGCGGCCGCATCTCCATCGCCGCTCTCTCCATCGGGATGGCCCAAGGCGCTTACGATGCCGCGTTGCGCTATTCCAAGCTGCGCAAACAGTTCGGCCGCCCCATCTCTGAGTTTCAGGCCATTCAGCACAAGCTGGTGGATATGGCCGTGGACCTGGATGCCGCCCGGCTGTTGAATTACCGCGCGGCCTGGATGCTGGATCGCGGCATGCGAGTCACCCGCGAATCCTCTATGTCGAAACTGTTCGCCTCGGAGGCCGCCGTGCGCATCGCCGGCGAGGCCGTACAGATTCACGGCGGTTACGGTTTTATCAAAGACTATCCGGTGGAGAAGTTCTACCGCGATGTCAAACTCTGCACCATTGGGGAGGGCACCAGCGAAATCCAACGCCTGGTGATCGCCCGCCAACTACTGAAAAGCTAATGAACGACTGGGCCCGTAAAATTCGGGGCGGCGACGCACGCGCTCTCGCTCGCGCAGCCACCGCGGTGGAGAATCGCGATCCGCAAGCCGCGGAACTCTTGCGCGAGCTCGCTCCCTTCGCTGGCAGCTCGCTCCCTTCGCTGGCCACGCGCGCGTGGTGGGAATCACCGGGCCGCCCGGTGCCGGCAAAAGCACTCTGGTGGATGCCATGGCGCTGGCTCTGCGGCAACAGGGCAAAACCGTGGCGATTCTGGCCGTCGACCCCAGCAGCCGCATCACCGGCGGGGCCATTCTGGGCGACCGCATCCGCATGCAGCAGCACCATGGCGACCCCGGCATATTCATCCGCTCCATGGCCACCCGCGGTTCGCTGGGCGGCCTGTCGCGCGCTACCGCCGATCTGGCGCGCCTGATGGATTGCGCCGGCCGCGACTACGTCCTGATCGAAACCGTCGGCGTGGGCCAGGACGAAGTGGAGATCGCCGGCCTAGCCCAGGTCACTTTAGTCGTGCTCGTGCCCGGCATGGGCGACGATGTCCAGGCGATCAAAGCCGGCATCATGGAGATCGCCGACATCTTCGTGATCAACAAAGCCGACCAGCCCGGCGCCGACCGTGTCGAACGCGAGTTGCAGGCCATGCTGAGCCTGGGCAATGGCCACGTTCCCGCCATCCTCCGCGCCATTGCCACAGAGGGTGCCGGCATCTCCGAATTACTTGACGCCGTCAACAAATCAGGCGAAAGCCGGAACGTCGCCCGATTCTCTCCGGTAAGCATCGATCACCTGGGCATCGCGGTACCCGCGCTCGATGGCGCCATCCCCTTCTACCAGGCCCTGGGACTAACGGTGGAACATCGCGAAACCGTAGCCACGGAGCGGGTGCATGTCGCGATGCTTCCCGCCGGCGATTCGCGTATCGAACTACTGGAGCCCTCGGCGCCTGATTCGCCCATCGCGAAGTTTCTGGAGAAGCGCGGCCCCGGTCTGCACCACGTGGCGCTGCGCGTGCCCGACCTCAACGCTGCCCTCGAGCGTCTCAAAGCCTCCGGTGCCTGTTGAACGAGCCGCGGCAGGGCGCCGGCGGCCACACTTACGTATTCGTCCATCCAGCCTCCACGGGAGGCGTGTTACTGGAACTGATCCAGGGGGAGTCGCATTGAAAGCAGAAATCGGCATCATCGGCGGCAGCGGATTGTACTCCATGCCCGGCTTTGCAGCGCAAGAGGAGGCGAACATCCTCACGCCCTTTGGCGCTCCTTCGGACAATTACGTGCTCGGCACACTTGCCGGCCGCAACGTGGCCTTCCTGGCGCGTCACGGCCGTGGCCACAAGATCTCGCCCTCGGAGCTGAACTTCCGCGCCAACATCTTTGGCATGAAATCGCTGGGTGTGGAGCGCATCGTTTCGCTCAGCGCCGTGGGCTCTCTGAAGGAAGAGCACAAGCCGCTCGATTTCGTGATTCCCGACCAGTTCTTCGACCGCACCCGCGGCCGCGTTTCCACCTTCTTTGGCGAAGGCCTGGTGGCCCACATCAGCTTCGCCGATCCCATCTGCCCGGAGATGGCCGCGGTCGTCGCCAGCGCTTGCGCGAAAGCGGACGTCAACGCCAAAAAGGGCGGTACGTATCTTTGCATGGAAGGTCCGGCCTTTTCCACTAAGGCGGAATCCAACGTCTATCGCAGTTGGGGCATGGACGTGATCGGCATGACCAATCTGCAAGAAGCCAAATTGGCGCGTGAAGCGGAGATCTGTTACGTGACGTTCGCCATGGTCACGGACTACGATTGCTGGCATCCGGATCACGACGCCGTCACCGTCAACGACATCATCGGCCACCTCATGAAGAACGCCGCGAACGCCTGCCGCGTAGTCGCCGAAGCGGTGGCCGCCATGCCGGCGGGCCGCTCCTGCAAGTGCGGCTCCGCGCTGGCGCACGCC
>OKRF01000304.1:19602-30225 GCA_900290315.1 Candidatus Sulfopaludibacter sp. SbA3 | reverse complement strand
ATTGCCAAATTCACCGCCGGGCCTTCCTGAGTCGCGGCATCGCCTGCGTGGGCCTCCTGGGCCTCCGCAATTTGCTGGCTCAGGAGTCGCACGGCGTGGTGAATCCGCTGCATCATCCCGCCAAGGCCAAACGCATCATCTTCCTATACCAGGCGGGCGGCCCGTCGCACCTGGAGACCTTCGACAACAAGCCCAAGCTCCGCGAACAGGGCGGCAAGCCCATGCCGGAGAGCTTCACCAAAGGGCAGCAGATCGCCCAACTCCAGGGCGCCAAGCTCACCTGCTTCGGCCCGCAGTACGATTTCAAAAAGTTCGGCAAGTCCGGTCAGGAACTCTGCGAACTGTTCCCCCACATCGGCAGCATCGCCGATGACGTCTGCATCGTGCGCTCCATGTGGACCGAGCAGATCAATCACGATCCGGCCCACACCATCATGANNTCTGCATCGTGCGCTCCATGTGGACCGAGCAGATCAATCACGATCCGGCCCACACCATCATGAACACCGGATCGATCATTCCGGGCCGCCCCAGCATGGGCTCCTGGGTCTTCTACGGGCTCGGTGCCGATACTAACGATCTCCCCGGCTTCGTCGTTCTGCTCTCCACCGGCGAGGGCGGCCAGATGCAGCCCATCGCGGCGCGCCAGTGGTCGGCCGGTCTGCTGCCCAGCAAGTTTCAAGGCGTCAAGCTCAACTCCATCGGCGACCCCGTCCTGTATATAGCGAATCCTCCCGGCGTCAATGCCAGGTTGCAGCGCGATTCCGTGGACGCCATCAACAAACTGAATCGCGCCCAATTCACAGCACTGCGCGACCCCGAAATCCAGACGCGCATTTCGCAGTATGAGATGGCGTTCCGCATGCAGACCAGCGTCCCCGGCCTGATGGACATGAGCAAGGAGCCGCGGAAGGTGCTGGAGATGTACGGCGCGCAGCCGGGCGATGGGTCGTTCGCCTCCAACTGTCTGCTGGCCCGCCGCCTGGCCGAACGCGGCGTACGCTTCATCCAGCTTTACCACCGCGATTGGGACCACCACCGCGGATTGAAGGCCAACATCGCGCTGAAGGCCGCGGAGACCGACCGCGCCACCGCCGCCCTCATTACCGACCTGAAGCAGCGCGGCATGCTCGACGATACGCTCGTCATCTGGGGCGGGGAATTCGGCCGCACTCCCATGTCGCAGGGCGGCGATGGCCGCGACCATCACATCAAGGGCTTCTCCTACATGCTCGCGGGCGGCGGCATCAAGCCCGGCATTACCTACGGCACTACCGATGAATTGGGCTACGCTGCCGAAGAGAATCCCGTGAGCGTCCACGATTTTCACGCCACCATGCTGCACCTGCTGGGCATCGACCACAAGCGCCTGGCCGTGAAGTTTCAGGGCCTGGACGTGCGCCTGACGGGCATTTCCGGCGACGTGGTGCGCGACATTCTGGTGTAACGCGACTGAAACCTGTGCTTGTTACCCTCGCTCTATGCGAGCCGCGGCCCTTGCTATTCTCGTATCGATCCTGATGTTCGCTTCTCCTTCGCGCATTCTCGTTCACGGTCACCGCGGCGCGCGCGCCATGCGGCCCGAGAACACGCTGCCGGCCTTCGAGTACGCCATAGGCATCGGCGCCGATGTGCTGGAACTCGATATGGCGGTGACGCGCGACAACGTGCTGGTGGTCTCGCACGACCCGATCCTGGAGCCGCCCGTCTGCTCCGGCCCGCAGCCGAAGGCCGTCATTCACGAGCTGACACTCGCCGAAGTGAAGCAGTGGGACTGCGGCGCCATTCGCAATCCCGGGTTCCCGAAACAGCAGCCCATCGCCGGAACCCGCATGCCCACGCTGGACGAAGTGTTCACGCTGGCGGGTCCCAGCCGGGTCGAGCTGAACATCGAAACCAAGAGCTTCCCCGACAAGCCGGAGTACACGCCGTCGCCCGAACAGTTCGCCCGCCTGGTGTTGCAGCAGGTGCGGAAACACAAGCTGGAGAAGCGCGTCATCCTGCAATCTTTCGACTTCCGTACCCTGCGGGCCATGAAGGAACTGGCCCCCGAGATCCGCCGCGCCGCGCTCACCGAAACCGATCCCCGCGACTTCGTGACTATCGCCAAGGATGCCGGCGATGCCCAAATCATCTCGCCGAACTATCACCTGGTGACGCCCGGCAAGGTCCGCGAAGCCCACGCCGCGGGCCTTCAGGTGGTGCCGTGGACCGTAAACACGCCCGAAGATTGGACCCGCATGGTGGAAGCGCAGGTAGACGCCATCATCAGTGACGATCCGGCCGCGCTGATCGCATGGCTGAAGGGTAAAGGGTTGAGATAGCCGCTTCTGCGCTATCCTGAGAACAGGTATGACGATTGACGAGCGCATCCTGGCGTTGAAGTGGTCGCTCGAACTGATGGCACAAACGCGGCGGAATGCTGAGTCATCCACGGATCAGCGGNNACCCGTGATTCCATCATGCGCTTGGAGCGAAAGGCCGTGCTGCGCGACCGCGGGTGACCGCGAGTCAGCCCTTCTTCTTACCCAATCCTGCCATCGCCCCCAGCAACAAAGCGCCCGCCGCCACATACACCGCCGCTGCCATCGCGATCGCCACTCCGAGTCCTCGATCGCGGGCCACGTAGCCGATCACTAGCGGCGCGGTGCCTCCGCCTCCCAGCCAGCCCACCATGTTCATGAAGCCGGCCGCCGTGCCGCGCGCCTCGGGCGGCATCACGTCGAAGAGCGACGCGAAGATGTTGGCGTCGTAAAGACCCTTGAAGAAGCCCCAGGCCGCGAGCGCCACCACCAGCCACACCGCGGAGTTCGTCAGCCCGCACAAGACCACGAACGGCGCACCGCACAGCACGCCCGCTGCCTGCACGGCGATGCGCCCACCCGGCCTCCGACGCCGCAACGCGTCCGCCATCCAGCCGCCCACTGGCGATCCGGCCATGGAGGCGAGTTGCACAAACACAGTTGCGGTCAGTCCCGCGGCGGCCAGGCTCAGGTGGAACTTGTCGTAGAGAAACTTGGGCATCCACGAGAGCAGCACCACGGCCACAAAGTTTGCGCAGACGAATGCGCCCATCAACAGCAGCGCGGCAGGCGTGCGTGCGAGGATGCGCAGAAACTCATCCAGCGGAATCTTCTGGCTCTCGCCAGACCGTTTGGGTTCCCGCAGCGCGCGGCTCAACACCAGGCCGAGCAGCACGCCCAAACCGCCGAATACCAGGAACGACCATCGCCAGCCGTAGTGCTGCCCGATAGCGCCGGCGAAGAATCCGCCCGCGATGGTGCCGATGTACACGCTGGTCTGATGTAGTCCCAGCGCACGCGAGCGCGTCTCGGAGCCATGATAGTCGCTGACCAGCGAGACCGATGCCGGGAAGTAGAATGTCTCGCCCAACCCTTCGGCCGCGCGGAAGAATACCAGGGCAGGGAAGCTGCGTGCCGCGGCGGTCGCCATGCAGATGACGCTCCACGTCTGCAGCCCGCCCAGGATGGCCGACTTGCGGCGCACTCGGTCCACAATCATCCCCGCTAGCGGCGAGCCGAGTCCGTACACCCACGCGAAGGCCGACCCCAGCAGGCCCAGTTGCACCGAGTTCAGGTGCAGCTCTTTTTCGAGCAGCGGAAATACCGAGAAGATGGCCTGGCGGTCGGCGTAGTTGAAAAACGCGATCCACCACAGCATGCCGACCACCCACCATTTGTAGCGGGGAGTCACTGCCTAATGAGCCAGACTTCCGACACCTGGCAACCGCGTCCGCTGCCGCCCAGACCCTCTTCGCGATGCCAGGTCAGGTCCAGCGTGCCTTTCTCATAGGCCTTGCGCGGTATCGCGAACTCGACCGGCCGCATGGGCGTGGGCTTCGCCATCAGCGGATGCACCAACAGCCCCTCCCCGGCATCCAGGCGGATGCGCACCCGCGGACTGTCCCCGGCATAGACCACGCGGACCCTGTAGTCTGCTTTCGGGTCGAGGCCGTCGTAATGCATCTGGAGCGGTGCATCGTATAGCGATTCGGCATGCGTCCACCAGGAACTGCGCCACGCCGCATTGCCCGCGAAGCCCACCAGCGGCGATTCGCGAAACGCCGGATCTTTCCCATAGGCGAGTCCCCGCACCAGGTGCGGCTGTGCCTGCGGGTTGCCCAGGTCGTCGTAGAAACCGCCGAGGCCGGGATCGGTCCAATGTAGAATCTGTTCGATGCCGCCCCGGCGAGCCTCGTCCGGAGCTTCGCGCAACGCCGCGACCCGCGCCTTCAACCACACGCGATTGTTGAGCGGCGCGTCCACGGTATCCAGATTGGCGCCGCGATCTACCGAGATAGCCTGGTAGCGCGGTACGCTCAACTGCATGCGAATGCTCTGGAACAAGGCCTCGGCCAACTCGAAAATACGCGCGCGCAACTCCGGCGCGGTACGCTCACTGACGGCGCGATCCAGCGTCTGCTCGGCCCCGTTGATGTCGGCCTTCCGTAGCGCCGCCATGGCAGCGTCTTCCAACCCCGCTTCGTAGATCAGCCGCCTGCGCGTATAGGCATCGTAATAAGCCCGGTACAGCGCTTGTTGAAAGCGCCAGTTCAGACGCAGTGCCGGAGTGGCATTCTGTTCCATGGATTGAAACAGCCCGAGCGTGGTCTCAACACCCGCGTTTTGCGCCAATGGACCGCGCCAGTCCCGCTCCAGAGCGAGCAGCCCTTCGGCGAAGCTGCCGGCATAGCGATCGCCGATGAAGTAGCGCGCATACTCGCGCACGATGTCCTCCACCTTAGCGTCGGGATTCCAACCAAGGGCGCTCCACACCGCCTTATTGACGTCGTCGTTGCAGCCTTCCGAATAGGCGATGAATCCTACCGTGTAGGGCTGCGTCGCGCGGAAAATCGCTGCCTCATCCACGGGACGCGGGTTAATAGTCTCTCGCGCCTCGGTCACGGCATAAGCCACGTCCCAATCGGGCACCGGATACTGCGCCGAGCGGCTGTGGGTGATGTCGGGATAGTGGCGGATGGGGTAGCGCGCCGGCACTGCCTTGCGCAATTCCGGCAGATTCATGCGCACCTGCGGACCGAAAACGATGCCGCTCAGCCACCCCGGCTGCTGCTGCAGAATCCCCAGGAACTGCTCCGTCCAGGCTTTATCGAAACTCTGCGGCGACATCCACATCTGCGCGTGCGGATGGTAGCGGTGCAGCGATTCGGTCTGCTTTTCAAGCAGCGCCATCAGGTATTTCGGCTCGGTGTGTCCGGGGTCGCCGCCGGGGACGAAGATGGCGTCGATGCGCGGCAGTTGCCGGAACACTTCGGCCCATTCTTTCAGAGCGAAGTCCACGGTTTTCGGGTCGGAGTAATCGGGGTCCATGGCCGGATACCAGATCCACACATCCAGACCGTAGGAATCGGCCAAACGCGACATTTCGATCATCATTTGCATCGGCGGCAACGGGAAATGCGGGCTGTCCGCGGCATCGTCCGACCGCGGAGGAATCAGCTCGATGGCGTTGGCGCCGAACACGATCAGGTCGCGCATGTACTGTTCCCACATGGCGACCGTCCAACCGTCGTAGGAATTGGTCTTGGGCCGATATCCCAACTGGTGGCCGCGCAGGGCATACTTGGGCGCGGAAGCAAGCCGCAGATCGTCGGGTGCTTCCACCGTGTCGCGATCCATGCGCAAGTGTCGCAAGAGGGCGCCCGCTCCGTACAGGGTGCCGCGCGCATCGTTGCCTACCACCAGGATGTTGCCATCCACCGCTTGCACGCGGTAGCCTTCAGCGCCTGCCGCGGGCGGGATCAGGCGATTCGCAAATCGAGCCGGCACCTCCCGGCCCGTGAAAATGGCCGGACCGGAAGGCCACTGTTCGATGATCGGCAATCGAATCCGCGTCCGCTTTTCGATCTCGTCGGCCAGCAGGATGGCGGCCTTCCTTTCGGCGCCCGTCAGTCCGGCGGGGGCGACGATGGCAGCGTGGCGCAGGTCTACACTCTGGGCACTCGCGGCCAGGACGCACATGACCAACATGGGTTTTAACGTTTGCAGAATAGGCATAAGCCGTTGTCCTGTATAAATATATGACCTATCATTACATTTACGATCCGCAAAATGTCTCGGACTGCCACATCCGCGCTGTTAGCCGTCTTCTATACGGCCGGAGGTGCTGGCCAGACCCAGCCGCCGGCCCCACCGCAGCCTGCTAGCGAGCTGGTGCAACACGATGAGGCAGCCACGTTTAAGACCCGCGTGAGCCTGGTGATGGTCCCAGCGGTGGTGCGCGATAAGAACGGTAAAGCCATCGGCACCCTCAAGAAGGAAGACTTCCAGCTCTTCGATAAGGGAAAGGCACAGGAGATCACCCGCTTCAGCATCGAAAAGCCCGGCGAACATCCCGACGAAGTGAAGACCGCGGACGTGAACGCGGGGGAAGGGAAGTCTCCCGACGTCGTGATCCCCGATCGCTTCGTGGCCTACGTCTTCGATGACATCCACATCAACTTCGCCGACCTGGTGCGCACGCGCGATGCGGCCGAGCGCAGCATGGCGGAGATGAAGCCCACGGACCGCGCCGCCATCTTCACCACGTCTGGACAGGTGGTGCAGGAATTCACTGATGACCGCGAAAAGCTCCACCAGACGCTGCTGCGCCTCCGGCCCACGCCGATCGCCCGCACCGGCATCCAGGAGTGCCCGGATATCAGCTACTACATGGCCGACCTGATCGTGAACAAGAACGATCCATTCGCAATGCAGGGCGCGGTGGCCGAAGCCATCATCTGCATGAACATTCAAGGGGCGACTCCCGCGGATACGCAAAAACAGGCGCAGCAGATCGTGCAGGCATCGGCGCAGCGCATTCTCACTTCAGGGCAGCAGGAGACCCGGGTGGCGCTGGCCGTGCTGCGCGATATCATCCGCCGCATGTCCGGAGTGCCGGGGCAGCGCGTTGTGGTGCTCACTTCACCCGGTTTTATTACGCCGGAAGAGCAGCAGGAAAAGACCGACGTGATCGACCGGGCCATCAAGGCCAATGTCATCATCAGCACGCTGGATGCGCGCGGTCTTTACACCGATAGCTGGCTGGACCCCTCCAAGCGCTCCATCGATTCCAACGCCACCCGGATCAAGGCGCAGATCGATCACGATGCCGACCGCGCGCAGGCCGACGTGCTGGCGGAACTCGCGACCGGCACCGGCGGCAGTTTCTTCGAAAACAATAACGATTTCGGCGAAGGATACAAGCGCACCGCGGAAGCTCCCGCTTTCGTATATCTGCTCGGCTTTTCGCCGCAGAATCTCAAGCTGGATGGCAGCTATCACGCCCTCAAGGTCAGCCTCAAGGTGCCGGCTGGGCTGAACGCGGTAGGCCGCCGCGGCTATTATGCGCCCAAACGGCTGGAGAGCGCCGAAGAGACCGCCAGGCAGGAAATCGAAGAGGCGCTCTTTTCGCGCGAGGAACTGCACGATCTTCCGCTGGAAATGCACACGCAGTTCTTCAAGACCGGCGATGGCGCCAAGCTGAATGTGCTGGTCCACCTGGATGTCAAGCGGATGCGCTTCCGCAAAGCCGAGGACCGCAGCCGCAATGAACTGACCGTGGTCGCCGGTCTGTTCGATCGCAACGGCAACTTCGTGGCCGCCCTGAAGAAGGTGATTGAGTTCCGCTTGAAAGACGCTACGCTCGCCAGGTTGGAGAGTAGCGGTATCAGCTTGCGCGAGAACTTCGATGTGAAGCCCGGGACCTATCTGGTCCGGCTCGTGGTGCGCGATGCCGAAGGCCAAATGATGTCCGCGGCCAACGGTGCGGTGGAAATACCGTAGAACAGGAGTCCCTTTGAGATGTGCACTAATCTTCGCGTTCGCAGCAGCGCAGTCTTGTGTGCTGGCACAGGGCCAAGTCAATTCTGAAATAGCCCAACACGACGAAGCCACGACGTTTCGGACGCGAGTCAACCTGGTCATGGTCCCGGTAGTGGTGCGGGACCGCCAGAATCATGCCGTTGGCAGCCTCAAGAAGGAAGATTTCACGCTCTTCGATAAGGGCAAGCTGCAGGAACTGACCCGCTTTTCGGTGGAGGAGACCTCCAATAAGCCGGGTGCGGTCAAGCCGCAGCAGACACTGGAGGCGCCCGGCGGCGAACCGCCGGCAGCCGACTTCCCGGACCGCTTCGTAGCGTACCTGTTCGACGATATCCATAGCGAATTCGCCGAACTGGCGCGAGTGCGCGACGCGGCGCGGCGACACATGGCGACGCTGGCCAGGACGGACCGGGCCGCCATCTACACGACATCCGGCCAAACCGTTCAGGAGTTCACCGACGAGAGCGACAAACTGGAAGATGCGCTGAGCAAACTGCGGCCGCGTCCCATCGCGCGCTCGGCCATCACGGACTGTCCGAATATCACTTATTACATGGCCGATCTGATCGTGAACCATAGCGATATGCAAGCGACGGGAGTGGCGGTTCAGGAAGCCGTTGCGTGCGGCATTCCATCGCAGGGCGCCGCCCAGTTCGTGCGGGGAATGGCGCAGAGGGCCCTGGGCGCCGGCCAGCAGGAAACCCGCGTGGCCCTGTCGGTGTTGCAGGCTGTGGTGCGCCGCATGACTGGAATGCCTGGCCAGCGACTGGTGATTCTGGCCTCTTCTGGATTCGTTACCCCGGAGCAGCAAATGGAAAAGACCGAGGTGATGGACCGCGCAGTGAAGGGCAACGTGATTATCAGTTCCCTGGATGCGCGCGGCCTGTGGGTGGATCCGTCACTGGATGCGAGCCGGAGCAACTTCTTTCAACAGAGAGCGATGTTTGATCGGATCACCGCCATGGCCCAGGCGGCCGTGCTGGCGGAGATGGCCTATGGTACAGGCGGGACCTTCTTCCAGAACAATAACGATCTGGACGCAGGCTTCCGGCAACTCGCCACCGCGCCGGAGTATATTTACCTATTAGGGTTTTCTCCCCAGAATCTGAAGATGGATGGCAGTTTTCATTCGTTAAAGGTTGGTCTCAAGACGTCGAGCGGTCTGAGCGTCCAGGCGCGCAAGGGCTACTACGCGCCTAAACACTTGGCCACCGCGGAGGAAACAGCCAAACAGGACATTGAAGAGGCGATCTTTTCCCGCGAAGAACTGCACGATTTCCCCGTGGACTTGCACACCCAGTTCTTCAAATCGGCCGACGGGACTGCTAAGCTTGCGGTACTGGCCCACTTGGATGTGAAGCGGTTGAAGTTCCGCAAGGCGGAAGATCGCAACCGGAACGAGGTCACCATGGTGGCTGCGGTTTTTGACCGCAACGGCAACTACGTGACCGGGGCCAGGAAAGTGATTGAGTTTCGCTTGAAAGACGACACGCTGCAAAACCGCATCGAGCAGGGGATAACGGTACGCAGCAGCATGGATGTGAAGCCGGGAACGTACTTGGTCCGGCTCGTGGTGAGAGATGCCGAAGGGCAACTGATGGCGGCGTCAAACGGCGCTGTCGAAATACCGTAATGGAGGTTTGCAATGGGATTTCATGCCAGATTGGGTTTTGCCGGACTCGTACTCTTTGCCGCCGGTGCGGCGGCGCAGACGCCGCCGCCTACTCCCACGACCGTGATCCGCACAGAGACCCGCGTGGTTCTGGTGGATGCGGTAGTCACGGATAAGAAGAACAACTATGTGCACGACCTGACCCAGAAGGATTTCAAAGTCTGGGAAGACGATAAGACCCAGACCATCAATAGCTTCTCTTTTGAAGCCGATCCGGCATCGAACACCGATCAGAAACGGTACCTGGTGCTGTTCTTTGACAACTCCACCATGAATTTCGGCGACCAGACGCGCGCCCGCGATGCCGCAGGCAAGTTCATCGACAAAAACGCCGGTCCGAACCATTTCATGTCAGTGGTCAATTTCACCGGCGCGATCCGAGTGGCGCAGAACTTCACTTCCGACGCCGACCGCCTGCGCGAAGTGGTCAGTGGGATCAAGATGGCCAGTGTGAATCCCAATGCGGGCGGTGGCGGTGGTGGCGGTGGTGGCGGCGGAATCCGTAGCCTGGGAAACATGGAAGGTTACTACGGATCGCGAACCGTGCTTCTGGCGCTCAGCACCATGGCCAAGGGATTGGAAGACGGGCCGCAAAATTCTGGTCTTCTTTTCCAAAGGCTTCCCGCTGACGCCCGAAATGCAGTCTGAATTGCAGCCGGTGCTGGCGGCGTGCAACAAGGCCAACGTAGCGATTTATCCCATTGATGTGGGCGGATTGGAGGTGGGCCCGGGTTTTAATTCCAACGGCCCTGGTTTTGGCGGGCCGGGACGGCGCGGCGGTGGGCGGTTGTTGAATCTGCTAATGCCCGGGCGCGGTTTCCTGCAAGCCTTGAACCCGTGGAATAGCACCGTGCTGACCGCTTCCTACGCGCCCGACCCGCAGCGTGGCGGAGCTGGTGGCGGGTCCACTGGCGGTGGCTCGACGGGCGGCGGCTCGACGGGCGGCGGTGCGGCGGGCGGCGGTGCGGCCGGCGGCGGCGCAGCCGGCGGCGGTTCCCGCGGTGGTGGATCCACCGGCGGTGGAATGGGCGCCGGCACCGGCGGTAGCGCCGGACGCGGCAGCTCCGGTTCGACCGGAATGGGCGGCAACACGGGCCGTTCCGGAGT
>OKRF01000304.1:9844-19592 GCA_900290315.1 Candidatus Sulfopaludibacter sp. SbA3 | reverse complement strand
CCGGAATGGGCGGCAACACGGGCCGTTCCGGAGTAGGCAACACCGGCACAAGCGGGGGTTCGGGCACTAGCGGCGGGCGCGGCGGAGGCGGCGGCATGGGCGGAATGATCCCCGGGCAGCAATACGGCAATCGCGGCCCCTCCATCATTCCTCCCATGCCGCCCTTTATTGGCGCCAACCAGAGCATTCTCTATGCGCTGGCCGATGGCACTGGCGGCTTTGTCATTCTGAACACCAACGACCTGCTGAGCGGGCTGGAAAAGATCGGCAAGGAGCAGAACCTGAGCGGGCTGGAAAAGATCGGCAAGGAGCAGAACGAGTTCTACCTGATCGGCTACACTCCGCCGGAAACTCCGGAGGGAAGCTGCCACACCTTAAAGGTGAAGGTGGATCGCGGCGGCCTAACCGTGCGTGCGCGCACGGGTTATTGCAACGTCCGGAAGCCGGATCTGCTCTCCGGCAAGCCCGCGGAAAAGGACCTGCAGACTCGCGCCGACGCTGAGGAAGCCGGCACGATTCCCACGCCGTTGCAGCTTTCCTACTTCTACACGGGCGCCAACACGGCGCGCGTGGAGGTGGCGATGGAAATCCCGGCGACAGCCGTGAAGTTCGACAAAGTCAAGGGCAAGCAGCACGGCGAAGTGAACATTCTGGGCATCGCTTATAAGCCCGATGCTACGGTGGGCGCGCGCTTCAGCGACACCGTAAAATTTGACTTTGACGACAAGAAGCAGATTGACGAGTTCGTCAAGACTCCGCTGCACTATGACAATCAGTTCGACGTGGCAACCGGCAAGTATACGTTCAAAGTCGTGTTCCGGGCTGGCGGCGAAGAGTTCGGCAAGATGGAAAAGCCGCTCGACATTACCTCGTACGACGGCAAGACATTCAGCGTCAGCGGTATCGCGCTGAGCACTCAGCTCAACAAAGTAGATAAGGTGGTGGAGGGGCTGGATCAGCTTCTGCTGGAAGGCCGGACTCCCCTGATCGCCGCCGGCATGCAAATTACACCGACCGGCAATTCCGCCTTCAAGAAGACCGAAACCCTGGTCTGTTACCTGGAGTTGTACGAACCCGCCAACATAGACAGCAACCCTGTAAAGGTGGGCGTGCAGCTACGGATCGTCGACGGAAAGACCGGTGAACAGAAGCTGGATTCGGGTCTCGTGGAGATGACGCGTTTCGCGCAAGCGGGCAGTCCGGTGGTGCCCATCGGCCTGAAGGTTCCCATCGATCAACTGACTCCGGGAGGCTACAAGCTGGAAGTAATCGCCCGCGATGAGAAGGGCGGTGCCGCCGGCCGGACGATCGATTTCCAGGTGATGTAGAAGTGGCTGACGAAATGCCTCTCGATGAGGCGTCTGTCGCGGGAATTGCGCAGACCCTGGCCGACAGGGAGCAATACGCTCGGTCTATTGGCCTCTGGAACATCCGGCACGCAATCGAGGAGGGTCGCGTCGCACCTGATTTCCTTGCCGCGATTTTTCCCATAGTGGCCGGAATGCTGAACCAGGAGGGGCCTGAGGTAGATGTGGCGGGATGCCTGGTCCTTCTGGATCGGGACAGGGCCATCCCTATTCTTCTTTCGCCCGAGTGTCTTTGCCTGGACAACCCTCAACTGGAAAAAGTCATCGACGCTTTGAACTCGGCTCACTGCCCGATCCCTCACAGCGTACTCCGGCCGCTGATGGAACAACTGGAGCCGTTGACCGGCCAGTATCCACGCGATTCTCAGTACGCTGCGGCGGTCGTAGCTTATGGACTCAACCCGGACCCGGACACGGAGTCAAAGCTGCGATCTCTGCTGGAATCTCCCATTCATCACGTCGCGGAATCGGCGGCGTGGGCGCTTGTAGAGATGAACGGACTGGGAAGCCTGTGGTGGGATATCTGCACCATTGTGGAGCAGCGGGCATTTGACAGTTTGTCCGAGCCGCAGCAACGGTATTACGCGGTCAACTCGTGCCACTTCGATATCAATAACGGGGGTTTGCGTCAGTGCTTCTCCAACTCGTCGGGCGATCGCTACGATCTGGCAATCGATGGGCTCCGCGCGATGAATGCTCCGGAGCGGGTGGAAATCCTGGAGGCCGCCAGAACGGTCTTCGGTCCTGAGGGACCTCCGCAAGAGCGGGGAGTACGCCGATCCATTGTCTTCAACTTCTCCAGTCAGCAGAAAGAGTTTTTGAGCGGCCTGGATGATCGCTATTATGCGTCGAAGGAAAACGTAGAAATGCGGCTCTCGGTCTACGCAGTGGACCACAAGGAAGCGTTTATCCGGCCGTAGGACAGACGATCGTTTTTTGTCGTCTGTTTTCCGCGGGGCGTCACGCGCCGCAGCATTTCTTGAACTTCTTCCCGCTCCCGCACGGGCATGGGTCGTTCCGTCCGACCTTGCTCTTGCCGATGCTCGCATGCGCGGTGTCCCCCCGCAGCATGGCGGTAAGGTTGGACATCTCACTCAGAGGCAGCCCCTCTTCTCCAAAGTCGATCTTCGTTTTCTCCCGCAAGACTTGGCCCTTTGAAGTGACGTTCAGCGACGTCTCCATCGTCGAGGTGACCTGTTTGGCCTGCTGCCAGAGTTTCTTAGCCTCCTCAGTGCGTCCCAGATCTTCACAGAGATGGGCCAGCCGATCGATGAGGTCGCGGCGATCCCGAACTTCCGCCACGGCAAGCCCCTCACGCAGGAGTCGTTCGCTCCTGACCCAGTCACGCTTCTCCCCACGCGCGAGCCAATAGCCATCCGACCAACCGATCCACCCCCAACCCCAACGCGGATCCGCCCGCAACCATTCGCCAAAGAGCTTCTCGGCCTTGCCGGCTTCGCCCAGTTGAAAATACGACTCCGCCAAGGCGCGCCGGCGGTTCTCCGTCATTAAGTCGTCGTCAGCGGGAAAGCGCCGCAGTCCCTCTTCGCAGAATGCGATCCGAGCAGTCATCAACTGCCGATCTTCCCGCCCCGCGTTCCCCAATTCTTCTTCCAGGTCCTGAATCCAGTTGAACAGGCATTCCGTTCCTCCAAACCGCTTGTCGAATTCCTGAATCGTTTGCATGCCGCCTTTCTCGAACAGGCGCAGTACATCGTTCCACGCCTCCAGCCAGATGCGGCACGCCGCCACGGTTTCATTAGATCGCATCAAGTCATAACCGGCCTGCATCTTGTCGTCCAATAACTCGAAGCAAGGCTGGTCCGGAAACCAGCGCTCCCACAAGGCCAACAAACAGATCCAGATCCAATCGCTCTGCATCTCTTCGTGTCTGCTGTGGAAGACTCGCTGGTCGGCCAGAGGCTGCGCGATCTCCTCCGCCGAGAGTGCCTGGCTGCAAAGCTGTTCCAGCGAAGACCGATCCAGGTCTATGCCGAATGAATGCAACTTGGCCAGCAAATCGCCATCGCTGAGGGGTTTCGCGTCCGAGCGCAGCACCTTTCGGGCGGGCCTGCGGCGCTGCCTTTCGAAAACCCGATCCAGCGCCACCCAAGAGCTCATGTCTCCTCCTCCTCGAAATCCTACTCCTTTCGCCGGGTAACGCCGGCGATCTTGTCGCCAGTCGGCCTCGTCGCTCCTATGGGCGGTAAGTCCAGACGCACGAATCGCGCTGGACGCCGCGGGGTGAGGGCGCTTCGACCTCGATTTTGTTTTCGCCCTCCGCCAGAGGCACGGCCTGCCATGAGAATACGTGCAGGCCGTCGCCTGCGGCCTCTTCGTAGACCTTGCCGTTCACCTTGAGAGTGACCCGCGCGCAGTTCGAATAGACCTTGACCGGCGTTTCGCCGCCGGTGCGGTTCGTGTCGCGGCGGCTGGCGATGTAGACCATAGGCTCGGCGGTCCAGTTCGCTTTATAAAAGTAGAAGGCGTCCTTTTTCACCTTGCGGTCGCGCGTCACCAGGCCTTTGTCGTTGATGCCGGGCGTATCGCCTTCGTGGCGGCCGGCGCTGGCGAAATCAAACATGCACCAGAGGAACGCGGCCGGCACGAACGGGCGGGCCTTCACGGCGGCGTAGTTGGCTTCGTGGACCAGGGCCTGGTATTCCTCGGGATGCCAATCGTTGGGCGCGCGGCCGGTGCGGCCGGTGAAATCCTGCTGGTGCTGCTTGACGCTGGCCCCCGCGCCATACTCGCTCAGGATGATGCCGCGCGAACCGTAATACTCGTTCCACCGGTCCAGAATGGCTCCCATGGCCTGCGGCGTCTGGATGTACCAGCCAGGGTACACATTGAGCGCGACCACGTCGCTGAGAGGGCCGACACCGGGGAGTTTTTCGATGCCATCGATGCTGAGCGCGCCCGTAGTAGGCCGAGACGGATCTTCCAGCTTGGCCAGTTGTTTGAGGCTCTCCACGATAGGCACGGGATCGTCCCTGTTCCCAGGGCCGATCTCGTTGTACAGGCTCCACATCATCACCGAGGCGTGGTTGCGATTCTGGCGGATGAGCTCGGTGAGTTGCTCGCGGGCATTCTCCAGGAAGGGGGTGCCGCCTCGCACGTCGTTGACCATGGGGAGCTCGGTCCACACGATCATGCCATACCGGTCGCACAGGCGGTAGAAGTAGTCGTCGTGCTGGTAGTGCGCGAGGCGGATGCCATCCACACCCATCTCGCGCATGATCTGCATGTCGAGGTCCTGCTGCTTTTCGGTGATGGCCCAGCCCGTGCCGTCCCAATCCTGATGGCGGCAGACACCGTGGATCTGGCGCGGCTTTCCGTTAAGCAGGAAGCCGCCAGCGGCGTCGAAACGGAAATACCGCAGCCCCACGGTCTGATCGAGCGCGTCGAGAATCGGGCCGGCCTGCGAAAGTTCCACGCGCGCCGTATAGAGGTAAGGGTCGGCCACACCGTTCCACAGGTGGGGCCGCGCGATGGTGATTTTCTGCGCCACGCTTTTTGCTGCGCTGCGGGGAATCAGCGCCAGTTGCCGGGCGGTGGCCACACGCTGCCCGCGATCGTCCAGCAGCGTCAGTTGCACCCACACGCTGCGCGGCGCGGGGGAGCCGTTGGAGATTTCCGTGGTCACTTCCACGTCGGCCCGATCTTCGCTGACGTTCTGCTGCCGTACGAACATTCCCCAGGAGCCATGATCCAGGGGAGAGATGTTGAGGGTAGAGGTGATGAGCAGGGAGACCGGCCGGTAGAGGCCTCCGAAAATGGTGAAGTCACCGCCGAGCGGAATCACATCCTCGCGCCGGCTGTTGTCCACGCGCACCGCCAGCGAGTTGCGCCCGGTTTGCAGATAGGGAGTCAGTTCGAAGCAGAAGGCCTGGAAACCGCCCTTGTGTTCCCCCAGGAGTTTGCCGTTCAGCCAGGCTTTGGCGACAAGACTGGCGGCTTCGAAGCGGATGAAGACCCGTTTCCCCTTCCATGCGGCAGGCGCGTCGATCTGGCGGCGATGATTGGCATCGGCGTTCCAGGTGTGCGGAACCGAAACAGATTGCCAGGCGGCATCGTCGAATTGCGGAGCGGACGCGGCGGGTTCCTCGCCCGCGAAGAACTTCCAATCGCGGTCCAGGCGCGTGAGCGTGCGTGGCTCGTCGGCGTAGGCGATGGCCGCCAACAAAAACAGGAGCGCAGTCTTCATGGGAGCAGAGAGGAATCATACCACCGTAAGGCAACTGCGGCGCTCAGCGACGGCCGCAATCGCAGGTCGAAAAGGCGCCGGCGGACTGAGCCCCTTTGCCCGACGGAGAGAAACCGGAACTCGTGCGGCGGCTACTTCGTTCGCCCAGCCCGACCGTCCCCGTTCAATCCGGCAGGCGTGCCCGACCGTCCCCGTTCAATCCGGCAGGCGTTCCCAAACCACTTTGGCGGACCCGGCGCTGAGCACCAGAAGGCCGCCAACGAACTCATACTGCCGCCTCTGGTCCGTTCCGACCCAGGCAGGCAGCGTGCAAGCCTCAACGTGGTGGATCACCGTTTGACTCCCCTCATCGAGCGTGAAGGTCCCGCAATACCCTACGTAGCCTTCGGCGATCTGCCGAAGTTCATCGCAGCTCGCGTTCGCAATTTCGTCGGGATCATGGATTGCAGACTCTCGTCCGGCCTTCATCACGTGTGCGGACATTCGTCCCGCATCGTCGTACGTGAGACGGCCAATCGGAGCCTCCCCGTAAGGGTGCAGCACGTTGTCATCAACCGATACGTCAAGGCTCAACAACTTCCATACGCCGATCAATCGCTTTCGGACGGAAGCCTCCGGGTTTTGGCCCTCCGCCCGTGTCGCACCGGTGATTCCGGAATCACCTACAATCGTCGATTCACTCAATTTTGCCCTCCGCTCATTGGAGTTTCCCACGTTCCACCCGCTTTCGTTGGGGAGGAGCGGTGTTCATAGCCGCCAGGGGGTACCTCGAAGCCCTTGCCCGATTGTTGCGGGAGAGCGGCGACGATGTCAGCGCAGCGATGGTTGAGAGCGCGGCTCCGGCTCCAACACCGGCAGTGCCGGATCGTTCGGAAGCGCGCCGCGAATTTGAGCGGCTTCTCATCCGGATCGGCATGAGCAAATGCGATCGGGCAGCGTCAACCCCGGCCGAGATGTGGGTGCACGCATTCACCGCGTGGGAGAAGCCAGGCCCTCAGACCTTACGCCTGTATGAGTTTCCGGTAACGCCGTGTTTCGCTCACAACCGCGTCGTTCACCCAGTAGACTCGCACGGAAGCCTCGCCCGATGTGCCATCCCTGCCGAGCCGTGGATTAATACCCAGAGCCGAATCGTCGTTCCGAAGATTCAATTGCCACTAGGCTTTTCCGCACGATCGATAACTAGCATTTCAACCTTCCCCTTTTTCGATTCTAGTTTGAGTCCTAGCTGGTCCTGCAGAGCGGCAGCGAGGAATGGATGGTTTGAATCAGACGACGGCTCCACTGGCGCCTCTTCTGGATTGGTCGGCAAGGCATAGTCGGGCTTCCATTCCAACTGAAAGTCGAATGCCGAAAGTCGAATGCCCCGGTGAGCCCGGTCTCGTCGACAACCGGCCTGTTCAGCACGCCGGAGAGAATCGCAGCCAGGAGAGGTAGGTTGCCAGGTTTGCCATTAACCATGCCTGGGGACACCCGCATTCCACCGCATTGACTTTCCGGAGATGGCACGCAGCCCGCATTGTCCGAGGGATGTAATTTCGGACCGCCCTTGGCCACTGTCAAAACATATGTATTAGTATCTTTTGACTCGTGATGAATAGCGAGTTTGAACCGGTCCACGAGCAAGGTTCGGAACATGAAACGCAACTGTGTGGGACTCTGGTCCACGCCAACCGGAGCCTTGGCCTCGACATCGTACCGATCCGAGTCCATCCAGCCGGGCGTCTTCGAAACCTGGAAATCCCCGACCTGATAGGCCCACTCAATGAGAAACCGTAAGGTCGTTCCCTGCGCAACCACGCGGCCGCCGGGATATGGGCGTATACTTCGCGCCAGTATGTTGGCCGCACTTGGCTTGATAGATGCCACCTCGAAAGCCGGACCAGCCGCCACTCGAAGGGGGGGCACCTGCGCATGCGCCGAACCAAGACTCAATACGCTGATGGCCAGTGAGCAGAAGGCCGAAGCGGCACCATGCGCCGCAAAGAGTGATCGCTCCGAATAGCCACAACGAATCATCTTGTCACCTCTTAAAACAAATTCAGGAAAAATGATCGACACAATAGAAAAGGGTTCCAGTCCGCCTACAATTGATGGCCCCAAAACAGGGTATCGCGTTTCCAGTCCGCCTACAATTGATGGCCCCAAAACAGGGTATCGCGGATCGATTCGATGAAGTGTGTCAGCGGCGATTATTTCCGGCAAAACGACAATTCTTCTCCGTGCTTCCAGTTAACCCAACTTAAGCGCTTCGGAGATTTCGGCGCAGAAGCTCTTCAACTGCGGCACCAGCGATTTGGCGCGTGCCAGATCCATGCGAAATACCGGACTGGAGATGCTGAGCGCCGCCAGAACGCGGCCATTGGCAGTCAGAATAGGGGCGCCAATGCAGCGGCCCTCGATCTCGTTTTCCTGATTGTCCATGGCCCAACCCTGCTTGCGAACGAGCTTGATCTCCTCGACAACCGCGGCCTTCGTGGTAAGCGTGTTGTCGGTGAGACGGGGCAGGCCCTTCATGCGGATGAGGCGCAGAAATTCCTTTTCGGGCAACCCGGCAAGGAAAATCTTCCCCAGCGCGGTGGAATGCAGGTGCCGGCGATTACCGATCTTGGAAGACATGCGCACCGCCTGCGGACTCTCCACAGTGTTGATCACCACCACTTCGCCGGCGTCCAGAATACCCAGATTGACGGTCTCTTTGGTGGCCTGTACCACCCGCTCCATAATGGAGCCGGCGACCCGGTTGAGGATCTGCTCCTCAGATTCCGACCGCTGCAGATCGAAAAGCTTCTTGGCCATCCGATAGCTGCCATCGGCGGCGCGGTCCAGGTATCCGCGCCCTTCCAGCGTGGTGAGGATGCGGTACACCGTGGCTTTGGGCAACTCTACGGTGCGCGCCAGCTCGGCCAGTTTGAACCCGGTGTCGCGCGATTTGATGGTCTCGAGGATATCCAGAGTCTTATGCAGAACGCGGACTCCGCCTGGTTCTGCGGCGATGCCAGTGGTCATGTCGTTTCACATTGTAGTACAACACGGTTCATATTTTGTAAAATTCGGTATTGACACTCCGGTTATAACGCAATAGACTCAGTGACAGAATACGATACTTGTTATTCCACATTGTGAACTGGAGCATTCGATGAGCACCGTCGCTTATCCTCTTAGCGAAGAAGCTTGCGTACGGCGTGGAACCAACCGTGCGAAGGGCCGGACCTGTTCGTTGGCCCCCGGCACCGCCGCAGTACGGCATCTGCATTACGGCCGGATCATTCTGGACGCGGGCGACGCCCCGCTCGAATTTGCCACGGGAGAGCGCGAGACAGGGCTCATCTGTCTGCGCGGGAAGGCCGAGGTAGCCACGGCCGGCCAGCAATTCCTTCTGACCCCCTACGATGCCGTATACGTGCCGCGCGACAGCCAGGTACTGGTGACTGCGGGCGCGGAAGGCTGCGACCTGGCGGAGATCGCCGCTCCGGTCAAGGGCACCTATCCCGTGCAGTACGTCTCGTTCGCCAAAGTGAAGGAGAACCCGTCGCTGCATTTTCAGGCCGGCGGACCCAACAATTCGCGGGACCTCAACATCGTGATCGGGAAGAACGTGGAAGGGGGACGCATCCTGGCGGGCGTGACCTTCAGCGAACCCGGCCACTGGACCTCCTGGCCGCCGCATGAACATGGCGCCACGCTGGAAGAAGCGTACCTGTACATCAACATGCCCGCGCCAGCGTGGGGCATTCAACTGGTCTACACCAACCCGCAGGATCCGGAACTCGCCGTGATCGTGCGCGAGGGCGACTGCGTGGTCATGCCCGAAGGGTATCATCCCAACGTTGCGGCGCCGGGTCACTCCATTGGCTTCCTGTGGATGATGGCGGCGCACCGTGAAGGGGTGGACCGCGAGTTCGGAGTGGTGAACGTGCAGCCCGAATACGCCAAGGGCGGGTCCGGGCTGGAAGCCTCGCGCGGGGGAAAATAAAATGGCGCATTGGCGCGTCAGGCCCACGTCGGCCTGCGCCGCAATCCTGCTCCTGGCCGCCATGGCAGCGGGCGCCGCATCGCACATCAAGGTCCTGAAGCTGGCGGTGACGAATCCGGGCAGCGCGGCGCGGCCGGCGCAAAATATTGTGCTGACGGTGAGCGCGCTCAAGGCCATCGCGAAGGATTTCGCGGCGGG
>OKRF01000304.1:4744-9834 GCA_900290315.1 Candidatus Sulfopaludibacter sp. SbA3 | reverse complement strand
CGCGGCGGGCGCCGTGATTGTCACCACCAGCGATTCCGCCACTCTGGCGCAGGATGCGGCCACCCTGCAGACGGTGGAACTACCCTCGCAGGCAGACGATCTGGATGGCGACGGCAAGTGGGACGAAGTGGCTTTCCAAATCGATCTGCAGCCCCGCCAGACGCGCATTGTGACATTGGCATACGGCGACGCGCCCACCATCCAGCGCTTGCGTTCGCTGTATCCCAGGCGGACCGATGCCAGGTTCGCCGTGCACTACGAAGGCCCGGGATGGGAATCGGAAGAGACGGCGTGGCGCATTTACTTCGATAAGCGCAACGCCATCGACCTGTATGGCAAGCGGCGGCCGGGCCTGTATCTGGATCTGTTCGCTTCGCCTGAGTATGTGTACCACCAGGAGAGTCCGTTCGGCCGCGACATCTACGGGATCGGGAAGGCTCTCGGGGTGGCCGGTATCGGTGCCATGGTGGATGGCAAGGTCACGCCGGTGGGAGAAGTGACGGACCGGAAATGGCGCATCCTCTCCGCGGGGCCTGTGCGCGCCATGCTGGAGTTCGAATACACCGGATGGAAAGTGGGCTCGCGCACGGTGGACCTGGTCAGCCGCATTACTCAGTGGGCCGGGGAACACGGCTTCGAGCATCGCATCACCGTGAAGAATGGCGAGGGCGTGGCGCTGGTGACGGGCATTCCGAATAAGCCCGGCACGGAGAATCTGGACGCCGGCATTGCACCGTCCGGCGTGGTGGCCACGTGGGGTCACCAGGTGGTGGTGTCAGGCACCAAGGCGCAACTCATCGATTTGCCGGATGAGAATCTGGGCGTTGCTGTGCTAGTGCCGCGCGAGGAAGCGGGCGAGGCGAGTGCAGACGAGGCCAATCGGCTGCTGGCGCTGCAGCCGCGCAATGGCGTGGCGCACCTTTACGGGGCCGCCATGTGGGACCAGGAAAACAGCGAGCGGCTGGTGACGAATGCTGCTACGCCCGCAGATCGTATGAACGGCGGCACACTCTCGGTGGCGGCGGCGCGGCCCACACGCGACAGCTTTGTGGCTTACATGAAGGCCATCGGCAGCCGGATCGCCGAACCCGTGAAAGTGGAAATCTTATCGGCAGCGGCCACTCCGGANNAAGGCACCGGATTCTTCACCGAAGGTGACGGCGCCACCGGAGAATGGAAGGCGGGGAAGGGCTACTTCTGGACTGGCTCATTCTGGCCTGGCGAGTTGTGGAAGCTGTATAACGTGACTCACGACGCGCGATACAAACAATGGGCGGAACTCTGGACGTCGCGCATCATGGGGATGGAGGCGGAGCAGAATCACGATACCGGCTTCCTCAATCTCTACTCCTCGGTGCTGGGATATGAAGCGACCAAGGATCCGAAATATCGCGCCGAAGGCCTGCGTGCCGCGGCTCGCCTGAAGGAACTCTACAATCCGCTCACCAACCTGGTGGCCAGTTGGGGCGTGAATGGTGACGACACCATCATCGACACCATGATGAATCTGCAACTCTGGTGGTGGGCGTCGAAGGAGACTGGCGACGCCCAGTGGGCCGATTTAGGACACAAGCATGCATTGCGCTCCGCGGAGTGGCTCNNGGGCGACGGCCGCCAGACATTCACCTCGAGCAATAAGACGGTAGATTTTCCGAATCACACACCGCCCGGGCAGGTGGTGTTCACCCACACGCACCAGGGGCTCTCTTCGGATTCGACGTGGTCACGCGGGCAGGCGTGGGCGGTTTACGGATTCGCCGAAGCGGCGAAGGCCACACGCGACCCGGCCCTGCTGGCCGCGGCTGAGAAGACCGCGCAGTATGCGGTGGAGCACCTCCCGGCCGACGGCGTGCCCTGGTACGACTTCTGCGACGAGGGCGTCTTCTTCCGCAACCGCGATTCTTCGGCGGCAGCCATCCTCGCCGGCGGTCTGCTCGGGATCTCGGAGTTGATTCAAGATAAATCACGCGCCGCGCAGTACCGGCGCGATGCCGAAACCATTGTGCAGTCCCTCATCGACAGGTATCTCGCGCCGGTCGGAGAAGGAGATCGGACTCCCCCGGGAGTATTTCGTCACGGGACCGGTACCCGGCCCGTGGAAGGAATGCTGACCTACGGAGACTATTACTTACTCGAAACTTTGCTGAGGTTACAGGGGCAAAAATAGGTAGGGACAACCAGGAGGTTGGAATGTCTAGGCAAGTCGTAGTGTGTTTGGCCGCTTTATCGTTCTTCGCCGTAACCGCGTCTCTTTTGAACGCGCAAACCACCACAACTCTATACGGCACCGTGATGGACAAGTCCGGCGCCGTGGTGCCTGGCGCACAGGTCACCGCCACCAATGTGGGGACAAATCAATCGCGCACCGCGCAAAGTAATGCGGAAGGTCAATACCGCTTCGAGTTCATGCCGATTGGCGCATACGTGGTGGAGGTCACGGCCACCGGCTTCAAGAAATTCGTGCAGAAGGGCATATCACTCGACGTCAACGTAATGGCCCGCGTGGACGCGTCCCTGGACGTCGGCACCATGACCGAAGAGATCGACGTGACGGCGGGCGCCCCTCTGGTCAACACGGAAAACGCGCAGATCGGGCGCACGGTGGAGAATGCGGAAGTCACCACGCTACCGATCGTGGGGCGCAATGTCTACTCTCTGTTGAAACTGATTCCAGGTGTGGAGTCCACCGGCAACAGCATTGTTCTGGGCTACCCCGAACAGCGCACCATGATCAATGGTGGTGTGGATGGCGGGCTTGGTTCCGTCAACTACTATATGGATGGCGGCACGAACATGACTGGTCTGCGCAACACGGGTAACATCGCTCCCAATCCGGACGCGGTGGAAGAGTTTCGTGTGGTGACTAACAGTTACAGCGCGGAATACGGACGCTTCGCCGGCGGCGTAGTCAACATCATTACGCGCAGCGGCGGCAATCAGTTTCACGGCTCGTTGTTCGAGTTTTTCCGCAATAACGATTTGAACGCGCATGAATGGGGGAGTGTGTCAGTCACACCGTTGCACCGCAATCAGTACGGCGGCAGCGTTGGCGGACCTGTCCGCAAGAACAAGACGTTCTTTTTCGGCACTTACTCCGGCCTGCGTCAGATCATGAGTTCGTTCCTGAACAGCGCCATCGTTCCTACCACCCTGGAACGTAACGGCGACTTCTCGCAGTCCAAGATTCCGCCGGTGGATCCCCTCAATAGCGCACCATTTCCGGGCGCAATCATCCCGAAGAACCGTCTCGACCCCACGGCGCAGAATATCCTCTCGAAGTACATCCCCGCCTCCAACCTGCCTGGCAATTTCTGGCAGGGAAACATTCCGCAGCCGTATAACACTTCCGAGTATCTGGTGAAGGTCGACCATTCCTTCACCGATCGCAATCGGCTGAGCGGCACCTATTATGAGAANNGCGGCCACAATTCTCAGTCCCCCGGCGGCAACATCCCCTGGTCCACACAGAATTTCGACTGGCGCCAGCAGAACGTCAACCTGAGCGACACCCACAGCATCAACGCGAATACGGTGAACCAGTTCTGGGTCACTTACACGCGGAACTTCGGCGGACGCCTCAGCACACCCCAAATGTCGCTCGGCGATCTGGGTTCCAGCTACGGGATTCAGGGGACACCCTCGCTTCCGCAGATCACCGTTACCGGCTACTTCACCCTCTCGAAGGCCATCTCCGGTCCGGTGGCCGGCACCAACTTCTATTCCACGCGCGACCAACTCAGCTATACCCATGGCCGCCACACCTTGAAATTCGGCGCCGAACTGTCACTCGACAAGGACACACTCGACAAGGACATTCAGCAGACGCTGCTGAACAACTACGGCGTGTTCAGTTTCACCGGCACCAAGACGGCCAATACCAAGTTGGGCTCCCTGTACGCCGGCAATGCCCTTGCCGATTTCGTGCTCGGTCTACCGGTGACGATGAATCAGGATGCTCCGATCACAGCCATGGATGACTTCTGGTCCGCCGGGATTTTCTTCCAGGACGATTATCGCGTCAACTCGCACCTCACTTTGAATCTGGGCCTGCGCTGGGATCTGCAAACGCCGCCCACCGACCCGTTCGACCGCGAATCCACATTCGAACAGGGAGTGCAGTCCAAGATCCTGAAGGGCGCCAACATTCCGACCGGCCTGCTGGTGCCCGGCGATCCGGGAATCGGCCGCGGCATCGTCAGCGCCCAAAAGACTAACTTTTCCCCGCGTGTCGGCCTTGCCTGGGATCCCTTCGGCGATGGCAAGACTTCTGTCCGCGCTGCCGGCGGCATCTTCTATGGCAGCGTCTCGGGTAACGAGTGGAACTCCACGTCGAATTATCAGCCCTTCGCGGTGCGCGAGCAGTTCAACAACGTGCAGTCGCTCACCAATCCGTACGGCCTGCTGCCGGGCGGCGTCAATCCGTTCCCGTACAGCTACAATCCATCGAATCCCCAGTTCATTTTTCCCGCGGCGATTTATGGCGTCGCGCCGAATTACCGCTGGCCCTACACCTACCAGTTGAACTTCTCGGTGCAGCGGCAGATCGTCAAAGACCTCACCGTCACGGCAGCCTATGTCGGCTCCCTGGGCCGGCGCCTGCCGTTCGCCGAAGACCTGAACTATCCTTTTTACAACAGCACCGCGACGACAGGGAACGTCAACGCGCGGCGCCCCATCGATACCAACGTCCTCTCCAACATCTATTCGGTGCAGTCCGTGATGAACACTGCGTATAACGCCATGCAGATCACGGTGGAGAAGCGCTTCTCGCATCACTTGAGTGCCAAGGGTTTCTACACGTTCTCCAAGGATCTGGAAGACGTGGAACTCGATAACAACACCACCAATGGCAGCGCTGAGGACTATCACAATCTGGCGTTGGAGCGCGGCCGGTCCGACAACGACCGCCGTCATGTGGCCACCGCTTCCCTAATCTGGACCATGGACTATTTCGGCAAAGTCAATCCCGTTCTGCGTAGCGTGATCAATGGATGGGAGCTATCGTCCATCATCACCCTACAGAGCGGAATTCCGGTCAACATCACCTCCGGCAGCGACATCAACCTGGACGGCAACAACAACGACCGGGT
>OKRF01000304.1:0-4734 GCA_900290315.1 Candidatus Sulfopaludibacter sp. SbA3 | reverse complement strand
AGTGGACGCTCCCGGGTCGCGCAACGTGGATCTGGGCCTCTTCCGCGACTTCAAGTTCGCCGAACGGTTCACCCTGCAGGCGCGCGGCGAATTCACCAACTTCTTCAATTTTGTGAATCTCAGCGCGCCCAATGGCACTCTGAGCGCCGCCGCCTTCGGCACCATTCGCACAACGCCGCTTGGCTCCATGCGCAACATTCAATTGGGCCTGCGTCTGACGTTCTAATGGTGGGGCAGGCTTCAGCCTGCCGGTATACCAAAATAACAAGCATGGCGGGAGGCCGTTGAAACCGGCGCAGATCGCGACGTCTGTTGGCCTGGACATCCCGGCGGTGACCGGACTGCTCGACGATCTGGAGAAGCATCTCTTCTTCCTGGTGCGCAACGGACTCGGCGAGGTCAGTTGGGCGTTTCCGGTGACTTCCGACCGTACGCCGCATCGCCTGCGATTCAGCACCGGCGAGCGAATCTTCGGCGCTTGAGCGGAAGACTCTCTGGCTACGCCCTTCGTGCAAGGGCGCCTCCGAAACGAACGGCTGGACGTGGAGATCGCCACATCCTGCGCGCATTGTGGCCGCGCCATGCACCTTATCGTGGACGAGCAATTGCACTGGCGCGTCGCGGAGCGCGGCGCGGATCCGCACCTGTTCCTGCCCCACATCGATTGGGCGGCTTTCCAGGGCCGGAATATCATTGGCGACTATTGAACGAACTCCCGATTCTTCTGGTCAGGAGAACATGTGCCGAAAATGAAAGTGGCCGGACACGTAATGGGGTTGACTGAAGCCGCGGCGGTGATCGCCCCGGCACAGGCAGCGCTATTTGGGTTCGGACAATGAAGAAAAAACACGAAATTTTGAAAGTCGAACGGGTGCAGACCGGCGTCCGCATGGAGAAACGCCTGCTGAAGGTGCTTAAAGGTCTGGCCGAGTATCACGATTTGACCCTGGGGGATTTGATTGAAGGGATTGTCCTGCACGCGTTTGAAGGAAAGAGTCCGTTCAGTGCGCAGACTCTGAAACTGATCGCCGAGTTAAAGAAGATATACAAGCTGGACCTGGACGCCAGCGCCAGCCACCGCATGGTGGAGTGAGCATTTCACAATATTTAGAGAATTGAATCTCAATCGTCATCCTGATGTAATCGGGCGTCTGCGATCCTCTTGCGAAGAGGAGAGAGATGCGTCCATTCGTTGCCACTCTGATGGTGCAGTTTCTGACATTCAGCCTGATCGCGCCCACCGTTCATGCGCAATCGGCGGGACCGGCGCCCATCACGCCCATCCGTCACCTGGTAGTGATTTTCCAGGAAAACGTATCCTTTGACCATTACTTCGGAACCTATCCGAATGCCTTGAATCCGGAAGGCCAACCCGCCTTCAAAGCCAAAGAGGGAACGCCCACAGTCAACGGACTGTCGCAGGCGATCCTCAACAAGAATCCAAATGCCATGAACGCCAAGAATGGCGCGGGAGCGACGAATCCGTTCCGCCTGGACCGTTCCCAGGCCGCCACCAGCGATCAGAATCACAACTATGGGCCGGAGCAAGCGGCCATTCACGGTGGATTGATGGACCTGTTTCCCGCCTCGGTAGGAGTGGCAGGACCGCCGCCGGCAGCTTCGTCTCCGTTCAGCAACGTGTTCGCCACCACTGGAATCAACATGGGGTACTACGATGGCAACACCGTCACGGCCATGTGGAATTATGCCCAGCGCTTCGCAATGAGCGATAACTCGTACGACACCACGTTCGGGCCTTCCACACCCGGGGCGATCAACCTGATTTCGGGCCAGACCAACGGCGTCGTCGGCAATATCAACGGCACCAGCGCCGTGGTGGATGGCGGGAATGGCACCATAACCGATATCGGGGATGCGGATCCCCTGGGTGATGTCTGCTCCACCACGACGGGTGAAGAGTTCAGTATCACAGGCACCACCATTGGCGATATGCTGAATGCGGCCAACGTGACCTGGGGTTTCTTCACGCAAGGGTTCGATCTGACCATCACCAACGCCAACGGCACCACGGGATGTGCGCGAAGCACCACCAGCGTGGTCACCGCCACCAAGAAGGCCGACTACATTCCCCACCACGAGCCCTTCCAGTATTACAAGAGCACGGCCAACCCGACGCATGCCCGGCCGAAGAGCGTCAGCACGATCGGCTACTCCGGCGACGCAGCCAATCATCAATACGATGTACACGATTTTTACGATGCTGTGAATGCCGGCAACTTCCCGGCCGTCAGCTTTCTGAAAGCTCCCGGCTATCAGGACGGGCACGCGGGATACTCCGATCCCCTGGACGAGCAGCAGTTCATCGTGCAGGTGATCAACTTCCTGCAGAGTCCCGCGGCCGATTGGGAGCACACCGCGGTGGTGATTGCTTATGACGACTCCGACGGCTGGTACGATCACCAGATGGCGCCGGTTGTGAATCAATCCACCAGCGCCGCGGACCTTCTCACCGGACCGGGTGCCTGCGGCGACGGCACAACCGCCATGGTTGGAGTTAGCGGTACGATGCCGGCGCAGGGCCGCTGCGGCTACGGCCCGCGGATGCCGATGCTGGTAATCTCTCCGTGGTCGCGGCAGAATTTCGTGGATCACACCGTGACTGACCTTAGCTCCATCATCCGGTTCGCAGAAGATAACTGGCTGGGCGGGCAGCGCATCGGACAGGGATCGTTCGACAGTATCGCCAACTCGATTGCCGGTATGCTGGACTTCAGCAAGGAGAACCGGAAGAGGCTGATTCTCGATCCGAACAGCGGCCAGCCGGTGCAATAAAGCCAGCCGAGTGTCCACTACCCGAAGGCTGTTCCTACAATCCGCCGCTGCTTATGCGGCAGCGGCGGGCGTTCCTNCTCCCGCCAGTGGCCAAAAGCACGGCACGGAGGGCCGAGCCCGGGAATCCGTCCAAGCGAGTCCCTTATTTCCGCATCGCCATGCGGGAGGCACAAGCCAGGCTGCATCGCGATCTTTCGCCCACGCGCCTGTGGACGTTCGATGGCGCATTTCCAGGCCCCACACTGGAAATGCACAGCGGGCAGGGCGCGTTGATCGAGTGGGTCAACGAACTGCCGCAGCGCCATTTCCTGCCCATCGACCACACCCTGCATGGCGCGGAGGCGGACAAACCGGAAGTGCGCACGGTGGTTCACGTTCACGGCGCCAAGGTCCCGCCTGAAGGTGACGGGTACCCGGAGGATTGGTACACCAGCGGGAAGAGCGCGATTTACTACTACCCCAATCTTCAGGAAGCGGCCGCACTGTGGTATCACGATCACGCCATGGGCATCAACCGGCTCAACATCTATGCCGGATTGCTGGGCTTGTACGTGGTGCGCGATGCCGCCGAAGAAGCTCTGCCACTGCCGCGTGGGCGTTATGAAATGGCCCTGGTGATCTGCGATCGCCTGCTCCGCAAAGACGGCAGCCTGGAGTATCCTGTCTCCGGCAGGCCCGATTCCCCGTGGGTTCCCGAAGTGTTCGGCAACGCCATGCTGGTGAATGGCAAACTGTTTCCAAATCTGGACGTGGAACCGCGGCTGTATCGCTTCCGCCTGCTGAACGCTTCCAACGGGCGGTTCTACCATCTTTCCCTGAGCAATGGGCAGCATTTTCAGTTGATCGGTACGGACCAGGGTTTGCTGCCGGCGCCCGTGGGGATCGAGAGTTTCGTGCTGGCTCCAGGAGAGCGTGTCGATCTCGTGATGGATTTCCAGGGCCGCGGCGGCGAGAGCGTGTTGCTGCGCAGCGACTCGTTCGAATTGATGCAATTCCGCGTCGGCCGGCAAGCGGCGGCACGCGGTGCGGCGTTGCCCACAGTGCTACGCCCGGTGCCGCGGATTCCGGAATCGGCGGCCGTGCGCACCAGGGTGATGACCATCGATGAGTACATGAACGGTGCTGGCGAATCCATGAAGATGCTGCTCAACGGCGCACATTGGGACATGCCCATCACCGAAAAGCCGGTGCTGAACACGGTGGAAATCTGGAGCATCGCTAATCCCACGGAAGACTCTCACCCGATCCATCTCCACCTGGTGCGATTCCAGGTTCTCGACCGGCGGCGCTACGATGCGTACACGTTTCGCAGGACCGGCCAGATCCGTTACACCGGTCCGGTGGAGGCACCCGAGCCCACCGAGAGTGGATGGAAGGATACGGTGCGCGCGCACGCCGGCATGGTGACGCGCATCATCGCACGCTTCGAGGGCTACGCCGGCCGTTACGTCTGGCACTGTCACGTGCTGGAACACGAAGACAACGAAATGATGCGGCCCTACGAAGTGGTAGCGGCTAGTGCTGCACCGTGAGGAGCACTCTGCTCTGCGTGGTCTGCCCATTGTACGCAGCGGCGAAACGTCACCGTGGCGGTGATGCCGTTCCGTTGGCGAGTTGTACCTGAACTGATTCAGTCAAGGCATCGGGCGGCGTGAGAATGTTCACCTGATTGGGGCTGATGAAGTAGACGTAGGCGTTCCTCCAGATTCGGATATCGCCGGCAGGCACGAGATTCTGGCCCTTCACCGCCACCCACGTGTTTGGCGCGATGGTCTGCCCTTCGCCGGCGGCGTTCGCAACCAGAGAGATCTCAAGAGCGTTCCGCAGACGGGTGTGTGCATCGGTGAGAGGACCAGACAGGAATCCGCCTGGATCGTGGTTAGGCTGCGTAAAGAAATAAACTTTACAACTTCGTATTTGGAAGAATCGTGTAATTCCATT
>OKRF01000217.1:13986-14862 GCA_900290315.1 Candidatus Sulfopaludibacter sp. SbA3 | reverse complement strand
CGGCGGCGGCTGCTGGCTCAAGGCGGCAGCCGCCGTATTCGCCATGTAGGAGCCGAAGCTGTCCGATTTGAGCGATGCCGCTGGCTGCGCCGCCGTACTCACGCCAATCATTCTGGGGCGCGTGGCCGCAGGCAAGTCAGCCAGAAAGTGGTCCTTGTGAACGGCCTGGTATTCGCTCAGCCGCCCCAGGGCCCAATCCACATCGGCGAGCGAGTTGGCGTAAATGACGATCGAGTCCGCCCGGGTGGAAAGCTCCGAAGGCGTGGCCACCTTGGCTTCCATGATCCCCCGCTCTTTTTTCAGCAACTCCGGCACGATGAATCCCATCACTGCCGCCGCGTGGTCGGGATGCACGTTGATATAGATGCGCTCGGTGATCGTGTCCCCCGTGAAGTCGGCGCGCATGAAATGGACGAAGTACGCTCCCTCAAACGCTTGCGCCTCTGGTAAATGGCTCTTGGGGTAAACTTCCATCTTGGATTTCTGAAGGATGATCGCCCCCACGTTCGCGTCTTCCGCCAGACGCAACATGTCTTTCGGGAAGGCCTCGCGCGCCGCGGCGGCCATGGGCACGGTGCTCTTTCCCATGTACAAGCCGTACGCTTTGCCGGCTCCTTGCGCCCATACGTCGCGCAAAAGTGCATCGAGCGACGAAGCCGGTTCCTGCGGCGGGTAAGCCGGCGCGAAACTTCTGCCGGTCTGAGTCAAGACCGAAGCAGTTAATAAACAGGCAAAGACAAGTGTGCGCATCTCACGCAGATTATAGCTCCGTGAGTAGGACAGACGATCGTTTCGTGTCGTCTGTTGGGATGGGCGTTCCGCCCGTCAGACTTCATGAAATCGCAAACTCGTGCCAGGCTCGAAATTCGCCGCCTT
>OKRF01000217.1:0-13976 GCA_900290315.1 Candidatus Sulfopaludibacter sp. SbA3 | reverse complement strand
TCGTGCCAGGCTCGAAATTCGCCGCCTTTTGGCGAATCTTCGTGCCTGGCTCGGGTTTGCCCCTTGGCCCTCAGCCCCTGTTTTTCGACCCTGTAATGTAGCGTAAACTGGTTCCAACGCACTCGTGAAAACTACCTACACTCCGGCGGACCCCGCCTATCTTTCCCGCCGCCGTCTGCGCCGGCACGCGCGCGTACTCCAGTTGTGGGCCATGGGAGTGGGCGCGGTGATCTCGGGCGATTTCTTCGGCTGGAATTTCGGCATGGCGGCGGGTGGCTTCGGCGGCATGCTGCTGGCCGTGGTCGTGATGACCGCCATGTACATCGGGCTGTGCTTTTCCATCGCCGAGATGTCTCCGGCTCTGCCGCACGCCGGCGGCGCCTATTCCTTCGCGCGCACCGCCATGGGGCCGTGGGGCGGATACATCACCGGGCTGGCCGAGAACATGGAGTACATCCTCACTCCGGCGGTGATCGTAGTGGGCATCGGCGGGTACCTGGGCGCCATTTTCGGCACATCCAGCGCGTGGGAGCCGGCGTGGTGGCTGCTCTGTTACGGCATCTTCGTGGCGTTGAACGTCTGGGGCGTGGAGATGACGTTTCATGTTTCGGTGGTGGTCACCGTCATCGCGCTCGCCGTGCTGGCGGTCTTTTGGGTGGGCGCCGCGCCGCATTTCGAACTGGCGCGCTGGGCCTCGCCCTATTTTCCGCGCGGCGTAAAGCCGGCGTGGGGCGCGTTTCTGAATCAAGCCGGCGTGGGGCGCGTTTCTGAATCTGCCTTTCGCCCTGTGGCTTTACCTGGGCATCGAGCAACTGCCGCTCGCGGCGGAAGAGAGTCACGACCCCAAGCGCGACATGCCGCGCGGTATTCTCTACGGCCTCGTAACGCTGATTGTGGTGTCGTTTCTCACGGTCGTGCTGAGCGCCGGAATCGCCCCTGGCGTGGCCAAAGTGGCGGTGTCCAATGAGCCCCTGTTTCTCGGATTCCAGACCATTTTCGGACAGGGATTGAAGACGCGCGTCCTGGCGCTGCTGGCCTGCACCGGCCTGGTCGCCAGCTTTCACACCATCATCTTCGCGTACGGGCGGCAGATCTATTCGCTCTCGCGCGCGGGTTATTTTCCCACCTTCCTTTCAGTGACGCATGGCACCAGGGAGACACCGCAACGCGCCCTGCTATCCGGGTCGGCCCTCGGTTTCGCGGTCGCCCTGGCCATCCACCTGACGCCGCAAGGCAGCCCCGTGGGAGCTATTCTGCTCAACATGGCGGTATTCGGCGCGGTGCTGGCGTACATTTTGCAGATGGCGTCGTTCATCGTGCTGCGGTTGCGATTTCCGGACATCGAGCGCCCGTATGTGAGCCCGGCCGGCATACCCGGAGCGGTCCTCGCCGCACTGGTGGCGGCGGCCACACTGCTGGTGTTGTTTCGCAATCCCGATTACAACAAGGGCGTGATCGGCGCGGCCATCTGGTTCCTCCTGGGGATTGGCTACTACGCCGTGCACGCGCGCCACCGCCTGGTTCTGGCGCCGGAAGAGAAGACGGCTTTCGCCATCCGGAGGGAACTCGCCGGGCTATGAACCTCCGCGAGTTGCTGGCGAAGGCTTCCCCCGCGCGCAGCGGCGACCAGTTGGCCGGCCTGGCCGCGGACTCGGCGGAGGAACGCGCCCGCGCGCAGATCAAGCTGGCCGACGTGCCGCTCAAGGCCTTCCTGGCTGAACCGCTGATTCCCTACCAGACCGACGAGGTCACGCGCCTCATCTGCGATTCGCACGATGCCGCTGCCTTCGCGCCCATCGCCCATCTGACCGTGGGGGAGTTGCGCGATTGGCTGCTCAGTGACGAAGCCAACGCGGAGCGCCTCACCGCGCTGGCCCCGGGACTGATTCCCGAGATGGCCGCCGCTGTCTGCAAAATCATGCGGCTGCAGGACCTGGTGACCGTCGCCGCAAAATGCCGCGTGGTGACCCAATTCCGCTCCACCATCGGCCTCCCAGGCCGTCTCTCCACGCGCCTGCAGCCCAACCATCCCACCGACGATCTGAAAGGCATCGCGGCCAGCGTGCTGGATGGCCTCTCCTACGGCAATGGCGACGCCGTGATCGGAGTCAATCCAGCCACCGATAACGTGGGCACCGTCGAAGCCATCCTGCGCATGCTCGAACGCATCCGCGAGCGCTACCGCATTCCCACGCAAATCTGCGTGCTGGCCCACGTGACCACGCAGATGCAGGCGCTGGCGCGCAAGGCGCCGGTGGACCTGGTGTTCCAATCGATCGCCGGCACCGCGGCCGCCAATGCATCGTTCGGCATCAACCTGGCGATGCTGGACGAAGCCTGCCAGGCCGCGCGCGCGGCCAACGGCATGACTCACGTGATGTACTTCGAAACGGGCCAAGGGAGCGCCCTTTCGGCCAATGCCCACCACGGCGTAGATCAGCAGACCTGCGAGGCTCGCGCCTATGCGGTGGCACGGCGGTTTCAGCCGCTGCTGGTGAATTCCGTGGCCGGCTTTATCGGGCCTGAGTATCTGTACAATGGCAAGCAGATTCTGCGCGCCGGCCTGGAGGATCATTTCTGCGGCAAACTGCTGGGCGTTCCCATGGGCTGCGATATCTGCTACACCAACCATGCCGAGGCCGATCAGGACGATATGGACGCCCTGCTCACCATGCTGGGAGTGGCTGGCTGCAACTACATCATGGGCGTTCCGGGCGCGGACGATGTGATGCTGCATTACCAGAGCACCAGCTTTCACGATGCGCTCTACCTGCGCAAGGTGCTGGGTCTCAAGCCCGCTCCCGAATTCGAAGCGTGGCTGGCCGAAGCGCCCGATTTACTACCTGCGACATGGCTGCTTTCCTGAGACAATTCACGCCTGCCCGCGTGGCGCTGGGCCGCAGCGGCCACAGCTTGCCCACCGCGGAGCTTTTGCGCTTTCAGTTGGATCATGCACGGGCGCGCGACGCCGTGTACGAAGAGCTGGACGCCGCGTCGCTCGCCCGGCCGCACCTGCTCCTGCGCAGCGCCGCGCCCGATCGCGTCACCTATCTGCGCCGCCCCGACCTGGGACGCAAACTGAGCCAAGACTCGCGTGCGCGGTTGGAGCGCGGCGATTTCGACGCGGCCCTGGTGATCGCCGATGGCCTCTCCGCGCCCGCCGTGCATCATCACGCCGGGCCTCTGCTGGACGCACTGTTGCCTCTGCTGGAAGACTGGAGCCTGGCGCCGCTGACCATGGTGCTACAGGGCCGCGTAGCGGTGGGCGACGAAATCGGCGAGCTACTCGGTGCCCGCCAGGTGGCCGTGTTGATTGGCGAGCGCCCCGGCCTGACCTCGCCGGATAGTCTCGGCATCTATCTGACCTATGGTCCGCGACCCGGCCGTACCGACGCCGAGCGCAACTGCATCTCGAACGTCCGCACGGAGGGCATTCCCTACACTCTGGCCGCGCGCAAGCTGCATTTCCTGATGCAGGAGGCGCGCGTGAGAAAAGTGACGGGGGTGGAACTGAAGGAGGATCTGTTGCTGGGGTGAGAAGACAGGGTTGAAACGGGTTGCGGACATAGGCGTTAAGTTGCAGCGGCCGGCTGCGATTTCCGACAATGACGATTCGGCGGAAACTCAGGGAATTGAGTGTAGCAAGGGCTGTTCGCGCCAGCTATCGCTTTTCGAGCCGACCTCTCTCCGAGCGGCGCGAAATGTGGACGGAGCTGTCAATTTCCCGGAACGGGACTTGGCGGGCCTTTCCCGCCACTTCAGCGGAACGGGAGTTACACGGCCAAGTCGAGAGGCGATGATCGGGGTATGTAAACCGTTCTAGCGTTTGCCGTCAACATGGGGTTTCGTCACGTCGTGGACGAATCTTGCTGTAAAATCAGCTTCAATGCAAATTAGATTCTTCGCTCCAAACATCGCTGATCCGATTGAGATCATACAGGCGGACGTGATCCCGCCGGTGGGCAGCTTAATCAGGTTCCCTAACGGTGCGACCTTGGTCGCTACCCAGATCCGGCTAGACCTGCCAACATCAGGACTAACGTTACAAGTGGTCGACGTGATAGTCCAGCAACAGTAGCCGATCCGGGCAGGAAAGACATCGGGCTGAAACCTGACTGCAGTCATGCTGTCATAAAGAGCCGGCCAGAACCGTAGATCATCCGCACTCCACACCGGAACTGTGGTCCAGGCCATCGAAACCAGCCGGAGGTCGTCGGCGCGGGGACGCGTATGCGCAGTCGTCCCGGACGCTCAATCCTCGGTCATCCGCGAGTGTCTTTCGCAGTGTTTGGGAGAATCTGCACGGCCCGATCAGCGGGCAATGTCAGTCAGCACGGGACTGTCCCTTCGAAGCCGCACCCTCAGCGTTCAGCGGCGGTCAGATGTACAATTCTTTCCTGTGCCGCAATCGAGAGTTGGGAACGGCGCAACACTCACACTAATTAAGGAGGCCAAATGGCTGATGCTCCAGTTGGAACAGTTATCGCTTTTGCCGGTTTTATCGAAGGCGGAGGAGAAGTTCCGCCAAAGATTGTCACCGTTGAGAACGCTTGGGCCTTGTGTAATGGAGTAGCTGTTCCACGTTTGGGACAGTTCAGTGCACTCTTTAATGTCATCCACGAAATCTATGGTACTGGTGATGGTCAGAACACTTTCAATCTTCCTGACTACCGTGGACAGTTTTTGCGAGGAGCGGATTTAGGAGCGGGCGTCGACAAGGATCTTAATGCGAGGAAGCAGCCGCCAAATAGCGTCCCGATCGGCGACTTAATAGGAACGATTCAGGTCGATCAAATCGGACACCATGACCACGATATCAGCCCCAATCCCCACGCGCATCCTTTTATAACAAGAGCTGCAGCTCAAGGGGACCCTGGGAACGAGCCAGCCAGTCTCGTCGGATCACGGCGGGCCGTTTAAATCCCGGCAGACGGACAACACCTCTCTTATGATTGAGCCAAGAGGGGGGAACGAGACGCGTCCTATCAACGTCTACGTTAACTATCTCATAAAGTTCGTTTGACATTCAAATCTGAGAAGCCTGGCGGGAGATCTTGAGCGGCGGAATCGAAAGTACGCTCGATTCAAAGGCCAACGTGTTGATCGTATGGACTCTCGTTATGCAATGCCCCAGAGTCCTCGCAACGATCAAAATTGGCCTAGGCAGCATTGTGGGTGTTTCCACTCGAAGGGGAACCACTATCAGCCGTCATCCGCAACAATCACCTTGCTTATCTAAGTCTTCGAAATATATCGCATTCTGGGGGGCCTATGGCGCTTGGCGTAACTTTTCCTGATTCAATCAATGTTGGCGATAACCTCGTCGTTGTCGTCAACAGTGCAGGTCTTGCACTAATCACCACGGATATTTCTCAGAGTAGCTCCCAGCAGGATCTTACGACCAGCCAGAATGTAAATCTTGGAGCGGTCAGCGGTCCCGGAGTCTTCGGAGTTCTCATCAGCACGGATACGGATTCGTTCGCTTCACTCATCACAATTGTCACATCTGGTGTGGGCTCGTTGGCCGTTCTCCACGACGATGTCGAGGGAACATTGGCGAATCCGATTGACTTCACTCCCGCGCCCGCAGGCGGTGACGCCTTTGACCATTTCAACCAAAGCCTCACAGTAGACATACTCAAACGGGCTGTGAGTAAAGCTGTGCAAGACACCAGGCGGAAATCGCATTGGCGGCTGGTACGACTGGAATCATCTGTCTTGTCGCCGGCTCGGTTGGACTCCGAAGAACTTGCCGATGCTACTGCAGCTGCCCTGGGAATTGTCCTGGAGGAGTGTCTAGACATCATGGTCAACGACGGGGTGCTGTCCGCAAGTGATGCGGCGAATCTGAAAAAGCTACTCAACTTTGCGACTCTGATCGCCGGACTCAGTAAGATCCAAAAAGGCGAGCCCGCAATAGATAATATCGATGGCCTTGTGGGTGCGGCTGACAGCGGCGTGGATCTAACAAATCCGGACGATAATACTCGGCTCACCTCTAAAGCATCATTTGGGTTCTTTCACAAAATCGCCATCATAGTTAAGATTGGCGCTCCTCACTAATCCTGGAGACACGGGATTGCTGAGCAGAATCCTTCTTGTTTCGATGGGAATTGTTCGCCACGCTACCCAAAATCGCCCTCCGCCTGGCCGACGCCAAGAAGCACGTCCCGGCCCCCAAGCAGCCCCTTCACCGCGCTCCCTGAGCCGTTTTCCCCTGTCCACCGCTACCGATCTCTGACCCCCACCCCCGCCTTTTTTCACTAACGCCTCACGCCGCGGCCCGGTGTCACCGTCTGCAGTTTGCCGTCCTTGACTACGAACGTTCCGTTCACCAGCACGAATGGAATCCCCTCAGAGTATTGCGCCGGCGCATCGAAGGTGGCGCGGTCGGTAACTCGCGCGGCGTCGAACACGGTGATGTCAGCGTCCGCGCCGATGGCGAGGCGGCCCTTGTTCTTCAGGCCCAGGCGTGCGGCGGGCATCGCGGTCATCTTGTTCAGCGCCGTCATCAGGGTGAGAGCATGCTGCTCGCGCACATACCGGCCCAGCACGCGCGCGAAGGTGCCGGCGGCGCGTGGGTGGCCCTTGCCTTCGTCCAGAATGCCGTCGCTGGCGATCATCACCATGGGGTCCGCCATGGCCGTGCGCGCGACCTCTTCCGGAATGCTGTGGATGGCCACCATGCCACCTTGTTTACGGTAGCGGGCGAAGCTTTCGGCGGTGAGCCGTTCGCCGGTGGCGGCCCACTGCAGGTCGCCGTAGCTGATGTTGCCCTGGCGAGTCTGCCAGCCCTCGTCAAAGATGGCGGATGCCAGGTCCGTCATGCCGGCCGTGTAGGGATAGGCTTCGGTGGTGACGTCCAGTCCCCGTTTGCGGGCGCCTTCGATCATCTGCAGGCACAGCGGCGTCTCGCGCAGACAGGTGCTGGTGATGTGGACCACGTGCAGCGATGCGCCTGTGGCGGCGGCATCGGCCAGCACTTCCTGCAGGGAATCGATCGCCCCCGGCTCCACCGGTCCGCTGTTGCGCATGTGGACGTAGACCGGGACTTTGCTTTCCGCGGCGAGACGAAACACGTCCAGAATCTGCGCGCGCGTTTCCTTCACGTAGGCGATGCCCATGCCGATTCCCAGAGCGCCCTCCCGCAGGCCGCGGCGCAGCAGTCGCAGCGCCGCCTGATGCTGGTCGTCAGTGGGTACGCGGCTGGCGGCAGAATCGTGCGGCAGGAAAGTGCCGGTATCGTGCATGACTGCCATGAGGGTTGGAATGTGGCCCGCGGTGGCGCCGAAGTTGATCTCCGAGCGGCCTTCCCGGTCCGCATACCACGCCGCCACCTGGAAGACTCCCACTTCCATTTCGAGCGCCGTGGTCACTCCGTCACGCGCTTTGAAAGCGTAGTTCTCCGGATTGATGCGATGCTGGTGGAGATCGATGAAGCCAGGCGCCACCACCAACCCTTTCACATCCACCACCTGCCGGCCGGCCAGCGGCGTCGCGGAAATCGCCGCGATCTTGCCGCCCGTGATGCCGACGAAGCGCACGGCGTCCAGGTTCGACGCGGGGTCCATCACCCGGCCATTGGCCAGCACAATGTCGTATTGTTGGGCCATCAGCGGCATGGCTGCGAGAGCGAGCAAGGCGGCGCGCATCTATTTCTTCTCGGGCAATGCCCAGGCAAAGATGATGTTCTGGATGGCCGTGAGCAGATACTGCCGGCCGTCCAGTTCGTAAGTCATGGGTGAGGCCGCCATGCGGCCGCCCACGGCGACGTGCCAGAGCGTTTTGCCAGTGGCCGGATCGAGTGCCATGAGATTCTCGGAAGTATCGGCGGTGAACAGCAGATTGCCGGCTGTAGTCAGAATGCCGGCCCCATCGTCGCCGTCGCCCATCTCATGCTTCCAGTTGATGTCACCCGTTTTGGTGTCGATGGCTTCCAGCGCTGTCTGGCTGACGAGGCCGCGATCGCGGCCGGCCCATCCTTCGGGCTTGCCCTCGGCCGTCATATAGAAGACGCTCCATTGCTTGTGCGCACTCACATAGAACATGCCAGTATCCGGACTGTAACTGGGAGCCATCCAGTTAGTAGCTCCGCCCGAACCGGGCGAGACCAGCACGCCGTCCGGCTTCGGTTCCTTCGCCTTGATGGCAATGGGCTGGCCGTGCGCGTCCAGGCCATTGGACCAGTTCGTGGATATGAAAGGCCTGGTGAGCACGTGCTCGCCGGTGGTGCGGTCCAGCACGAAGAAGAAGCCGTTGCGGCTGCCTTGCGCCAGCAGCTTGCGGCGTACGCCGCCCACGGTGTCGTCGAAAAGCACCGGCGTCTCTACGGCGTCCCAATCGTGCGTATCGTGGGGCGAGGGTTGGAAGTGCCATTTGAGTTTGCCGGTGTCGGGATCCAGCGCCACAATCGAGCAGGTGTAGAGGTTGTCGCCATTCCGTCCTTCGCCGTTGAGCACCGGGTTAGGGTTGCCGGTACCCCAGTAAGTGAGGTTCAATTGCGGATCGTAAGTGCCGGTCATCCAGGCCATACCGCCGCCGTGCGCGATGGCGTCCGTTCCTTGCGGCCAGGTTTCAGACCCCGGCTCGCCCGGCTTAGGCTCGCTGTACCACCGCCATTGCAGCTTGCCGGTTTCCGGGTCGCGTGAATCCAGGAAGCCGGGAATATCGGTCACGTCGCCGGAGACGCCGGCGAGTACATGATCCTTAATGACCAACGGGGCCATCGTGGCGAAGTAGCCCAGCTTGGGGTCGGCCAGTTCCACGTCCCACCGCACGGTGCCGTCTTTGGCGTTGAGCGAGATCAGGTGGCAGTCCGGCGTCTCGAAGTAGAGCCAGTCTTTGTACATGCCCACGCCGCGCTGGCCGATGTGGTCGCCCTGCGATTCGCGCAGGTAGTGCCAGATCATGCGGCCGGTGCGCGCGTCCAGGGCCCAGACATTGTCCGGCGTCGTGAGATACAAAACGCTATTTGCCAATAGGGGCGTGGATTTCACCGCTACACCGCGCATCTGCGCCACCCAGGCCACCGTAAGTTGATTCACATTGCCCTGATTGATCTGCGAGAGCGGACTGTAACGCCGTCCGGAGTAATCGCCGTTGTAAGTGGGCCAGGAAGTGTCTGCGCTGTATGCGCAGGCCGTAAGCAAGAGTGCGGAAAGAATTCGGTGCATGATTATTTCAGAGTTTCCAGATAAGCAAACAGATTGTGTATGTCCTGGTCGGTGTATTTTTCCAGGAGGGCCCGGTGCGCCGCCAGAGTATCGTGAATCTCCACTTTCACCTGGCTGCGCGGCCAGGAGTGATACCAGCCGTCTTTGCCGGTGATAGCGATCTCGAACTCATCGGCGTGCACGACCGGTCCTGCCATAACCCGGCCATCGGGCAGGGTGACGGTGGCGGTGCGCTTGCCGGATCCGGCGGGATACAGAAAACGCTGCTGCAGTTCCAACGGGCTGTATTTAGCGGCCACGCCTTTCAGGTCGCCCGCCGGAGTGTGGCATCCGGCGCAGCCGCCCGCGCCGTTGAAGTACTGCTTGCCGGCATCCACGTTGCCGGTAAGCAACTTCTTGAGTGGATAATCGCGCGGCACGGCATTGCTGTGCAGCGCGTCGTAAGCCTGGCGGTGCAGGAATTGGACCATATCCGCGATTTGATTGGCGGAGAGGGAACTGAAGGGCGGCATGCCCTTGTCCGCGCGTCCATTGCGGATGATGGGGCCGACCACTTCGCCGTTGACGTCGTGACTCACGCTGGCCGAGCGAACTAGGTCGGGCGCGCGATTCCCCGTGGCATCGTCGCCATGACAGAAGCCGCAACTGGATTTGAACTCGGACTTGCCACGCTCCACCGCGGCGGCGTCGCTCTTGGGTTGCTGGCTGAAGGCCACGAAAGAAAGACTGAAAACGAGTGCCCAGCGCAGGTACATAGATTCGACTGGAATCGTACCATACGTGGGAGCCATTCCGATTACGCGCCGGCTCATGCGGGTATCAGGCTTTGGACATTTCCGGTCAGTTCGTGCCGCGTGATTCGCTGTGCAGCGAAGTCCTGCCGGCATCCAGCAGCGACTCGAGCTCGGCCTCAGCATTTCATCGCCATGATATGCGATTGGTCGCCGGTGGCGGGCTTGTGGAATTAGCGCACCGCCGATTGTCACTTCTATGAGTTCCAAAACGTCCGGTCCGACAGATCCCGACGATCTCGCGGATGTCATCTTGGTAGAGCGATTCCAAGAGACGGGCGATATGCAATACATCGAGAGGCTGTGGCACAAGTATGCCAGGGAGGTTTATCAGCGGTGTCTCCAGTTTCTTAGAAACGGAGCGGCCGCGGAGGACGCGACCGTAGAAGTCTTTGTAAAGGTGATGGGTAGCCTGCGCTCACACTACCTTCCTATCTACTTCGACGCATGCGCACGATGCGGAGTTGCCTCCAGCAGAGGCGTTGCACCTATACGGTGCACAATACCACGGCCTCCTTCAACGACGTGATGGGGTCGCGCACCGGCACGAATTCGTGAGCGAAGTAGCCTTGGAAATTCAGGTCGGCGATGACCTTGGCGATGGTGCGCCACTGCAGTTCCTGGGTATCGTCCAACTCGTGACGGCCGGGGACGCCGCCGGTATGAAAGTGGCCGATGTACTGGAAATTGTCCTTGATGGTGTGGATGATGTCGCCTTCCATGATCTGCATGTGGTAGATGTCGTACAGCAGTTTGACGCGCGGTGAATCCACGGCCTTGACCACGTCCACGGCCCACGCGGTGTGGTCGCACTGGTAATCCTTGTGATTCACCTTGCTGTTGAGAAGCTCCATCACCACGGTGACGCCGCTGTCCTCGGCGTGTTTCTTGATGCGGTTCAGTCCGGCGATGCAGTTGGCTTTGCCTTCGTCATCGCTCATGCCTTTGCGATTGCCGGAGAAGGTGATCACGTTCGGCACTTTGGCCTCGGCGGCGCGTGTGATGCGGGCGCGGATCTCTGCTTCCAGGCGGTCGTGGCTCTCCCTGCGATTCCAGCCATCGGGAATGGTCGCCTTCCCTTGAGTGACGGTGGGGACGAGTCCGTATTTGCGGATGGTGGGCCAGTCATCCGGTTCCACCAGGTCGATGCCGCTGAGGCCCATTTCGGCGGCCTGGCGGCAGAGATCGTCGAGTGGAATCTTGGCATAGCACCAGCGGCACAACGATTGCTTGAGCCGGCCGGCGGATCCCGGCGCCGCGGGGGCGGCGGAAACGGCCGCTGCGGCGGCTGCCATGGTTTGAAACGCGCTTCGCCTGGTCATGATGGAGGATCGTAGCACAAGACAAGGTATTCTTGTTTACGTGGATTCGTACATCGGAGCACTCGATCAGGGCACCACCAGTACCCGGTTCATCATTTTCAATCGCGCCGGCCGCATCGTGGCGAGCGCGCAGAAGGAGCACGAGCAGATCTACCCGCAGCCTGGCTGGGTAGAGCACGATCCGGATGAGATCTGGTTCCGCACCACGCAGGTGATCGGCGAGGCCATGGAGCAGGCGAAACTCGCGCCGCGCGGCCTGGCTGCCATCGGCATCACCAATCAGCGCGAGACCACCGTTGTTTGGAATGCCAGGACCGGCCGTCCCGTGCATCATGCGCTGGTATGGCAGGATATGCGGGTTGGTGATGCGGTGAGCGAGTTCTCACGCGGCGGCGGCGCGGACCGTTTCCGCGCCCAGACCGGCCTGCCTCTCTCCACGTACTTCAGCAGCCTGAAAATCCGCTGGATTCTGGAGCATGTTCCGGGACTTCGCGAGCAGGCCGAGGCGGGCGAGATCCGCTTCGGCACTATCGATACGTTCCTGGTGTGGCACCTCACCGGCGGCCTGCACGTCACCGANNACTCCCTGCTCGGCGCCTTCGGCATTCCCCGCGCGATTCTGCCGCGGATCTGCTCCAGCAGCGAGCGGTACGGCGAAGCGACTCTGGACGCGGTGAAAGGCGTTCCGGTGGCGGGCATTCTGGGCGATCAGCAGGCGGCGCTGGTGGGCCAGACGTGCTTCCATGCCGGCGAGGCCAAAAACACGTACGGCACGGGATGTTTCCTGCTGATGAACACGGGCGAACAGATAGTCCACTCCCGCTACGGCCTGCTCACCACGGTGGCGTTTCAATTGGGCGGACAGAAAGCGCAGTACGCGCTGGAAGGCAGCGTGGCCATCACCGGCGCCCTGGTGCAGTGGATCCGCGACAACTTCGGACTCATTGGCAAGAGTCCGGAGATCGAAACGCTGGCGCGCACGGTGGAAGACAACGGCGGAGTCTATTTCGTGCCGGCGTTTTCCGGCCTGTACGCTCCATACTGGAAGCACAATGCGCGCGGCGTGATCGCGGGACTCACGCGCTATACCAACAAAGGCCACCTGGCGCGCGCCGTGCTGGAGGCCACCGCGTTCCAGACGCGCGAGGTGGTGGAGGCCATGGAGAAAGACGCGGGCGTGCCGGTGGGCGTGCTGCGCACCGATGGCGGCATGGTGGAAAACGAGCTGCTCATGCAGTTCCAGAGCGACATTCTGGACCGCGAAGTGGTGCGGCCTTTGGTTAAGGAAACGACTGCGCTCGGGGCGGCCTACGCGGCCGGCCTGGCGGTGGGTTTCTACGCGGGGCTGGACGACCTGCGCGCGCAATGGGGTGTGGACCACACCTGGCGGCCGCAGATGGATGCGGCGCGGCGCGAGAAAATGTATGGCTTCTGGAAGAAGGCGGTCACGCGGTCGTTCGACTGGCTGGGGGAGGAATAGGCGATGGAGAAGCGATACTTCGGCGAGTTCATGGGGACGCTTGTTCTGATCCTCATGGGGAACGGCGTAGTGGCCAACGTGCTGCTGCGGAAGTCCAAGGCGGAGGGCGCTGGATGGATGGTGATTGCCGCGGGATGGGCCTTCGCGGTAATGTGCGGAATCTTCACCGCCATCGCGTGCGGCAGCGGCGATGCCCATCTGAACCCGGCGGTGACCATCGGCAGCGCCGTCGCCACCGGCGACTTCAGTAAGTTCCTGCCGTACCTGGCTGCGCAACTGGCAGGCGCGATCTGCGGCGCCGTACCTGGCTGCGCAACTGGCAGGCGCGATCTGCGGCGCCACGCTGGTGTGGCTGCATTTCTTTCCGCACTGGCGCGAGACGCCGGATGCGGATGCTAAGCTGGCGTGCTTCTGCACCTCGCCGGCGATTCGCCACAGGGCAGCGAACCTGGCGAGCGAGGTGATCGGAACATTCGTGCTGGTGCTGGTGGCTAACGCGATCGGGTCCAAAGCTGTCTCCACCAGTGGGCCGGCGGCTGGTGTGGGGCCGTACCTGGTGGCTTGTCTGGTTTGGGGCATCGGCCTCAGTCTGGGTGGCACCACAGGGTACGCCATCAATCCCGCGCGCGATCTAGGTCCCCGGATTGCCCACACGGTTCTTCCCATCGCGAAGAAGGGCGGATCGAACTGGGGCTACGCTCCGGTGCCGATTCTGGGTCCTCTGGCTGGTGGTGCGCTGGCGGGGTTGGTGGTGAAGCTGGTGTTCTGAAGGCGTCAATTCTCGGGTTCGGGCACAGCCAAATGGGCAGCAAGGATCTGCAGGGAATATCGTTTTCGCTTGAATCTCACTTCAAGACCGCAAGGGTCGGCCGTGGGCCTTCGCGAAAGAGCTTAGAATACACCTAATGTGGATAATGTGGCCGTGATGATGCGCTCATTTGTCTGGGGTTTGGTTTTGACGGCGCTGGTGGCGGGATGGGCTCCGGCGCAGACGGCCGCGGCGGTCGTCGACGGGACGGTCAAGGACGGCGCGGGGCTGGCTCTGGCGGGGGCGATCGTCACGCTGGAGACGGTGGGCGGCGCGGAGCAACGCACGACGACAACGGACCAGGCGGGGGCTTTCCACTTCGGCGACGTGGCGGCGGGGAGTTAGGCGCCGTAAATAAATAAACTTTACAACAACAATCAGTCGTGTTATTACGTTGGGTGT
>OKRF01000303.1:595-5185 GCA_900290315.1 Candidatus Sulfopaludibacter sp. SbA3 | reverse complement strand
GCGGTCTTGCCGCCGGTGCGGCGAGCGAAGCGCGCCGTTGCACAGCCCCGGCCCCTGACCCCCAGCCCCTGGCCCCGGTTTTTCGACCCTGTCGGGAATGGGCGGACCGCCCCGCGAAACTTCATGAAAAACCGGCGGTCGGTAGCGCCGGCGATCTTGTCGCCGCACACAACCCCGGCCCCTGGGCCCCTGTCGTCCTTAAACTCCTGAGAGTGATAAGATGATTGCCACTTGTCCACCAAACCACTTGCCCTGTTCATCTTTGTAACACGCCTGCTCCTGGCGCAGACGCAGCCGGAGCAGCATGAGTTCGCCATCGCGGACTTTCACACGGAGAGCGGCACCACGCTGCCGCGCGCCATCGTCATCTACGGCACCTACGGCCACCTCAATGCCGACAGGAGCAATGCGGTGCTGCTACCTTCGCACTACATGGCGAACTTCCACGGGTACGAGTGGCTGATCGGACCCGACCGGGCGCTCGACCCCGCGAAACTGTTCCTGGTGGCCACGGAACTGTTCGGTAACGGCCGCTCCTCCTCGCCCAGCAATACCGCGGAACCGTACCACGGGCCGCGCTTCCCGGTGATGACCATTCGCGACAATGTGGACGCCGTCCATCGCCTGCTCACCGAGGAGTTGAAGATCACCCACCTGCAAGCCATCGTGGGATTCTCCATGGGCGCGCAGCAGGCGTTTCAGTGGGCGGTGAGCTATCCCAAGTTCGCCGGCCGGATCGTGGCCACTTCGGGGACGGCAAAGACATACCCGCACGGCGTAGTGCGGCTGGAGGGGCAGATCGCCGCGCTCACTGCCGATGCCGCGTTTCAAGGCGGCGACTACACTTCTCCACCTGCCAAAGGCATGGAGGCGTTCGGCACGGTGTGGGCAGCGTGGCTGTACTCGCAGGAATGGTGGCGGCGCGAATTGTGGCGCACCACCGCGCAACCCGGCACCACATTCGAGCAGGTGCTCGCGCGCTTTCGTACGCGCTTCATCCCCGGCGCCGACGCCAACAATCTGATTCTGCAAATGCGCACCTGGGAGCGTCACGACGTGGGCGCCACCGCCGGATTCGGCGGCGACGTGGAAAAGGCGCTCGGTTCCATCCAGGCGCCTTTCCTTTACATGCCATCGGAAACGGACCTCTACTTTCCCATCGGCGACGCCCGCTACGAGGCCGCCTTCATTCCGGGAGTCTCGCTCCTACCGATTCCCTCGCTTTGGGGCCACACCGCCGGAGCCGCGAGCAATCCCGCGGATGCCAAGTTCCTGAACGAGAAAATCGGTCAGTTCTTGAAAGTGCAGTAGAACTGCACATGGCGAAGTTATTCTCGGCGCCTCGGCGTCTCCTAAGAAAACAAACGGAGTCATTGTTGAAACAAAGAGCACGTTCGTTCGACGCGTACACTGCAAACCGGTGCCAGGCTCGAAATTCGCCGGTTTTGCGAATCTTCGTGCCTGGCTCCGATTTGCCCCTTTACGAAATCCCGATGCGTTGTTTCCTGCTGCCACTAGGCTGGGGGCCCCCCAGTCAAATGCTCGGCGGTGAATATGCGGTTCACAAATGCTGCGCGTCGCCGGGCTTTTCGGGAATGCCGGGCTGATCCAGGAATTGAGCCGACGTGGCAGGACCCAGATTCTTCCAGTCCTGCAGCACCCAGGCGACTTTCTTGTCCGGCGTCACTTCCACAATCTGGATGATGTTGGGGCGATCTTCCGCCTTGGTGCCGCCGGTGGAGCTGAAGATCACGGTATTGCCGTTGGCCAGGCGGTCCGCTGTCTGCAGGTTGTGCAGCACAATGTCCGCGGGAAAGTCGGACTGTTTGACTTCCCACACCGTTTCGCACCTGCTATTGACTTCGCGCACCAGCTTATCGTGCTCGTCGGTAATCAGGGTGTTGCCGTTGTGCAGCCGGACGGCGGCCCACGGAGTCGGAATCTCACATGTCCAGATGGGCTTGAAGTCTTTGTCGAACTCCACTACCTTGGCCATCCTCAGGAACGGCAGAAGGTACGTGCCCGCCGCGGTCACGCGGGCGCGGCGAAACTGGGGATGCACGGTCTTAGGATCGGTGAGACTTTCGGCGGGCAGCGTGTGCTCCACTTCCACCGAGCCGGTCTTCTTATTAATGATCATCAGTTTCGGTGGCAGTCCATTCTGCACCAGCATCACCTTGTCCAACCCGATGGGTTGGCAGGTGTGCACTTCGGTGCCTTGCGGCGGATCGTAGTGCCACACCACCTGTTTCTGCGGCGTGATCTCTTCCACGCCGGTTTGCCGCGTGAACAGGATGTGGCCGTTGGTCAGCATCCAGACGTCGTCAATCTCGCCGCCCTTACCGATCGAGTAACTCCAAACCACGTTGCCGTGATTCACCAGGAAGATGGTGTTGTAGCCTTCGCCGGCATAGAGCATGGCATGCTGCGCCAAGCCGCGTCCGGGACGCTCTGGCAGCGACGCAGGCTCAGGCCAGTTGCGCGGAATCGGCTCCGCCTCGGCCGGTCCTCGCGCCGGAATGGTCGGCCCCACGAAGTGCTCCAGCACGGCCAGCAGCGGTGATACCGGAGTATCGGCGGCAAACGCGGAGGCCGCGAGAGCGCAGCCTACCAGGCAGAGCATGTAAGTTCGAGGTCGCATCGAACGGGATTGTAACACCCTGGCGTGTCGTCGAAATGTATAATCGCACCATGCTGAAGACACTCGCCGCTGTCTGTCTTTTCCTGGCAGCCGCTTTCGGCCAGCCCGCTACTGGCCCACCCCCTTTCGACTCCGCCGATCTGCGAGCGGCCAAACCGGGGGATCAGTGGGTATCGATGGGCCTCCTTCCGAACGGCCACGTGCAATGCCGCAACGCCACTCTGCGGATGCTCCTCGCGGCCGCCTACGGCATGGATGAGGAGAGTGTCACCGGAGGACCAGCGTGGCTGGATTCCGACCGGTTCGATCTCACCGCTAAGACCGCACCTGCTGCAAGCGACAACCTGATGCCGATGCTGCAGAATCTGCTGGGCGTGCGTTTCAAGCTCGCGCTGCGCCACAACAGGAAAACCGAGCCGGTATACGCGCTGACGGTAGCGAAGGACGGCGCGAAACTTCAGCCGTCCGCGGGCGCCGGCAAAGACTGCCCCAGAGCCGACGGCCCGCCCCGGCAACTCCACCTCGCCTGCAAGGATTTCACGATGACAGACCTGGCCGAGTTGCTCCCCCGCGTCGCGGGAGGCTACGTGGTCTTTCCCGTGGTGGACCGCACCGAACTGAAAGGCGCCTACGATTTCCCGCTGGACTGGATGGGCCGAGGGCCCTATGACGCCGCGATGGCGAGCCAGGCGGCGGGCGCGGCCAAAGACCCCCTAGCCGTCTCCATTTTCGATGCGATGGAGAAGCTCGGGCTGCCGCTGCAAAAGAGCGAGAAAGCGACCGAAGGGATCGTCGTGGAAAGTGCCGAACGCCCCGCGGCCACCAACCCGATCACCACGTCGTCCGCCCCGGAGTTGAAGCCCGAACAGGTCGCCGCCATCGATCGCTACGTGAAGGAAGAGATGGCGCGCGAGCATATTCCCGGACTCTCCGTGGGCATTTATAGCCGCGGGCAAATCCTGCTCGCCAAAGGCTACGGACTGGCCAACGTGGAGCTGAACGTCCCGGTGAAGCCGGAGACGATTTTTCAATCGGGCTCGGTGGGTAAGCAGTTTGCTTCGGCGGCCGTGATGATGCTGGTGGAAGAAGGCAAGGTCGGGCTGGATGACAGCATCGTGAAGTACTTTCCCGACGCGCCGGAAAGCTGGAAGCCGATTCTGGTGAAGAATCTGCTCTCCCACACTTCGGGGCTGGCGGAGTACGAGAGCGGCGATCGCATTGGACCAAAGGGTCCTTTCTACCTGCGGCTGGACTTCGAACTCGTGAAGAAGATTGAGGCCCTCCCGATCGAGTTTAAGCCGGGCGAAAAGTGGAATTACCGGAATACGAATTACGTGCTGCTGGGTGTGCTGATCCACAAAGTGACCGGCAAGCATTATGCCGATTTCCTGCAGGAGAGGATCTTCAAGCCGTGGTACATGACTGCCACGAGGCTCATCAGCGAAGCGGACATCATTCCGAATCGCTCAGCGGGTTACCAACAGCAGGGCGGCAAGCTGCGCAATCAGGATTGGGTATCGCCCTCGTTCAACTCGACGGCGGACGGCACGCTGTACTTCAACGTGCTGGATCTGGCCAAGTGGGACGAGGCGCTATATGGCACGTACCTGCTGAAGCAATCCAGCCTGGACCGCATCTGGACGGTGTTTCCGCTCAACGACGGCATGCCGAATCCCGCAGGCTACGGTTTCGGATGGGAAATACACGCCGTCAACGGGCACAAGCTGATTGAGCACGGGGGCGCCTGGCAGGGGTTCACCTGCGACATCGAGCGGTTTGTAGACGACGGCCTGACGGTGGTGGTGCTGACGAATCTGGCCGGCGCCCGGCCCGGCGTGATCGCGCGCGCGGTGGCCGCTGTGACGAATCCGGCCCTCGCGCCGCCTCCGCCCAAAGAACATAAGGAAATTACCCTGGACCCGAAGCTGCTCGACCGCTACGTCGGCAAG
>OKRF01000303.1:0-585 GCA_900290315.1 Candidatus Sulfopaludibacter sp. SbA3 | reverse complement strand
CAACGGAGCTGATTCTTCACCAGAACGGCGATCGGCCCGCGAAGCGGATCGAGTAAGGCGGATCGTTTCCACTATAGGATTCGAGACGCACTTGTGTGCTCGGCACCTCGGCGTCCCGGCGGTGAACTCACACCTTCCGCACCATCAAAATCCCGTCCTGCCCGTCCTCATAGTACTGGCGGACGATCCTAACTTTAGTAAACCCGTACTTCTCATAGAACCGGCGAGCCTGCCCGTTCGTCAACTTCACCATGAGGCCAAAACGGCTGATGCCGCGCCAGCGCAGCCGGCGGAGGGTGCTCTTCATGAGGGCGCTGGCGACACCCTTTCCGCGGAATGCCGGATCCACCGCCACCGAAACGAGTTCGGCGCGCGTCTCACCGCTCTTGCGGGTAAGCATATACCCGCAAAGTTTCTTGCCCCGCCAGGCACCCAGAAACAGATCCCCGCATTTGTGGAGATATTCTGCAAATAACTTGCGGTCATACGCTTCTTTTCCGAAGCTGGCGGCCTCGATTTCCAGAATCCGGTCGAGCTCGCGCTCGCTCAACCGGCCGATCGAATATCGCTGCAACATTCTGTTAT
>OKRF01000301.1:36109-49245 GCA_900290315.1 Candidatus Sulfopaludibacter sp. SbA3 | reverse complement strand
ATCTTCCTGTGCCAGGGGGACCAGGGGCATCCCGGCGGATGGACGTGGATCGGGGTGAGCGACGCGGAGGGGCTGGCGGCGGAATTCCGCGACAGAGGGGCGAAGATCCGCCATCCACCGACGAACTACCCGTGGGCGTACGAGATGCAGGTGGAAGATCCCGATGGCAACGTGCTGCGGTTCGGCTCGGACTCGAAGAAGGATGAGGCATTCGGTCCATTCCTGGACATGCACGGCCGCTTGTGGCCGCCATCTCAAGGGAGCGCGATCGTGTGCGATTAGGGGCTGCGGCGCTCCATCAGGACTACGTCGCGCCAGATGCCATCCATGCAGCCGAGGCGTTCGCGGACGCCGACCACGCGAAAGCCGGCCGCCTGGTGCAGGGCAACGCTGGCTTCGTTTTCCGGGAAGATGCCCGCCTGCAGGGTCCAGATGCCGTGTTGTTCCGATTCGGTCACCAATCCGGCTAGCAGGAGGCGGCCCACGCCTTGGCCCCGCGCCCGCGCCGCCACATACACGCTGACTTCGGCCACACCGGCGTAGACAGGGCGCGCGGATACCCTGCTGAGGGCCGCCCAGCCCAGCACTTTGCCATCCTGGCGCGCCACCAGGCGGCTATGCGCCAGGTGCCCGCTGTCCCATTCCTGCCAATCGGGGGCGGTCTTCTGAAACGTGGCGTTGCCGGTGGCAATGCCCTCCAGGTAAATCGCGCGCACCTCCGGCCAATCGCTCTGTTGCATTGGCTCCAGTTCCATGTTTTGCAGTGTCGCATTGTTATGATGAGATCGCCATGACGAGCCTGGTGGGCCTGCTGCGCGGGAATCGGAATTATCGCTATATGTGGATGGGGCAGGTGGTCAGCGAGGCTGGCGATTATTTCAATAACGTGGCGGTGTTGGCCCTGGTGATGGCGAAAAGCGGGTCGGGAATGGTGGTTTCCGGAGTCTTCCTGTCGCGGGCGATTCCGGCGGTGTTGGCGGGTCCCATCGCCGGCGTCATGTTGGACCGCTTCGACCGGCGCCGGATCATGATGGCGAGCGACTTGATTCGGGCGGTCGTGGCGGCCGCCTTCGTCCTGACCGTGCATCAGCAGCGGCCGTGGCTGCTGTACCTGCTCAGCGCCACGCTGATGTTCGTATCGCCATTTTTCACCGCCGGACGAGCGGCGATTCTGCCCTCCATCGCCACCCAGGAAGAGATCCACGCCGCCAACTCCCTGACTCAGACCACGAGTTGGGCCACACTCACCGCCGGCACGCTGCTGGGCGGACTGGGCGCGGAGAAACTGGGTTACGATGCGGCCTTTGTATTGAATGCGGTCTCGTTTCTGTTCTCGGCCTGGTGCATTTGGAGGATGGCCTGGCGGCCGGTTCCTTCACCCGCTGCCCTGAAAGGGTCCGGCGCGCGCGAATTCGTGGACGGCCTGCGGTATATCGGGTCTGTGCCGTTGATGGTGGGGATCGCGATGATTTCTTTTGGCTGGGCGCTGGGGGGAGGCGCGGCGCAGGTGCTGTTCGCACTTTTCGGCGAGCAGGTGTTCCACCGGGGCGCGGCCGGCATCGGCGATATCTGGGGGTTCGCCGGGATCGGCCTGTTGGCGGGTGGGGCGATGGGTCACGTAGTGGGGCGGCGCGCGGGATTCCGCGGATACAAGCGCGCGGTGACGGTCTCCTACCTGGTGCACGGGGCGGCCTACATGCTGTTCAGTCAAACGGGATCCTTCGGCGCCGCGCTGGTTTTGATGACGGTGTCGCGCGTGGGGATGGCGGTCACCAGCGTATTGAACAACTCGCAATTGTTGCGCCACGCGGCGGCGCAGTATCGCGGGCGCGTGTTTGCCACGCTGGAGGCACTACGCAACGCGGTGATGATTGTCTCCATGGCAGCGGCGGGAATCGCCTCGCAGTACGCAGGCCCGCGCACGATCGGGCTGGTGGCTGGCGCGTGCGGAACTCTCACAGCGCTGGTGTGGGCATGGATGGATGCCACAGGTCATTTACCCGAGCCTGAGGGAAAAATCCGGTGACAGATGCTACAAATCTCGAAAACTTTCTTTCACTCATAACAGACCACTTACACCTGACCCCCGCCAGTAGCTCCAAGCCGGCATGATACACCTTGAGTGAGGTGACTATGTTCGCAGAAGCGATCGACCTCACAACTAACACAAAGCGCGACCCTCGCGCCTTTAATGCATACAGACACGGCCTGACAGGCCAAGTTCTCATCATGATGCCAGCCGACGAGTTGGCCTACACCAAACACTGCCAGGAAGTCTTCGCATCCTTTGCCGTGGGAGGCGATATCGAGAAGAAACTCGCCCAATTGATCGCTGACGACCAATGGCGCCTCTTCCGTTCCACCGCCATCGATCTTTCCGGCTTCTCCATCGGCATGGCCGATCCCGACAAAATCCACGCCAACCATCCCGAGATCGACGCCGCTCTGGCGCAGGCCGCCGTCTGGGCCTCCGAAGCCAAAAACCTCTGATGTCCCTCTACGAAGGCCGCATCCACCGGCGCATGGAACGCAACATGAAGATGCTCAAGGAACTGCAAACCGAGCGCAAAGCCGCCCTCGAACAGGTCGTGGAAGACGCCACCGTGCTCGCGCAATACGCTGCCAGCCAAGGAGAAGCCTACGACCCGGAACGCGACTTCCCGCCCGAAGCCCTACCCCCGCAGTTTGGTTTTTCGCTCTCCGAAATCACGACCGGCAAACAGCCCTTCCGCCGGGTTGCCTAAGGAGCCGCTTGAGCCATTTTCACCCGTCCACCGCTACCGATCTTTGACAACCCAGTGCACTACTCAAAAGAAGACGCGCGAAACGCCTCCACCCCGGCCCCAGCGCCGTGACCGGCCATGGGCCAGCGCAATTCGCACCGCGCGTCTGTCCCCTTTTTCTAGCTGGCGACGCGGGTGATGCCCTGGGACTGACGTTCGCAGGCCCGGACGAAGGCGTTCACCAGGGGACTTGGCGTGCCTTCGGTCAGGCAGCGCATCTCGGGCTGGAAGAGCGTCGCCACGAAGAACGGGTGACCGTCGAGTTCGAAGGCCCGGATGTCGTGCTGGTCGTCTACCGCCGCCACCCAGAATTGCGAGCCTTCCAGCAGCCTTTGGTATTTCGGATTGAGCCCGAAGCTGCAGTGGTATTCTTCCACTGACTCCTTGGCGCCGTAGGCTTTCCGGATGTGGGTGCCGTCGACTAAGCGCACGCGCGAGCGTACGCCGGCGAGCGCCCGGTCGAGCGGCGAGATGAGCGGAATCCCGCACTTGGGATTGCTCTTTTGGTGGTCGGCTTCGGCCAGGCCCAGGGCATTGCGGGCGAATTCGATCAGGGCGAATTGGAAGCCCGCCGAAGTGCCGATGAAGGGAGTACGCGTCACGCGGGCGTGACGAATGGCCCGCATGGCCCCTTCCGCACTGCGGTAGGGCATGCCCGGAACGCACCAGATTCCTTGAAATTCCGACAGGGAATCGCCCCGGCCTACGGCGTCCGTGGGTACCCAGACGCTTTCCACGGAATCGTCGGAAGCCAAGGCTAGCGAACGCGGGATGGCGATATGAGCTTTCTGTTGATCGTTGAAATCACCGATGAGTGCGACTCGGATCGTGGAGTGCATTCCGGCATGATGTCACGAACGAGTCAAAAACGTATCGGGAGATTTGTAAATATTGTGAGTTCTTACGCTACACCACTTGACAGTGGGTTCTTCATTGGGGCAAATAACCCCTAGAGGCGGCCAGAGCGAGCAGAGGAAAGTAGTCCCGATACATGCCGTAAGTGAGGTAGAAAACGTTGGGGAAGCCAGTGCCCGTAGTCGCATCTTCCGGCCAAGTTCCACCGGCGCGCTGCCGATCCAGCAGGAACTCGATGCCGCGCCGCACCTGGGTGGAATTGCGATCGCCGGAAGCCAGCAGGCCCAGCACCGCCCAGGCAGTCTGCGAGGGGCAACTGGGCGCCGAGACGAAATGATCCCGCTCATAGCTGGCACAGCTCTCGCCCCAGCCGCCATCGGGATTCTGGATCGTGCGCAGCCAGCGCGCCGCCTTGGCAACGGCATCCACGGCATCGGCGGAGCGGCTGGCGATCAGCCCGCGCATGGCCAGGAACGAGCCATAGATGTAATTCACGCCCCAGCGGCCGTACCAGCTTCCGTCCTTTTCCTGTACTTTGAGCAAGTAGCGCACGCCACGCCGCACCGATTCGTCGGCCGCCATGCCGCGCCGGCACAGGCACTCGATGACGCGGCCGGTGATGTCCGGGCAGGTGGGGTCGAGCATAGCGTTGTGATCGGCAAAGGGAACTTCGTTGAGAACGGCCCAGTTGTTGTCCACATCGAAAGCCGCCCAACCGCCGTCTTCGGACTGCATGGCGAGCAGCCAATGGATGGCGCGCCGCTCCGCCGCCGCCTGTGCCTGCGGGTTCGACCCTTTGGCGTGCATGAGTGCGAGCAGCACCATGGCGGTATCGTCGATATCGGGATAGAACTCGTTGGCGAACTCGAAGGCCCAGCCGGAAGGTTCGGTATCGGGACGCTTGACGCTCCAATCGCCTTTGCGGCGCACCTCCTTGCTGATCAGCCAGTCCGCCGCGGCGGTCAGGCGGGCGTCGCCGTTCACGCCAGCTTCGCCCAGGGCGAAGGCGCAGAGGGCGGTGTCCCAAATCGGCGATACGCAAGGCTGGAAGACGAAGCGGCCTTCGGTTTCGAGCAGCAGCGATTCGAAGTGGCGAATGGCTTCCACGCGGTCCGGATGGTCCAGGGGATAGTTCAAGGCATCCAGCGCCATGATGAAATACATCATCGCGGGATAGATGGCGCCCAGCCCTTCGGTGTGACGGGTGCGATCCAGCACCCACTTTTCGGCTTGCCGGATGGCGGCGCCGCGCACGCGCTTGGGGCCGCGCGTCTCCCACACTTTGAAGGCGCGGTCCAGGTGATGGAAGATGAGCGAAATGCCGCGGCGGCGGGGCAGGGCCAGGCTGCCGCCGGGACGCAGCAGCTCATCCAGATTGAAGCCCTCGGGAGCACGCCGGTTGTTGCCGCAGGCCTGCACAATGGAAAGGGGCACCAGAATGGAGCGGGTCCACGAGGACATTTCATACAGCACGCCGCCCGGCAGGAGAGTGATTTCGGGCGGAATTGTGGGAACGTATTTGCGCGGATAAAGGCCGAACAGGCTGAGGTTGATCTTGACGTAGCTGTTGGCGGCCTGCAGGCCGCCCAGGGAAAGAATGCGCGCGCGCATGCGGCGCATGGGGTCGCTTTCGGTGGCCACGCCAGCCAGCTTCAGTGCGCAATACGCCTTGACGGTGGCGCTGATATCGGCCGGCCCGCCGGCGTAAATATTGAATCCGCCATCGGGCATTTGGCGCTCCAGAATGGCGCGGGCAGCCTTTTCGATGCGCGCCCTGGTGGGTGGATTCCACTCCGCGCCTTCGGGCTGGTGCAGCCACAGTTGCAGCAGAATGTAGTCGGATTCCAGCGTAGTATCGGCCGTCAGTTCACCGCACCAGAAACCTTCCAGGGACTGTTGCAGAAGCAGCGCATGGCAGGAGCGGCGGATGGCGCCAGCCAGTTCGTTCCGGTCCGCGCGGGCCGCCTGTTCGGTATGATGACGCGGGCTCTGCCGCGCAAACTCCGGCATCTCGTATGACATCGCTGAATCCCTATAGTAACGCCGTACACTGGAAAGATGGACTGGCAATTGGATGCGGCCGAATTGCGGGTGCTCGGCGCGCTCATGGAAAAGGAAGTTACCACGCCCGAATACTACCCGCTGTCGCTCAACGCGCTGGTCAATGCCTGCAATCAGAAATCGAATCGCGATCCGGTGGTGAACTTCGACGAGACCATTGTGGATCAGGCCCTGGAATCCCTTCGCTATAAGGGTATGGCTGTGCGCATTTCCGGCCGCGACGTGCGCGTTCCCAAGCATGCCCAGACCTTCACCGAGAAGTTCAACCTGGGCAGGCGCGAGGCAGCCCTGATGTGTCTGCTGATGCTGCGCGGCTTTCAGACCCCGGGCGAATTGCGCAGCCGCAGCGATCGTCTCCACACGTTTGACGACCTGGAGGCGGTGGAAAGCACCCTGAATCGTCTGGCCGACATGGAATTCGTGAAGCGGCTGCCGAAACAGCCCGGGTCGCGCGAAGCGCGCTGGGCCCACTTGCTGGCAGGCGATGTGCAAGTGGCGGAAGAACCCGCCTCCATTCCCGCAATGGAGCGGAACACACCCGATCGGGAGCGGATCGCCGCGCTGGAGCGCGACCTGGCGGAATTGAGACAGCAGTTCGAGGAGTTTCGCCGGAACTTCGAGTAGTCGGCCAGTCGCACTCAATTCCCCGAATGCACCGAGACCACACCGTGGTCCACAAGGATGCTGTCGTGGGGATTCAGTTTGCCGTAGGCCTGACCGTTCACGGTCAACTGCTCATTGCTGATGACCAGCCGCGCGTCGCGGCACGGCACATACTCGTAACTGGCTTGCCCCGTCTGGCGGGGAGGGTCCACGCTCACCCGGTAACAATCGGTGACGGCCACCGGGTGTGTTCCCACGGTGGCCTTCACTTCGCCGAGCAAAAGATTGTTGGATCCTCCGCAGCCGCACAGGCAGAAGCCGGCAGAGGAGAGGAGGAGTAGCGCCTTCATTCTGCTTGCGATTGTAGACTACTTTGCAGCATGAAGTCAATGGTTCGTGAAGCGATTCTAAAGGTACTGATAGGAATGGGCAGAGGAGGGGTTGCCGGCCCGGGTCAATTCTCCTTGGGAATTCTCTCGGCGGAGTCGATGACCAGCACGTCCAGGGGCATCTTCCGGCTCTCCAGTTTCAATCCCAGTTGTTGCTCCAGGGCGGCCTTAACCATGGAAAGCGGATCCGCCGCGCCGCCGCCGCCGGCGAGCTGCATGTCGGCCATATAACCGGCGAGGTTGACGGTGATATCGTACTTGCCTTTCAATCCCGTCATGTCCAGCACCGGGGCGCCAAGCACCGGCGTCAGCATATCGACCATCTGGGATAAGGGAGTTCGCTGCACCACCACGCTGGTGCGGCCGGCTGGCGTTTCGATGCTGCCCTCGCCGGGGCTGGTGGATTCCTGGAGCTTGGAACCGTTCTTGCCGGGCGATAGCACATACACCTGGAATTCCTTGCTCTGGCGGTGTACGACCAGTTTGAAGCGATCTGCCAGCAGGCTCTGCAGCATGAGTTGAAGCTGTTCCTCGCTGGCTGGGGCAGGTGCGCGGGCCACGATATCGTAGCGGGTCGAATCGAGCCAATCGGGTCCCGAGACCTGGTATTCGCTCATATGGAAGGCCCATCGAACAGCATTCTTCAGGGTCACATTGCGCATCGTGAGGCTGCCTGGGGAAGTCTGGATGTTGGCGCGCCCGCCACGGCCGCCAAGCAGGCCGCGGCCGCCGCCGTCGCGGCCGGTTGGGGTGGTCTGGCTGACCTTAACGGAAGCCACATCGAAAGCCGGCGGCGCGTCCGGCGTCTGGGCGGCAGCGCCCCACGCCAGAAGCACGGCTCCGGCGAGCCACATGTAATTCGTCATCCGGTTTCCTTACATGCAGCCACATCGGCCGGCGACGCGGCTCAGAACGGATTCGCCCTGTCACCACACGGGCGGAGGCTGCGGATTCAGTATAGCGCCATGCGGAGCGGTCCACTGGCAACCTGCCGATGCGCGGATGCGATGTGTGCGCTAAGAAGACAGACGACATAAAACGATCGTCTGTCCTACGATCGTGTGCGTTCAACGTGGAAGGAGAATCTCTTCGAGGAGCAGGGGAATTTCGTAGAGGGCCGAATTCTGCACGTTTTGGATCTTGCTCTTGCATTCGCGGAAGCGCTCGGGCTCCAGCAGTTCGCGGACGGCGCCGGCGATCTGGCGGAAGTTCTTCACCACCAGCCCGAAGCCGCGATCTTCGATCCAATCCGCGTTGTAGCGCTCGTGCGCCAGCGTCCAGGCGTTGCGCTCCACAATCACCGGAAGGCGCATGGCCAGGGCCTCGCTGATGCTGCCGGGGCCCGGTTTGCCGATGAAGAAATCGGACAGAGCCATGTAGTACGGCACCTCTTTCGTGAACCCTTCGATCACCATGGGGATCTCTGGCGCCAGCTTCCGCACCCTGTCGATTACTTCCGGGTTGCGCCCGCAGAGCAGGATCAACTGTATGTTCAGCCCAGCGTGGTTCAACCGGCGCGCGATGGTCTCGATGTGCAGAGAGCCTTCACCGCCGAAGAGCACCAATCCCGTGGGAAGGTCCGGCTGCAAGCCCAGGCGAGTCCGCTCCGCAACCCGATCTACATTCACCGGCTGATGGAAGCGCGGATTCAAAATCATCCCCGACGTGCGCAGGATGCGCGACGGGGGCAACCCGATAGCGCGCGCCTGTTCGGCGGCACGGGGCGAACCGCAGATGACGTACTGGTCCAGCGGCTCGATCCAGAAATTCGGCGGATAGTCGGCGATATCGGTCAGCACGGTGACGTAGGGGGTGCCGGGCCAGGTGGAATCCAGCGCCTGCCACATCGCGCGGTTGTAATGCGGAATGAGGGAGACCACCATGTCGGGACGATCGCCCATCCAATGCTGCTGCAGCACGCGCACCTGGTCGCCATGCGACATCCGGATCAACTGGTGCATCATGGGGATGAGTTGCTGGGTGCCCAGCGTCCAACCCCGCCGCAGCATGATGTTGTAGACTTCCTGGAATTGGATGCCGGTGGTTTTCTGGATGAAATCGATGGAATCCAGCAGTTCCTGAATGCAGAGCATCCGGATTTCCCAGGGACGCTCCTGCTGCTTGACCACTTCCGAAAGCGCGCTGGCAGCGGCGCGGTGGCCACCGCCTGAATCGATGTAGATGAGATCGATCTTGCGATTCGTTTCTATCATTTTCCCGCGTTGGCGGGGGGATGAGCCAGAGCGTCTTCGCCGGGCTGCGGCAATCCCCACGCAATCGCGCCGGTGAACATGCGCTGCGGACCGCAGTTCCCCTGCGCGTCATGCCGCTCCTGATTGTGAGCGGTGGTCGCCGCCGCCGTGAATGCCGACACGATGGGACGGCCGATCCAGCAATCGGGCGCATTGATATCGAAAATCCACGCTACGGTAGCGGCCGTATCGAAGGTGTAGACCGAAGCGGCCACCTTTCCCTGCACCACGCCCGGCCCCATGAGAATCCAGGGAATCTGGATTTCCTGAAGCGAATTCTTGCCGTGTTCCCGGCCCTTGCCGCCGTGGTCGCTGGTGACCAGCACAAAGGTGGAATCCAGCGCGTCCAGATCCTTGAGCATGTCTATGAACTGGCCGATATAGCCATCGGCATCCGCGACGGCTTTGTTGTATTCGCGCGAGCCCCAGGAATACTCGTGGCCGGTGTGGTCCACGTTGTCCAGGTGGACGAACATCAGTTCCGGGCGATTTTCTTTCCAGTAATCGATAGCGGCGTGCGTAGTTTTGTCCGCGCCGCGCTCGTGCTGCATCACGTTGGGGGCGTGCTTTTCGACGAGGTCGGCAAAGCCCGGCCAATCGTGAAAGATGGCGATGCGGCTGCTGGGACGCTGCATGCGCAGCACTTCAAACATGGTGGGGAACATGCCATCCTCATCGCGGCACACCGCCGGCAGGGTCACCATTTTCTGCAGCAGAACGCCGTTGCTGGTGATACCGTGCTGCTCCGGCCCCGCTCCCGTGATCATGGAAGCCCAGTTGGGGCTGCTGAGAGTGGGCATCACTCCGCGAGCCTCCAAAGTCCAGGCGCCGCGGGCCATCAAATCGTGCAGGCGCGGAGTCCTGGCCACCGTCACACCTTCCACGCTCAGGCCATCCACCCCAATAATGATCACGTGAGGAACAGGGCGAACGTCCGCCTTCTGCCCATAGGCCACGGCCACCCAGCAGACCCACAAAACGACAGCTGCAGTTTTCCTCATCAATTGCCCCACTCCTTTAATAGCATCCCATTCTATGTTACACGGTTACATTTCGGCGAAGAATTGTTGGCTTCTTTTTCATCTGACTGAAACCATCCCGGAGTCACCCTGGAAGCGGAGGTGGAGCACGGCATGCGAACCGATTTCAGCCGGGAATCTTTGTCCATATCCGGCTTGCTGGACGAGCCACTGCGCAGCTTTCTGAACCCAATGGAGCCCGCGATACGCAAACTGCTGTCGCTGGACCGGCTCTGGGACCTGGTGGATAACGCACGTAGTGGCTCGGACGCCGTGGGCCGACTGCTTTCGCTGCTCAGTATCACATTTCAGATCGACGCGGCGGAACTGAATCGCGTTCCGCTGGCTGGCCCTGTTTTGGTGGTATCGAATCATCCTTTTGGGCTATTGGAAGGCGCAATCATGGCGAGCGTCCTTCCCAAACTGCGCCCGGATGTGCGAATCCTCGCCAACTCTATGCTGTCGGTGATTCCCGAACTGCGCGAGCGGTGCATCTTCATCGATCCGTTTGGCCACCAGAGCGCCATGCCGGGCAACGCCGCCGCACTGCGCGAGTGCCTGCAATGGCTGCGCGGCGGGGGCCTGCTGCTGGCCTTCCCCGCAGGTGAGGTGGCGCACCTGGATTGGAGCGGCACACTGGCCGATCCACCCTGGAATCCGCCTCTCGCCCGCATCGCTCAGCTTGCCGGCGCCACCGCAGTGCCCTTGTTCTTCGAGGGCGGCAACAGCATGGCCTTTCAATTGGCGGGCACCATCCACCCCAGTCTGCGCACCGCCAGCCTGCCACGGGAGCTGCTCAACAAGCGCGGCCGCACCATCCGCATCCGCATCGGCAGGCCCGTAAACGCGGCCACTCTGCAGAGTTTTCCCGATCCGCAGCAAGCCATCGACTATCTCCGCTGCCGTACGGAGTTGCTGGACTCGGGCTGGGAGCCCCCGCGTTTCTTCCCTTCCAGCCTGCTGCCGCCGCGCAAGCCCGCGCCGGTAATCGCGCCGCCCGCTGCCGATCGAATCGCCGCCGAAATCGATGCCCTCCCTCCCGATCGCAGACTTTGCGATTTGGGCGAGTTCGCGGTCTACGTGGGAAAGGCCGCCGAGTTTCCCGTTACCATTCAGGAGATGGGCCGCTTGCGCGAAGTGGCCTACCGGCTGGCCGGCGAAGGCACCGGACGCCCGGTGGACCTGGATCGCTTCGACCGCCACTACTTGCACCTGCTGCTCTGGAATCACAACACGCGCGAAGTCGTGGGCGCCTATCGCCTGGGCCCCACGCCGGACATTCTTCCCCGCTACGGCATCCGCGGCCTCTACACCAGCACGCTGTTCCGCTATCGCCGGGAACTGTTCGAGCGGATCGGGCCGGCGGTGGAGCTGGGCCGCTCCTTCATCCGCCCCCAGTACCAAAAACAATATGCGCCGCTATTGTTGTTATGGAAGGGCATTGGACGCTACGTCGCCTCGCGTCCCGAGTGCACGACGCTGTTCGGCGGAGTGAGCATCAGCAACCATTACACCTGCGTCTCGCGCCATTTACTGGTCAAGTTTCTGGAGGCGCACCGTGCCGAAGAACTCGCCCCGCTGGTGGCGCCGCGCAGCCCCTACCGCCCGGGCCAACGCATTCTGCGCCGCACACCGCTACCCGGAATTCCGCGCGACGTGGACGAGCTTTCCGCGCTGATCGCGGACCTGGAAAAGGACGGCAAGGGTGTGCCCATTCTCATTAAGCATTACCTGAAAACCGGTGGCCGCCTGCTTGGCTTTAACGTGGACCATCGGTTTTCCAACGCGCTGGACGCCCTGATCACGGTGGATTTGCGCCTGGCGCCCGATGCTCTGCTGGACCGCCTGTTGGGAAAACCGGGAGCCGAGGCCTTTCGTTATCGCCAGATTAAGAGATAGCTACGGTTTGATTACAGACATGACGCTCCGTCTCCTGCTGCTGCTCGCCGCCATGCCGCACCCGGTTTTTGCCCAGACGCCGGCGGAAACATTGATTGCCGCCGGGCACTGGAAACGGGCCCGGGTGCTGGTGGATGCCGCCATTCGGGAGCGTCCCAACGACGCGCTGGCGAACTTTCTGCTCTCTCAGGTCAGCCATGCGTTCGGTGACAGCACTTCACCGCTGCCTCTGGCCGAAAAGGCCGTCGCGCTGAATGGCGGTGTGGCGAAGTTTCACCGCCAGGTGGCGGAAGCCGTGGGCGTGGCGGCGCAGCGCGCGAATCCCATCCAGCAATTGTTCCTGGCCCGCCGATTCCGTAAAGAGATCGATCGCGCCCTGGAACTGGATCCGCAAGACGCACAGGCATGGCGCGACCTGATGGAGTATTACCGGCTGGCACCCGGAATCGCGGGTGGCGATCGGGCCAAGGCGATAGCCACGGCGAAACGGCTCGGCGCCGTCGACCCGGCAGAGGGGTTCATGGCGCAAGCCCAGCTTTCGGCAGGCGGCGCGGAATCGCTCTATCGTCAGGCTGTGGAATGCCGGCCGGGCAGTTACCGCGCGCGGATCGCGCTGGCATCGTTCTACCTGGAGCCGGAGCATCGCAACTTCGCGGCTGCCGAGGCGCAGGCGCGAGAAGCCATGCGCATCGAAGCCGGCCGCGTGGATGCCTACGTCGTTCTCGCGCGGGCATACGCCGAAGCTGCCCGCTGGAGCGATCTGGACGCGCTGCTCGAAACATCGGCAAAAGAAGTGCCCGATGACCTGGCGCCTTACTACCGCGCCGCGGAAGTGCTACAGGCGCGGCGGCGCGAACCGGATCGCGCCCGGCGGTATCTGGAGCACTATTTGACATTGCCGCCCGAGGGCAACCAGCCCACGCTGGCCGATGCGCGGCGCGCCCTGGACGCGGCTCGCCGGGCCGCCCCGTAACCACATAAGACGATCACTGCGCGACAATGGTTGGCATGGCTGATCACCGGATCAATCTAGTCCGCAGCGATGTCGAAACATGCCTCGCTTTGATAGGGCTGGCGGAGGCCGAGATCGGTGTCGGCGAGATGGCGCGCGCCGCCCACACGCTGTCCGATAGCGAGAAGGGCTGGTCAGTAGTCATGCAGTACCTGGCAGATAATCCGCAACTGCCGTCCGCCACCAGGGCCGAACTGGAAACCAAGCTCGGCCGGCTCCGCACCCGGCTGGACGAGTTAAAGCGGCGGATTGGCTGTTCCCCC
>OKRF01000301.1:514-36099 GCA_900290315.1 Candidatus Sulfopaludibacter sp. SbA3 | reverse complement strand
GGCCGGCTCCGCACCCGGCTGGACGAGTTAAAGCGGCGGATTGGCTGTTCCCCCTCGCAGTCATATTGCGAATTCGGGGACCCGCGCATATAATTGAACGTGCATTCAGGGTGCAGCCCGTCCGCGGGAAGGGATTATCCCACCTGAGCTGTTTCGCGTTACGGAACATCAACCTCACTTCTGCCCGCTGTAGCGGACGCCGGGCGATATAAGAAGGAGGAGTGATGTCTCGCGAATTACCCGCAAAAGCTAACCTCGAACACCTCAAAGAACAGGCTAAAGATCTGCTGCGCGAACTTCAGCAGGGTGATGCTGCCGCCATTGAGCGTGTTCGTTCCCACGTTTCGTTCTCCGCGCCTGCCAGTGTGAAACTCGCCGACGCGCAACATGCGATTGCCCGCGACTACGGTTTTTCGAGCTGGCCGAAGTTGAAGGAGCATGTGGACTCCTTGGCGCGCGCGCTCACGCCCGCCGAGATGCTGTCTGGCGCGGTCTGCGCCAGTGACGCCGGTAAGACAGCGCGAGTGCTGGAGAGCTACCCCGAATTGAAGGCGCAGATCGACGAGCCGATGGCCAATTACGGCGACTCCGGCATGCAGGCGCTTCTGGCGGCGGTGCAGAGAAGCGACCGGAAGACCATCGATATGCTGCTTCGGGCCGGCGCCGATATCCATGCACGAAGCCGTTGGTGGTCCGGAGGCATCGGCGTTCTGGACGAGTGCGCGCCCGAAATGGCCGCGTTTCTGATGGAGCGCGGGGCGGCGCCGGACGCGCACGCGGCGGCACGCCTGGGGATGATCGAGAGACTGCAGCAGCTCGTGACAGCGGACGCCGGCTTGGTCAGCGCTCGGGGCGCTCACGGCCAGACCCCGCTGAACTTCGCTTCCACGGTGGAAATCGCACAGTGCCTGGTGGAACACGGAGCGGACATCGATGCTCGCGACCTGCAACACGAATCGACTCCGGCCCAGCACATGCTGCGCGTAGTTCAGGCGCGGCATTATCCACGGGACCGCCGGGACGTAGCGCAATATTTGGTGACACGGTTGCCGTACCGACATCCTCATGGCGGCCGCATTGGGCGACCTGGACCTGGTGCGCAGGCACCTCGAGGTGGACCCTGAGTGCATCCGGACCCGGGTCTCTGAGGAGTATTTTCCGAGACAAGACGCTCGCAGCGAAGGCACGATCTACATTGCGATCTTCGGGCCACAGAGAACGCCTCACATGGTGGCTCGCGATTTCGGACATGAGGAAGTTCTACAACTCCTCATGGAGCGTACTCCGGAGGATGTAAAGCTGACACAGGCCTATGAACTGGGTGACGAAGGCATCTTTCGCGCATTGCTGGCCACGCATCCGAATCTGATCGAGACGCTGGGGGATGCCGATCGGCGGCGGCTACCGGATGCCGCGCAAAACAACAACACCAGCGCCGTACGGCTCATGCTGGCGGCGGGGTGGCCAGTGGATGCAACGGGTGAGTATCAGATGACAGCGCTGCAGTGGGCATCCTGGCACGGGAACGCGGAGATGGTCCGGGAGATTCTACGGCGTCATCCAAAACTCGAAGTCACGGGCGAGCATAAAATCACGGCGATCGGGTGCGCGCTCCATGGCTCGGAAAATAGCTGGCACCGGCAGACGGGAGACTATCCGGCGACGGTGGAAGCGCTGCTGGATGCGGGCGCCAAAGCGCCCAAAGTCACCGACGATCTGGAGGCCAGCGAGGAGGTCCGCGACGTCCTCAGGCGACGGGAGGAGCGTTTGGTGTAAGACGGGGATGAAGTGAGGGGTGGCGGGCGAAAGCGCCTACGCCACCCAAGCAGGGTCTCAATCGATCCGCACGATGGCGCCCATGTGAAAAGCGCCGCATTCGCCAATGATCACGCAGACGGGGAGAATGGAGCTGCGATCGACCATCAGGCCGATATCAGAAGCGTTGGCAGGCAGTTGGAAGGTGCGGGTGGTGGTAACGGACTCGCCGGGCTGCAAGAGGGTGTTCAGTGGGATCTCGGCGCCGGTGAGGACGGGATCGTATCTTTTGTGCTGAGCGTCGAGCAGGTAGACATCTTTGGCGACGTTTTCGCGCTGGGCAACGCGGCGGGCGCGGCTAAAGATGCGGAGGCTGATGTCATAGAGCATGACCGCGTTTTTCGGCGTCCGCTTGACGCCATCCACGGCAAGGCACCAATCGTCGCTGCATTGCGGGTCGCCCACGTGGAGCACGGTCTGCCTGGAGAAAGCAGTGGCGAGGTAGACGATCCCGATATAAGACGCGGCGCAAAGGACGAGCATGCGAAGAATCGCCAGTGCCCGCGCGCGGCGGCCGCTAAAGGCCGACACGATTGCAGCGATCAGAGTGCCGATGGCGGTGAGGAACAGCACGATGAACAGGAGGTCAAAAATGGTCATAGCTTCTCGCGCTGAAGAAACGCCTGAACCGTGGTCAGGACAAAGTCATGGGCATCAGTCATGCCGCGTGCGACTCCCATGTGATCCTTGCCTGGCGCGAGTGCCACCTGCACGTGGCCTCCCAGGCTCTCCGCTTTTCGGGCAAAGGCGCGAGCATCGGCTTGCAGCATGGGGAAGTCGTTTTCGCCCACGACGAGAAGAGTGTCGGGCAAGCCTCGGGAGACGAACTCGATGGGGCTGGCAGCTTTCATCAATGTTTCGTCGCGGCGGAAGGGATCGGCGCCTCGGCCCGCCAGCACCTCGGCCCGCCAGCAGCACGTCGCCATATCCGTGGCCATCGGGGTGGCGCGAGAGATCGACCGGCGTGCTTAGTCCGATGACGGCGGGAATGTCGGCGGGCGTCAGGTGATGAGCGGCCAGATATTTCTGATCGGTGGCGATCAGCAGGCTCAGATGGGCCCCGGAACTGTGGCCGGCGAGGATGACGCGCTTGGGGTCCCCGCCGCGCGCGGCGATATTCGCCTTGACCCAGGCGAACGCGGCCGCAAGGTCCTCAGCGGGCGCGGGGAAAGCATCCGGCGGAAAGAGGCGGTGAGAAACGAGGGCGCACGCGTATCCGAGATGCGTCAACTGTTCGGCGATGGGCTGGGAGCTCTTGCCGCTGCCGGAGTGCCACCCGCCGCCGTAGGTATAGACGATGGTCGTGAATCCTTTGGAGGCGGGGAGGTAGAGGTCCAGGGCTTGGTCTTTCGTGTAGTGAATGTCGAGTTCCTGGGCGGGGAGGGTCCCGACCAAGGCGAGCAGGGCAAAAATTCGAATCACAGGCTGGAGTATACAGGAAGTTCTTCGTAGTGTAAAGTACTTTCCGGCGACGCGTACCGGCGACAAGATCGCCGGCGTTACCAACCGCCGAGGCCGCGCCACCCGAAAGGCCGACGCCAGGATTGGCGGCCCCCCGATGGTTATTTTTCGGGGAGGCCGGAGATTGCGGTGCAGTCCTTACAGGTGACTTTGCTGCCGTCGGCGGTCTTGATTTGGGCGTTCGTGAAGCTCCAACGCTGCGCGTTCTGGATGGTGCCGGCGGAGCGGGCTTCGATGCCGATGTTCTTCAACTGGACGTCTTGCAGGGGCGAATCTCTGTAGGACGCCACGGTGAAGGCCTGGCGAACTCCGGTGGCTGTCACATCGCTGATGCGGACGTTGCGGAGGTGGGGCAGTCCCTTTTCGGGCGGGACGGGTTCGGTGAGCACCTTCCAGTAAGACGGAGGATCCTTCACGTCTTCGGGCATTTTGGCGTAACTGTAACTGGGGTTCCAGTTGAAGGTGATGCTGATGGCGGAGTTGACTCCCTCCATCACCACATCGTGGATATTGATGTTTTCGATGGTGCCGCCGCGGGTGCTGGCGGACTTGAACAGAATACCTGCGGACACGCCAGGAAGGACGTGCAGTCCGGACACCTCGACATCGTGGATGCCACCGGAGGTTTCGCTGCCGAAGGTAACTCCGGCGGCGCCGGCGCGGACGGTGTTGTCGCGAATGGCGATCTTTTCGCAGGGACGGTTGACACGCAGGCCATCGGCATCGCGTCCCGCTTTGAGGCAGATAGCGTCGTCGTTGCATTCGATGTCGCAGTGCTGGACGGTGATGCCGGAAGAGGAATCGATATCGATGCCGTCCGTGCTGGGGCCGCGCGCTTCGGAGTTGTTGCGGATAGTAATCCCATCCACCATCGTTTTTTGCGAGTAGCAGATGTGCACGGTCCAGAAGCCGGGGCGCTTCAGGGTGAGGCCAGTCAATTGCACGTTGGACGATTTGTAGATCTGGATGAGGCGGGGCCGCTGGCAATCGTAATCCACGGCCCAGCGCAGGCCTTTGGGCTCGTACTCTTCGCGACGCATCTTCCAATACTTGTCCCACCAGATTTTGCCATCGCCATCGATGGTGCCTTTGCCGGTGATGCTGACGTTCTGCTGCTGGTACACGTTGATGAGGGCGGCGGGCCACTCCATTTCCACGCCGGCGACGCGCGTGGGCATGACGGGATAGGCCGCCTGGTCCTGCACGCCGCGCAGTTCCACGCCTTCATCGAGGCGCAGGTGCGTACCCGATTTCAGAAAGAGCGCGCCGGTGAGATAGACACCGGGTTGGAAGACGATGGTGCCATCGCCGGACTTCGCAGCGGCATCGATGGCGCTTTGGATGGCCGTGGTATTGACCGTGGCACCGCCGGCTTTGGCGCCGTAATCGGCGACACGAAACTCGGCGGACCAGGCGGACGCGGCCAGCGCGAGCAGCAGGACCGGGCGCATCATTTCAGGACCTCCACCGTCAGAGTGTTGCTGGAAAGGCCTTCGCCGGACGCGGAGAACAGGATCCGTCCGATGGAGGTGCCACGGAGGATGGCGATGCAGTGCCCCTGGAAGGCACTGCGCTCCGGCGCTTGAAACGATTCATGGCTGGAATTGCCGGCGCTGTCCACGGCTGCAATCACGCCCGGTCCGGTGATCCTGAAATGGATCAACTGACCGGCGGAGGGCACTTCGACTCCTTTGTCGTCGAGTACGGTGGCAGTGATGGTGGCGATATCGTCGAAGTTGTTCGCCAGCTTGATGCGATCGGCGGAGAGTTGGATGCGGGCCGGCTTGCCGGCGGTCTTCATCTCGGATATGGCCGCTGTCTTACCCTGGTTGCGGGCGACGGCGCGCAGGGTGCCGGGCTCGAACGGGACGCGCCACACGCGCGGGGCGGCATTTTCGGGCAGGGGTTTCGTGCCTAGCGATTTGCCGTTGAGCAGCAGTTCCACCTCTTCGCAGTTGCTGTACACCTCCACGGTCTCCTCGTGAGGCTCGGAGTTGGCGGGGGTCCAATCGGCGTACAAGGTCTGGATGGCGCGGCGGGCCTGCGCTTCGTAGCCGGGATCGACTACGACAGACTGCGTGGGCGCGACGCGGCGGGTGATGTAGACCATGGGTTTGTCGGACCACCAACTCTGGCGCTCGTAGCCCATGGGCTTGATGGCGCCAGTGTGATCGAGCAGGCCGGCGGCGTTGGCGATTTGCGGCCATACGCGCGATTCGCCGAGGTAATCGATGCCGGCCCAAAGGAACTGTCCGGCATACGGAGCGTTGTCGCGCAGGGCGAGCCAGACGTCGCGGCCGTGCTGATTCTCGGTGCCGACGATAATGCGCGAGGGCTTGGCAGCGTGGGCGGCGAGGATTTCGTTTTCGCGATAGTTTTGGCCGACCACGTCGAGCAGGTCGGCGAGGCCATCGTCATAATCGTGGCTGACGTTGGGGCGGAAAAGCGCCTGGGTGACGGGGCGCGTGGGGTCGGCCTGGTGGAAGGTGTCGACGAGGCCCTTGAGGATGCCCTTGGCGAGTTCGGCGTTGGGAGTGTCGTGGATCTCGTTGCCGGCGCTGTAGAGGATGATGCTGGGATGGTTGCGATCGCGCAGCACGGTATCGCGGGTGTCGGTCTGCGACCAATCGCGGAAGTAGAGGTGGTAGTCGTAGCGGTTCTTGGCGACGGTCCAGCAGTCGAACATTTCATCCATCACCAGGAAGCCCATGCGGTCGCAGAGGTCGAGAAATTCCGGCGCGGGCGGATTGTGCGCGGTGCGAATGGCGTTGACGCCAAGCTGGCGCAACTGCTCCAGGCGGCGCTCCCAGGCGCGCAGCGGGACGGCTGTGCCCAGGCCGCCGGCATCGGCATGCAGGCAGACGCCTTTGATCTTGAAATTCCTGCCGCTGAGCCAGAAGCCGGTGGCGGCGTCGAAATGGGCGTCGCGAATGCCGAAGGGCACGGCTTCCTCATCGAGTGCCGCCGGGCCGGCGCGCACCTGGGCAACCGCGCGATACATGTTGGGATGGTCGAGATCCCAGAGCGCGGGGGAGGGGACGGCGATCTCCAGTTGGACCTCGGCCGCCTGGCCCGCCGCCAGCGGCTGGGACTGGGTGGAGGCGGTTTTCACGAGGCGGCCATCGGGACTGTAGATACTGACCTGCAACGCGACGGCGCGCGAAATTTCCGACTGATTCGAGATGCGGCTCTGCACACGCACGGTGGCTTGATCGGCCGCGATTTTCGGCGCGGTCACGAAGGTGGCCCAGTGATCGAAGTGAATGGGATCGGTGACGATGAGGCGCACGTGGCGGTAGATGCCTGCGCCGGGGTACCAGCGCGAGGCGGGCTGGGCGGAATTATCGGCGCGGACGGCGAGCACGTTCGGCGAATTGGCGCCGAACTTCAAATGGCCGGTCAACTCGTAGCGGAAGCTCACGTAGCCGTAGGGTCGCTTTCCCAGGTGCGCGCCGTTGATCCAGACTTCGCTGTTGGCCATGACGCCATCGAAATCGATGAAGACGCGTTTGTTCTGGTCGGCGGCGGGGAGCATGAAGTGTTTGCGATACCAGCCCACGCCGCCCGGCAGGAATGCACCGGCGCCACCGGCGGGATTCTTTTGATCGAAGGGGCCTTCGATGGCCCAATCGTGCGGCACGCTCAGCGTGCGCCATGTCTCATCGGCGAACTCGGGAGCTTCCGCGCCGGGGGCATCGGCCTTCAGGAATCGCCAGTCGGGATCGAAGGAAGTTACGGTGCCGGCGTGCAGACCAAATGCGGCGAGGAAGACGAGTGCGGCGCTGCGAATCATGGTGAGGTCTTGATTATGATCGCGGTGAACGCCCTTGGCAATGGCCGCGGCGCGCGCGTGCGCGGTTTCGGCCAGCAAAACTCGCGTTTGGCGTGGATGGTGCAGCAAGCAATAGGCAGCGTTGGCGTTCGCGATATAAGTGGCTGATTCGGTCGGAAATTGGGAGGGGAGGGGCGGGGTCAGGGCGTTTGCAGGGGCGAAACCGCGGGAGTGGCAGAGGAAAGCGGTTGATGCGTGTGCCGGGGTTGGATAGGATCGAGTAGTTTGAAGCTCACTCTCTGTTTGTGGCTGTGCGCGGGCGCTGCGTTCGGCCAATCGAAAGTCTGGATCGCGGATAATGGCGATGGCACGTACAAGAATCCGATTCTGCACGCGGACTATTCCGACCCGGACGTGGTGCGTGTGGGGGAGGATTTTTATCTGACGGCTTCCAGTTTTAACGCCGTGCCCGGACTGCCCATTCTGCATTCGAAAGACCTGGTGAACTGGGCACTGATGGGCCACGTGTTTACGGCGCAGCCGCCGTACGATGTGTTCGCCAAACCGCAGCACGGCAATGGCGCGTGGGCGCCGGCGATACGCTTTCACGGCGGCGAGTTTTACATTTTCTATCCCGACCCGGATTATGGAATTTACGTGGTGAAGGCGCGCAATCCGGCGGGTCCTTGGAGCGAACCGCTGTTGATCAAGACCGCGAAAGGATGGATCGACCCCTGCCCGCTGTGGGACGACGATGGGCGGGCATACCTGGTGAATGCCATGGCGGCCAGCCGGTCGGGCGTGAAGAGTGTGCTGATCGTGAGCCGGATGAATCCCGAGGGCACGAAACTGCTGGACAGCGGCGCCATTGTGTACGACGGGCACGCGCAGGACCCCACGGTAGAGGGTCCGAAAATCTACAAGCGGAGCGGCTACTACTACCTTTCCGCGCCGGGCGGTGGAGTGCCTACGGGCTGGCAACTGGTGCTGCGGTCCAGGAACATCTACGGACCCTACGAGAGGCGCGTGGTGCTGGCGCAGGGCAAGACGGCGATTAACGGTCCGCACCAGGGCGGCTGGGTGGATACGCCCGCGGGCGAATTCTGGTTTGTGCATTTTCAGGATCAGGGCGCATATGGGCGGATTGTCCATTTGGAACCGATGAAGTGGGTGGATGACTGGCCGGTGATGGGTAACAACGGCGAGCCCGTGCTCGTACATAAGAAGCCGAACGTGGGTAAGACGTACGCGGTGCAAACGCCGCCGGATTCGGATGAGTTCAATGGCGGCCGGCTGGGATTGCAATGGCAGTGGCATGCCAATCCGCGAGCGAATTGGGGCTTCCCTTCTCCGCTGGGGTTTCTGCGGCTGATTGCGGTGCCACTGCCGGAAGGCTTCCACAATTTCTGGGATGTGCCGAATCTGCTGCTACAGAAATTTCCAGCGCCGGTGTTTCGGGCGACAACAAAGATGACATTCACGCCGCACGGGAGCGAGGAAAAGGCGGGGCTGCTGGTGATGGGTACGGACTATGCATACCTTTCGGTGAAGCAGGCTGGAGCGGGCCTCGCGGTATCGCAGACCATCTGCAGAAATGCCGATCGTGGGGCGGCGGAGAAAGAATCGGCGGTGGCGAATGTGCAGAGTTTTACGGTGTACTTGCGGGTGAAGGTGACGGAGGGCGCGATCTGCCATTTCAGCTACAGCTCAGATGGCGAGGCATTCACGGAGGTTGGGGAAGCGTTCCCGGCGAAAGCGGGCAGGTGGATCGGGGCGAAAATGGGGCTGTTCGCCATTGGCGGGCACTCGGGGGAGTTCGGGTACGGGGATTTCGATTGGTTTCGGGTGGAGTGAAGAACGACAGACGACAAAAAACGATCGTCTGTCCCACTGAGAGGATTCTGACGATGCGGGTTCTGATTCTGGCGGTGGTGTCGGCCGTGGGCGCAAGGGCGCAAACGCCTCGGTTGGTATTTGACGGGGGGAAGATTGCCCCGGATGTCCGTTATACGGCGGAACGCGGTTATGGCTTCGAAGAGGAGTCGGGGAGCAAGGCTCCGCTGTACTTTTCGGTGAGGGTTCCGGAAGAGGGCAACTATCGGGTGACGGTGACTTTCGGCAGCGCCACCGCGACTTCGGTGACTACGGTCAAGGCGGAGTTGCGCCGGCTGATGGTGGAGAAGGTGGCCACGGAGCCAGGCAAATTCGAGACTCGCAGCTTCCTTGTGAACGTGCGGCGTCCGCAGATTGCGGGCGGCGGCGAAGTGCGATTGAAGGATCGCGAGAAGAGTTCGGAGGCGTGGGCCTGGGACGATAAGATCACGCTGGAGTTCACGAATGCGAGTCCCGCGTTCACACGGATCGAAGTGGCAAAGGACGACAAGGTTCCGACTCTGTACATTGCGGGCGATTCCACGTCGACCGATCAGCCGAAGGAGCCGTTCAACAGTTGGGGACAGATGCTGACGGCGTTCTTCAGGCCGGAGATCGCGGTGGCCAACAATGGCGAATCGGGCGAATCGCTCAAGGGGTTTATTGGAGAACGGCGGCTGGCGAAGTTGATGAGCGTGATCAAGCCGGGCGACTGGCTCTTCATCCAGATGGGCCACAACGATCAGAAGGAGCGCGGAGAGGGGGTGGGCGCGTTCACCACGTACAAAGCCGACCTCAAGCGCTTCATCGCCGAAGCCCGCCAGCACGGCGCTACGCCGGTGTTGGTCACGTCGATGAATCGCCTGACTTTCGACGCCGATGGCAAGATCACCAACAGCCTGGGCGATTATCCGGAGGCGATGCGGCAGGCGGCGCGCGAAGAGAATGCCGCGCTGATCGACCTGAATGCCATGAGCAAGCCGTTCTACGAAGCCATGGGACCGGTGGACGCGCATCGCGCTTTCGCGGGCAGCGACACCACGCATCATAGCGACTATGGCAGCTACGAACTGGCCAAGTGCATCGTGCAGGGAATCAAAGACGCGAGACTGCCCATCGCGAAATTTCTGGTGAATGTGCCGGCTTTCGACCCGGCGCATCCCGACGCGTTTGAGAAATTCGATATTCCGGGCGAGCCTACCGGGAAGACGGAGACTCCGTATGGCAAGTAGACGGGCACTCTCGATGATCGCGGTGTGTGGTATCTCGTGGATGGTGGCGCACGCGCAAGACAGCAAGCCCACGATCTACGTGGTGGGCGATTCCACGGCGAAGAACGCCGACCATCGCGGATGGGGCGACCCATTCGCCGATTACTTCGATTTGACCAAGGTCAACGTGACGAATAGCGCGATTGCGGGCCGCAGCGCGCGCACGTACTTCAACGAAGGCCGGTGGGAGGCGGTGCGGCAGAATCTGAAGGCGGGCGATTCTGTGCTGATCCAGTTCGGCCACAATGACGGCGGCGCGCCGGACAAACCGCCGGGGCGCGGCGACCTCCCCGGCATCGGCGACGACGAACAAGAGATCACCACACCGGCCGGCAAGCAGGAGGTGGTCCACACGTTTGGCTGGTATCTGCGCAAGTTCACGAGCGACGCCAAAGCTCAGGGCGCCACCGTCATCATGCTCTCGCCCACTGTGCGCAACATCTGGACGGGCACGAGCGTGGAGCGGCAGATGGGCCACTTCGGCCAATGGTCGCAGGATGTTGCTAAAGCGGAAGGCCTGGTATTCCTGGACGAGGCCAACGCTATTGCCGACACCTACGAGAAGATGGGTCCGGAGAAGGTGAAGGAACTTTTCCCGCAGGATCACACGCATACCAGTCCGGCGGGCGCGGACTTAAACGCGTCGATTGTCATCGCGACGTTGAAGGGCGCGCACTCTCCGCTGGTAGCGTTTCTTTCCGAGAAGGGCAAGGCGGTGCAGCCCTACCCGGCGACGCTGAATACCAGTCCCGAGTCGCTGCGGCTAACGGCGCCGGCGAATCCCAATTTGCCTACGCTATTCCTGATCGGCGATTCCACGGTGCGCAACGGGCGAGGCGATGGCGCGGGCGGGCAATGGGGATGGGGCGAACCGCTGGTGGATCATTTCGATACCGCCAGGATCAACGTGGTGAATCGGGCAGTGGGCGGATNNAGCAGCCGCACGTACCTGACCAGCGGCCATTGGGCTCGTGTGCTGGCGATGATCAGGCCCGGTGACTTCGTGATGATGCAGTTCGGCCACAACGACGGCGGTCCTCTGGACGACGCCGCGCGGGCGCGGGGGACGCTGAGGGGCACGGGGGCGGAGACTCGCGAGATCGATAACCCGATCACCAAGGAGCACGAAGTGGTGCACACCTACGGCTGGTATCTGCGCAAGTTCATCGCGGACGCGAAGGCGAAGGGCGCTACGCCGATCATGTGCACGCTGATTCCGCGGAAGATCTGGAAGGACGGCAAGATCGCGCGCAATAAAGAAGATTACGCCGGGTGGGCGGCGAGCGTGGCGGAAACGGAGCATGTGCCGCTGATCGATCTCAACGAAACGATCGCGCAGCGGTATGACGAGATGGGGCCGGAGAAGGTGGAGGCGATGTTTGCGGATCCGCACACGCACACGAGTCGCGCGGGCGCGGAATTGAACGCGGAGTGCGTGATCGCGGGGTTGAAGAAATTGGCGGACGATCCTTTGGCGAAGTACTTCGCGAAGTAGGGGATTTCGTGACGGTGACAGTCGGCTCATGAGGCGACGCCTCACCCGGCGTTTCGCGAAGGGGCAAATGCGAGCCTGTTGGGGTGCCCGCGCGGGCAACGATGGGGGGAACGCGTCGGGTTTCGCGCAAGGGGCAAATGCGAGCCAGGCACGAAGATTCGCCAAAAGGCGGCGAATTTCGAGCCTGGCACGGATTTGCGGCGGACACGCGCGGACACGCGGCTCGGGATTTTCGAGGGTGGGTGGCACGGATTTGCGGCGGACCGCGGCTCGGGATTTTCGAGAGAGACTACTGATTTCGCGTAGGCAGCGAAATCTTGCGGCGGATCTTATTTCGGAAGTTGCTCGCGCACGCGGCGGAGCAGGTCTGCCGGGGCGGCGAAGGCGGGGCTCAATTCCACAGCTTTGACGAGGTGGCGCTCAGCGGCGGCGGCATCGCCAGTGCGCAGGTAGGCCATGGCGAGATTGGTGCGGACGAGTACGAGTCCGGGGCTTTTGGCGAGGGCGTCTTCCCACAGAGGGATGGCTTCGGCAGCGCGGCCGCGCTCCATCAGGATGGCGCCCAGTCCCGCGGATGCGGTCACCTGCGTGGGGTCCAGCCGCATGGCGCGCTGATAGAGCGGCACGGCGCTGTCGTATTGGTTGGCGTTGCGGTAGATCTCGGCCAGATAGAGGAGCACTTCGACATCGTTGGGTGAGGACTCTTCGGCCTTCTCCAGAAGCGGCAGCGCCTTCGTCTGATTCCTGGCGATGGCGTAGGCGAGGGCGAGGTCGCGTGGCGCGGCCGCTACGCCGCCGAATGGCACCAGGTCCGCGCCGGCGGCGGCAGTGGGCTGGGTACGCGGGCGGCGGGGGATGGAGTGGTCCGTGTACACCACGTGACTGGCGTCCACCACGGTGCTCTTGGGCATGTGGCAGGCGGTGCAATCGTCCTGCTTCTTGAGGCGCGCGGCTTGGGTTTCCTTGCACGCGGCAGCAGCACTGGCGTGACAGCCCAGACATTTCGCGCGGAACCACGCGGCGCGCCCGGTGGCGGATGGGACGGCATGAGGATTGTGGCAGGTGCCGCACCACAGTTTGTCGCCCGAGGCTTGTTTGCAGGCGCTCTGCGCCAGCTTTTCGACGTGGCCGGTCACGGTCATGCCGGGCTTACGACTGGCCTTCACGAAGATGGTCATGGTATCGGAGAGGCGCTCGCCGGGATGGAACGATTGCCAATCGCGCCCCGGCTGCATCACCCGCGCCTCACCCGAAAGATGGCACTGTGCGCAGATGCTGTCGCGCTGCGCCGGAGGGAGCTTGGCCGGATTCAACATGGGCGCCCCGCTCGCGATGTGGCGCTCGCCCGGCCCGTGGCATCGCTCGCAGGCCACGCCGCCTTCGCGGAAAGGTTGGGCGTCGTAGCGATTCTGCGTTGGGGCGATGGGTTGGAGGAAACTGGCGTGGCAGGTGAGGCAGCCGGGTTGAATAGCGCGCGTCAGGAACGGGTAGGCGTAGGAATCGTATGCCGGCGCGAGGGCCCACTTAGCGGAAGCGGTGTAGTAGGCCACCGGCGCTTCGAAGAGGTACTGGTTGTCGGCCACAATGTAGCTGCGGGCCGTGGCGCCGGAGCCTACGAACCAGGAGAGAAGCTTTCTGCCGTGGAGTGTGCCATCCACTTTTTGAAAGTCCACGAAGAGGCCGGCGCCAGTGCGCAGGATGCGGTAGCGGAAGCCGATGGCGGAGTGGGTGAACGCGGCGTTATCGAACGTTTCGCGGATGAGGCCGCCGCCGATGGGCCCGCTGCGCGGCCATGGGAGTGCGGCGGTAACTTTCGTAGATCTCGCGATGGCATTGGGCGCACGCGGCGCTGTCGGCTGCATGGGCGGCGAAGGGAAGGCACAGGGTTAACAATGCCAGGCGATGGCGGGCTCTCACCTACGGCTTCTCCAATTGGCGTATAGTACAAGACTACTCCCATGACTCGCCGAAACGCACTTGCTTTATTGGGCGCCACGCTGGCGCGGGCGGCGGACCGCTTGCCGGCCAACCGCAACGTCAAATGGGGGCTTGGCTCCAACCTTTGGAACTACTTTCCGCGGGTGCCCTTCACGGACATTCTGGACGTGATGAAGGACACCGGATTCATCGGCCTGCGCGTCACCCAGTTTCCGCAGATCCTGAACACGTACGGCATCACCGCCGCGCAAATGCAGAAGGAAGCGGAGAAGCGCGGCTGCCACATTGTCACCATTTCCTTCAACGGGCCGACGCACGACCCGGCGCGGCGTGCCGATACCGTTGCCAATGCGCGCACCGCCATGACTTTCCTGAAGGAGTTCGGCGCGAGCCACCTGGTGGTGTTTTCGCCCAATCGCAGCAATGCGGCGGCGCCGGGGGCATTCCAGGCGATGTGCGAATGCTTCAACGCAATCGGCGCCGCGGCCAACGAGATGGGCTTCCGCGCGGGACTGCACAATCACGTGGGGCAGATTGTGGAGACACCGGAGGAAGTGGACCGCTGCATGGCCATGACGGACCCCAAGCTGTTCCACTTTTCGCCCGACACGGCGCACTTGCACCTGGCGGGCTGCGACGTGGCCAAGACGCTGGAGAAGCACAAGGCGCGCCTGATGCTGGCGGATTACAAGGACGCCAAGCGAGCGGAAAACGCCAAGCCCGACACGTTCGACCGCAACACCATCTTCGACCTGGGGGATGGCGAGATCGATTTCGTGGCCTGCCACCGCGTGCTGAAATCGATGGGCTTCCAGGGGTGGCTTATCGTGGACCTGGACATCGCGCGCCAGGGGCCGCGGGCCAGCTATGAGCGGTGCGGCGCTTACGTGGTGAAGAGCCTGGAGCCGGTCTATGCGTGAGGTGTCGCGGCGCACTTTTTTGGCCGCCGCCGCGGCGAGCCCTTTCCTTATGGACTATCGAATCATCGACCCGCACGTGCACGTCTGGAAGCACGATCCGAAATATCCGTTTGCCGGCGGGGCGCGCGTGCCCGACCGCGACGCCACTCCGGAGATGCTGCTGGACCTGATGAAGGCCAACGGCGTGAGCAAAACGGTGATCATCCAGGTGATCCATTACAAGTACGACAACAGCTTCCTGGCGGACGTGCTGAAGCGCTTTCCGGGGACGTTTCAGGGTGTGAGCCGCGTGGATCCGCTGGACCCGGAGGCGCCCGACCACCTGTCGCGCCTCACCGAACAGGGCTTCCGCGGCGTACGCCTGAGCCCGTCCGGGGACGCTTCGGGCGACTGGTTCCGCGGTCCGCTGATGCCGCCTTTGTGGAAGCGATGCTCGGATTTGAAAGTCCCGATGACGGTGCTGGCTCCCATCACGCGCATGCCGGACGTCGCGGCGCTGCTCGAGAAACTGCCGGACCTGACGGTGGTGATCGATCACATGGCCGACTGTCCGATCGACAAGCCCGCGGAGCTCGAAAAACTGATTGCGCTGAAGCGTTTTCCGAAGCTGTTCGTGAAGATCTCCCATACCTGGTCCATCTCCAAGCAGCCGTATCCATGGACGGATGCGCAGGAATATGTGAAGCGGCTGCATGCGGCATACGGACCCCAGCGCCTGATGTGGGCCACGGACTGGCCGATTGTGGAAGGCCATTCCACGTATGCGCGCGCGCTTTCGGTGGTGCGCGACGAGATGCATTTTCTGAACGCGGACGATTTGCAGTGGATGCTCAGTAAGACGATTGAGCGAGTGTGGCCGTTCGCTTAGTCCCCCGAAGGCTTCTCCGCGGATAATACAAGGCCAAAAAACGACTCTCTCTTGAAAATGCGAACTACACATACGCCGCAAAGCGGTGGCAGGCGATTGATTTCGCCGCTTTTGCGAAATCTGTTGCCTCTCCTACGAATTTTCATCCCACCGGGTGAGCCTTCGCCTCATGCGCCAGTTCCTCTCCGGTATGGACGCGCGGCACGCGAGAGATTTACTTTTTGGCGAAAGACTCTTCAACACTTCCGGCGGAAGTTCGTCAGATGTTCAGGAGCCATGACCAAAAGGATCGCCACTTGTGTGTTCATATTCGCCCTGAATCTGGCGGGCCAGTCGTTCGAAGTTGCTTCGGTGAAGCCCAGCCAAAGCCGCGGCAAGGCGAGTGTCGACACGTCTCCCGGTGGTCTTACGATCGACGGAAGCCTGAGTTACATCGTCCGATGGGCGTANNGGAGGTCAGCTTTCCGCGCCGGCATGGGCGGGCACGGAGCGCTACCATATCGCCGCGAAATCGCCGGGGCCGGGGTCGGTGCAGGATCTCAAGGGGATGCTGCAGACGCTGCTGGCGGAGCGCTTCAAGCTGGCATTTCACCGCGAGACGAAGGAGCTGTCGGTCTACGCACTAGTGGTGGCCAAGGGCGGGCCCAACCTGAAGGAATCGGACAGGGAAGGCGAAAGCACGACGAAGACCGACCCTAAGAGACCGGGGTCGGGCGGCACACAGACGCGGACCTCGATGGCGCAGTTCGCCGATCTTCTGGACGGCTGTTGCGGCCTGCCGGTCGTCGATCTTACCGGGCTCAAGGGCCGTTACGACTTCACTCTGGACATCTCCAGTTACATGGTCCGCGATCAGGTGCTCGATACTCCGGGAGTGGTGAGCGAGGCGCTGCAGAAGCAGCTCGGCCTCAATATTGTGGAGCGAAAAATTCTGATCGAGATGATGGTGGTGGATCATGCGGAGAAGATTCCAATTGAAAATTGAACGTGAATTTCGGGCTATGATGATTCCCGTGAAACTGCTGCCGATCTTCCTGCCTGCGCTGCTTTGGGCACAGGCGGCGAGCGATCCGCTGGCCGGATCGTGGGTGAATGTGAATCCGAATACCACCGGTGCGACACAGGTGACTGTGCGGCGGGATGGCGGGCGGATGCTGGCTCATGTTTGGGGATCGTGTCAGCCGACGGATTGCGACTGGGGTGAAGCCGAAGCAGAGTTGTGGAACGGCATCCCCATGGTGATCTGGAAGCATGGTTTCTCCACAGTTCGTATGCAACTGATCCCGCAGCCGGACGGGCCGCTCCTGCTGGCGTACCGCTCCGAATACCTTGACGGGTCCGGCCGCTCCGACCCGGGTCAAGCGGAGTTCTTCGCCAGGCAAGTGGAGCAGAAAGACGACGCCTCGGCTGCGGCCGCGAGGGCGCTGCTGAGATTGGCCGCGGAGCGTTACCGGACGCTGCCGGTCGCTTACTTCGAGGTGACAGCGACGGACAGCCGCGCGGCGGGACGCACGGAAACGCGTCGCGTCACTCGTTCGAAGATCTACTATTCGCCGCCCAATAAAATGCGCACGGAAACGGACGATGGGCGCGAGCCAAGCGTGGTGGTGGCGGACGGAACCTCCGAATGGCGAATTTATCCCGCCGCCAACGAATACACGGTGCAGCCGCAGGCAAAGACCAATTGGGGATTCGTCCGGTATGCGACGCTCGATCAGGCGCGCGGTGGGCTGGCGATCATCGCGCACGAGCGGGTGGAGGGAGCAGCGTGCACCGTTGTGCAACTCAAACGGGAACGCGGTGTCACGGAGAGCTTCTGGATCGACGATACCAGCCACCTGGTTCGTAAGTCCACGCTGGATGTGGGCACGGGATCTCATAGCGACGTGATGTACGGCGTGGTACGGCTGGACGATGCCGCCAGGCCGGAGCTGTTCACGTACGACCCGGAGGCGGTCCACGCCAAGAACCGGCGGATGCTTGCTCAGGCGGCGCCGGCCACCTGGATCGGCAGGCAAGCCGCGGACTTTACGCTGCCGGATCTGGATGGCCGGGAAGTGAAGCTAGGCGATCTGCGCGGCAAAGTGGTGCTGCTGGATTTCTGGGGAGCGTGGTGCGGATATTGCCGTGAAGCGCTACCAGGCATCGAGATGCTGCATCGCGGACTGAAGGACAAGGGTGTGGTGGTGCTGGGCGTGGATTCCGAAGCCGCGGACGTGGCGCGGGATTATGTGGGGAAACAGGGCTACACGTTTCGCACTCTGCTGGACGCGAAAGAGAGCGTAGTCAACCAATTCCACATTGCGGGGTGGCCGACGACCATTTTGATCGATCGGGAGGGGAAGGTGGCGTTCTACTCCGAGGGGTACGAGGCGGAGAAGCTGCGCGATGCGCTGCGGGACCTGGGAGCGTGGTAAGGCTCGCGATTCTGCTGCTAGTGGGCTGCGCGGCCTGGGCGCAGGACGCTCCGGCATTCGACGTGGCGTCGGTGAAGTTGACGCAGCACGGCAGGAACGCCGAAGGTGTGGCGATCTCCGATCTGAAGATCACTAGCCCGGGAAGGCTGGTCGGGACGAACTCCAGCCTCGACGAGTGCATCCGGTGGGCGTACGGGGTAAAGGAGTATCAAATCTCCGGCCCGGATTGGTTGAACTCCGATGAGGCAAGCTACGACATTGAAGCGAAGGCGCCTCCGGCGACAACTGAAGCGCAGATCCGACTGATGCTCCGGAGACTGCTTGCGGAGCGGCTGGGAGTCAAACTCCACCGCGAGACGAGGGTGCTTCCGGTGTATGAGTTGGTGGTAGGTAAAGGCGGGCCGAAGCTTCAGGCGGCTGCCGCGGGCGCGCGTTCCGGTTTCATGTCGATGGGTGGCCGCGACGGGGTTCGAGTGACGTCGGACAAAGCGACCATGGCGGGATTCGCGAATCGCCTGTCGACGGATGTAGGCCGCCCGGTGATCGACAGGACGGGGCTCGACGGCGCGTTCGCCATCAAGCTGGAATGGGCGCGGGAGGGCGCGGGAGTTTCGGTCTTCACGGCGGTCCAGGAACTCGGGCTGAAGTTGCAGGCGGCGAAGGCGCCGATCGACGTGTTGGTGATCGACCACGCGGAGAGAGTTCCGACAGAGAATTAGTCGCGCAAAAGCTAGTCAGGCCCGGAGTGCGGACACAAGCGAAAACTCTTCACTTCAATTATCCGAACCCTGCAGTTGATGCACAACTGCGCCACTACTTCGCGCGCGCCTTGGTCTTGGTGGCCTTCTTCTTGACTGGCTTCGGGGCCGCCTCCTCCGCCATTTCGACTCCGAAGATGCCGGCGAGATCGTCGCCTCCGAGAATCTTCGATTTTTCCGGCGTGGCTTTGGAGAGAGGGAGCGCTTTGCCGGCATTGGCGATGAGGTCGGCATGGTCGACCTGATGGAGCAGGAAGAGGAGCTCGGGCTGGTGATCGAGCCGCGCTCCGATGCCGTAGACGNNCCGGGCGAGGGAAACAGGCCCGCGTTCGGCCGGCAGACTCTTTCCATGACGCCCTTGGAAAACTTCCCCTGCAGCAGTTCGACAAGCGAATCGATGCCGCCGGCACAATCGGTGCAGATGGATTGCCAGCGCTTCTTAGTAACCGGGGTGACCTTGACCGCGACCCTGTAGATGCTTGAGCCGCTGACCAGGGCGTTGATTGTGCCGGGACTAATTTGTAGATCGATGACCGAGCCGTTGCGGACGTAGGTGCGCCCGCGCGGCAGCCGGTTCTCAAAATCGCTGTAGCGTTCCAGGTTGTCGCACCAGGCCTTGCCCCAGAAAGTCCGCGTTATGGTGCGGCCCTCGATGACTACCGGCGAGATGTTTTCGCCTTTCTTCTTGCGCTTCTGCATGGCGAGAGCGGCTTTGCGCCGCCGCTCAGCCACCGGCACATAAGGTCTCCACCCCCACCCACCGTAAGACATCGCGATCAGGTCTCCTTCAGCGCCTTATTGAGATCCAGCGCTACCAACTTGAGCAGCTCATCGTCTTTCATCTCAGTCAGGAGCAGATCGGCGCCGCCCTCCAGCAGATCTTGCGAGAGCTGGCGCTTGGATTCGATGAGCTGATCGATTTTCTCTTCTACGGTACCGCGGCACACGAATTTATGCACCAGAACATTGCGGGTCTGGCCGATGCGGAAGGCGCGATCGGTAGCCTGATTCTCCACGGCCGGATTCCACCACCGGTCGAAGTGCACCACGTGCGAGGCTGCCGTGAGGTTCAGGCCTGCGCCTCCGGCTTTGAGGGAGAGCACGAAGAAGCGCTCCGCCTCATCTTCCTGAAAGCGGCGCACCAGCTCCTTGCGCTTCTTCACCTCGGTCTCACCGTGCAACACCAGGCCGGGCGCGCCGAAGACGGATCCCAGGAATGCCGCCAGAGGCGCGGTGACCTCGCGAAACTGGGTGAAGACCAGCATTTTTTCCTGCTTGGCGGAGACTACTTCGGAGATTTCGCGCAGACGGTTGAATTTGCCGCTGTCGTCTTCGCCCCAGGCGGCGTCGCCGAGCCACTGCGACGGATGATTGCAAATCTGTTTGAAGCGCATCAGGAAGGTGAGCACCAGGCCTCTGCGCTGCATCCCTTTGACATCCGTGAGCCGCTGCGAGAGCTCGTTGACGGCCTGTTCGTAGAGGGCGGCCTGCTTACGGCTCAGACCGCAGAAGGCTTTGATTTCGGTTTTGTCGGGCAGGTCCGCGATCACCGTACGGTCGGTCTTCAAGCGCCGCAGAATGTACGGCCGCACCAGTTCACGCAAGGGGCCATAGGAAGCGCCGGGCCTTTCGGCAAGGCGTTTGGCGAAGCGGGTGAACTCCTTGGCCGTTCCCAGAAGTCCCGGATTGACGAAATCGAAAATGGACCACAGGTCGCCCAGGCGGTTCTCCACGGGCGTGCCGGTGAGTGCCAGCCTGGCCTGGGCTTTGAGTTTCTTGACGGTGCGTGTCTGTTTCGCATCCGGGTTCTTGATTGCCTGGGCCTCATCGATGACCGCCAGGCGCCAGGAGGTTTCAGAGAGCCACGGAATGCGGAGCAGCGAGCCGTAGCTGGTGATCACCAGGTCCACCTCGCGCAGGCGTTCGGGCGAGAGGGTCTTGAGCTCGGCGGCGGGAAGGGCGGACGGGTGGGCGATGAGAGCTCGCAAGCTGGGCGTGAAGCGTTCCATTTCCGACGCCCAGTTCGCAAGGAGCGAAGCGGGAGCGACCAGCAGACTGGGCTGCCGCTTCCCTTTCTGCTGACGCTGTAACACGAGCAAGAGAGACAGCACCTGAATGGTCTTGCCAAGCCCCATGTCATCGGCCAGACAGGCTCCGAGGCCGAGTCTGGCGAGGAGATAGAGCCAGCGGACGCCCACCTGCTGATAGGGGCGCAAGGTGGCGTTGAGAGCCTCACCGGGATCGATTTGGGCCAACGCTTCGGGGCTGCGGAGCCCCTTGAGCGTCTCGGCGAGCCAGGGGCCGGCGACCATCTGAGTCCAGTCGGCTGCGTCAGCGGCGGCCCCTTCGTCTGCGTCGGCCGCGGCACCGGCGCCGGCCAGCAGGCGCATGGCATCGGCGAATCCCAGGCCGTTGGCGAGGGCGGTCCGTTCGACGTTGCGGAACTGCTCGATCAGTCGGCTGAGGTGCTCGCGATTGATTTCCACCCAGCGTCCGCGCACCAGCGCGAGGCCGTCGGATGTCGCCAGCAGTTCGTTGATTTCGGCCGGCGCCAGGCTTTCCCCATCGAGCGTGACGGCCATGGAGAAATCGAGCAGGGCCTCCTGGCCGATTCCCGCCGGCGCCTTGCCGCCGACCATTCCCGTTACGCGGGGGCGGGGCGGCCGGTTGCCACGCCACGCGGCCGGCATGCGAACCACCACGCCCGCGGACTCCAGGTGCGGGACGTCCTTGAGAAGTTGCAGAGCTTCCTGCGGCGACCAGCGCAGGGGGTGGAAAATCTCGCCGGCGTCGATCATGGTTTTGAGCCAGGGGCAGTTTTCCGCGGCGCGCTGCACCGGTAGGAGTAGTGACAGCAGGCGATCTTTGTTGGCCGCGCCGGCGTATTCGCGCAGGGCCTGGCCTAAAGGCAGATGCTGGGCTTTGGCGTGAGCGGAGAGGCGCGTGGTGTAAGTCGCCAGGAAGGCGAACGGCGAATCGGGATCCTGACGGTTTTCAGCTACGTGAAAATGCACGCGGCCCACCAGATTCCAGGCGGGGTTGCGGCTCTTGAGAAAGTCCTGGACGCCGCTGCCGGATTCGGATAGTTCGAGTGCGAAGGCTGCGTCCAGTTCGTGCCAGAGGGCATCCAGGACGGCGGCGGTGAGGTACTCAGCTCCCACCATGGGAGGCGCGGCCATCGCGATCCACTCCAGTTCTTCGTTTGAAGGAGGGGGAACGCGCACCTTGCGGGTGGGCGGCTCGACATCGGGCAGAGTACAGAGGGCGGTGACATATCGCGCGCCGAATTCACGCCAGTACGCGTAGACAGGGGGCAGGGCGGCGCCGGCTTCATCGGCTCCGAGAGAGAGCAGGCCGTGGCCCGATCCACGCGCGAAGGCGTCGTGGAGGCGGCCGGCGAGAGCAGCATCGAGCGGCGGCGCATCGGGGTCGGGTGATAAAACCAGTCGACCATGCGGCGTGAGGGTGAGGACGTCCATGCGGGAGCGTTATCAGGTTAGCAGGAATGGGGAAGATTGATCCGTTGCCCGGGCCGTCAACTCTCTTTCAAACGATCGGTCACGATCCGCGTCCTACCAGCATGGGAATCACTGGCAACTACCGGACGACGATCGCCATCTTGGCGCTGGCGGCTTCTTCCGCAGTCTCGGCGGACAAGAAGGCTCTTCAGGCGGCAAACGAAAAGTCCAAAGACCTGGTAGGGAAACCGGCTCCGGAATTCAGTCTGCCAGACCTGGACCGGAAAGCCTTCCAACTTGCCGATGGGCGCGGACAAGTCGTGGTATTGGCCTTTTGGGCTACGTGGTGCCCGCCGTGCCGTTCCGAGATGCCAACTTTCGCGAAACTGCAGAAAGAGATGGCTTCCCAGGGAGTGGCGATCACTCCGATTGCCGTCGACGGCCCCGCCAAGGCTCGCGGTTTCCTCAAGCAGAAGCATATCGATTTGTGGTCGCTGGTGGATGAAAGCCATACGGTGACGAGACCGTACGGAGCCAGCTTCCTGCCGAGAACCTTTGTGATTAATCGCGAAGGTGTGGTGGCAAAGACCTTCGTGGAAAGGGTTTCGGAAGCGGATTTGCGGGCCGCCATCCGTGCCGCGCAGGGTTCGAAGTGACCTTGCGACTCCACACAGTTGCGGGGCGCTCCGCTAACCATTAAGATTCTTATATCCCGTTACCGCGAGGTTCGACAATGTTCCGTAAAGCGCTGTTTACCGCCATCGCCCTGCTTCTGCCTGTGATTGCGTCCGCACAGACGAAACTGTTGCGCTACCCGACGTATTCGAAGGGCAAGGTCGCCTTCAGCTATTTAGGCGACATCTGGACTGCCAATGAGAATGGCACCGACGTGCACCGGATTACCGTCAACCGGGCGCGCGACCAGTATCCGCGATTTTCGCCCGACGGCCAGTGGATCGCGTTCTCTTCCAGCCGCGACGGCAACTACGACGTCTACGTGGTGGCGGCCGCCGGCGGCGAGCCGCGGCAGCTCANNAAGCGCATCATCTTTTCGTCGACGCGCGGCAATGGGGCGTTTCCCACGGTTGCCACGCTGTGGGAGGTGCCGGTGGATGGCGGAATCGAGCGCGCGCTGAATACCGATTGGGGCGCTTACGCCAGCTATTCTCCCGATGGAACGAAGCTGGCATTCCAGCGGCACCCGAGTGTCTGGTCGCGCAAGCACTATCGCGGATCGTATGCCGCCGACCTGTGGGTGGAAGAACTGGCCACCAGGAAGTTCACCAAGCTGGGCGATGAGGCGTACCACGGCAACATGCTCTGGCCCATGTACGGCAACGGCGGCGAGATCTTTTTCGTCTCCAACNNCGAAGTAATGAAGAGCGTGAACAACATCTGGAAGATCTCCGACAAGGGCGGCAAGCCGGTGCAAGTCACCAAACACACCGACGGCAACTTGTTCTACCCGAGCATCTCCGCCGATGGCAAAGTGATTGTCTACGAAGAAAACTTCGGGATGTGGAAGCTGGATGTCGCGACGGGCAGGAGCACCGAGATTCGCATCGAGATCAAGAGCGATTACACCGAGAACAAAACCGAGTTGACCACGATTACCAACGAGGCCGAAGGATTCAGTCTGTCGCCTTCCAATAAGCGCGCCGCGGTGGGCGTGCACGGCGAGATCTTCACCATTGCCACCGATCGCGGACAGATGCAGCGCGTGACGGAGACGCCGTGGAAGGAGCACAGCCCGCACTGGTCCCCGGACGGCAAATGGATCGCGTTCGTTTCCGACCGCACCGGCCGGGAAGAGATTTACATCTCCGACGAGTTGGGAAAGAACGTCAAGAAGCTGACCGATTCCGACAGCGACAAGGTGGCGATTATTTGGGCGTCGGATTCGAAGTCTTTCCTGTGGACCGGTTCAGACCACAAGCTGCGACGCGTGGATCTCGATTCCGGCAAGGAAGAAGTGCTGGCGTCCAGCCCCGGCGGCAACATCGGCGAGCCGCAGTTTTCGCCGGACGGCAAGTGGATCTCGTACTCCAAGCCGGATGACCTGTTGCGTACTCACGTGTGGTTGAAGGAGCTCGCCACCGGCCAGGAGTACCAGATCACTTCCGACCAATTCATGACGTCACGCGGCGCTAAGTGGGCACCGGACGGGAAGAAGCTGCTGGTGATCGGCGGGCAGGGCGGCAGTTCCGGGATCGCGTCCACGGGGGGGCGTGGGTCGACGGGGTTGTACGCGATTGCCTTCGCACCGATCGATAAGGACCCGACCGACCGCGATATCGATACGGAAGCGCAGGCGGCTGCCGCCGATGCGACTCCCGCAACAGGCCGCGGTGGCCGCGGTGGGGCAGGCGGCGGAGCGGCTCCCACCAACGTGCAGGTGAAGATCGAGTGGAACGGGATAGATCGCCGGGTGACGCGCCTGGCGGCGAACTCGGGCAACATCTCCATGGTTCTGCCTTCTCCGGATGGACACACGTATCTGTTCCAGGCGGGCGGCGGCGGGGGCGGTGGTGCTGCTGCCGGGGCGGCTGCGGATGCGGCGCCCGGCATGTACACCATGAATGAAGACGGCACCGGGATCACGCATCTCAACACCACACCCACCGATGCCGCGGCGGGCGGACGCGGTCGCGGTGGCCGGGGCGGCGGGGGCGGTTTCGGCGGTGGAGCGGAACCCACGTGGGCGCGCGACGGCCGCAGCATTTACTTCATGCAGGGCGGATCGCTTTACACGCTGGCCATCGGCGGCGGCGGAACCTCGGCAACCACGACGGCAGCCGCCCCCACAGCGGGTGGCGGACGAGGCGGACGCGGCGGTCGTGGCGGCGGGGGGGCAACGGCTGCGGCGGCGGCGGACACGTCCAGCGGTCCCGGGCCGCGGCGCATCGATATCTCTGTGCGGATGGAGATCGACATCCCGGCCGAGCGCAGGCAGGTATTCGAGGAAGCGTGGCGGGTGATGAAGAATCGCTTCTACGATGCCAACATGCACGGCGCGGATTGGGCGGGGAACAAGGACAAGTACGAATCGCTGCTGCCCTTCATCGCCGACACGGAAGAGTTGCACAACGTGATCATGGAGATGATCGGCGATATGAACGCGTCGCACACCGGGATCTCGGCAGGCGGCGTGATTCCCGGCCGCGTGAACCAGGAAGAACGGGTGCAGACGCGCTATCCCGGATTCGAGATGGAGCCGGATGCTTCCGGCTATTTCAAGGTCTCCTACATCTACCGGAAGGGTCCGGCCGACCACGACTACGTGAAGCTGGCGGTGGGCAACTACATTCTCGGGGTGAACGACAAGGAGATGAAGACCAGCGACAATTACTGGAAGCTGTTCAACATTCTGCCCGGGCGCAAGTTTGAGTTCATGGTGAATTCCAAGCCATCCACGGACGGAGCGTGGATGGTGGCGCTCGATCCGCTGACCGCCACGGCACAGGGCGATCTGCGATACGACCGTTGGGTGGACGACCGGAAGGCGATGGTCAAAGCGCTCTCTGGCGGCCAGATCGGCTATCTGCACATCAAGGCGATGGATGCACCTTCCCTGGCAAAGTTCCAGTTGGAGCTGGCTGAGAATCAGGAAAAGAAGGCGCTGATCATCGACGAGCGCTTCAATGGCGGCGGCGGGATCGATCAGGAGTTGCTGGAAATTCTCAATCAGCGGGTTCCTTATCAATCGACGCGCGGGCGCGATTCGCTTGACGTCAGGCGACCGGCGCAGGCGTTCTTCGGTCCGCTGGCGGTGCTGCAGAACGAACGCTCGGCGAGCGACGCCGAGATGTTCCCGGCGGGAATTCGCGATCTGAAGCTGGGCAAGATTGTCGGCGTGCCCACAATGGGGGCGGTGATCGGCACCGGCTCCTTCACCCTGATGGATGGCTCGGTGCTGCGCACTCCAGGTGCAGGTGTGAAGACGATGAGCGGTCAGAATATGGAGAACTACGGTGTGCCGCCGGATGTGTGGGTCGACAATACGCCCGCCGATTTTTTGAGCGGGCACGATCGTCAGATTGAGAAGGCGGTGGAGACGTTGAAGGGGGAGATGAAGTAGGACATTGCCGCCTGGTAGCGCCGGCGATCTTGTCGCCGGTTAGAAGCCAGGATGGATACCGGCGGCAAGACCGCCGGCGCTACCAACGCGACTCGCAGCGATTGTTTCTGAGTACATTCCATTCAGGTAAGACACCCGGTGCATTCGCAATGCACCGGGTTTTCATTTGGAATCCTTGAATTTCGTTGTCTTCGATGAGATTGCCACGCGCGGGCGCGGGCCGTTCCGCTCCGCGGCCCAGATAAATTCCGCTGCGCAGCATGTCGGGCTCGCCGGGTGCATAATAGCAGACTGTCCCTTCGTTGCAGTGCGCGGTGTTGAGGTTGCGCAGGCGATTGTGCGCCACCAAGTGGTCCCTGCCGATGACAAAGACTCCGCCGAACAAGGCGCCATCGATGGTATTCTCCACCACGCGAATGTTGCGCGATTGCATGTCGGGATTGGTGTTGTTCATGACGATGCCATAGTTGCTGTTCCGGCAGACGTTGCCGCGGATTTCGCCATCGTGAAAGCCGTCGAGGTCGATGCACTTGCCGGTGATCTCTTCGAAGCGGTTGTTCACGTAGGTGGAGCGATCCACGTTGCCGGCGGTATCGATGGCCACCGGAACGGCGCGGCCTTCCACGTCGACATCCTCGGCCGGAAAGCCGATAGAGCGGCCGGCATTGTCCTCCACGCGCACATCGGTGGCGTGGCCCACCTGGATGGCATCTCGGCCGAGCATGGCGAACCGGTTCTGCGCGATGACTCCGTCCGCATTGCGCGGGGAGGTGTACAGGGAGTGCGTCCAGATGCCGTTGCCGCGAATGTTGCGAAGTTCGCAGCGGGTCACGCGGAAGGCTTGCGTGCCCTCTTCCAGCAGGATGCCGCCGGTGGTGTTGTTCCGTCCGGCGGCGTTGCGCGCGCCGCTGTCGCGCACCTGCACGCGGTCGATGGCGACGTCGCGCGAGCGGCTCACCAGCACGGCGAAGCCGGCGAGCTGGCGGAATCGGACATTGTCGATGCGCAGGTGGGTCACGCCTTCGGCCAGCACTCCGTTGCCCCGGGTGAAGCGGGCGAACGGCGTATCGTAGGGGGGCAGGCCGGAACGCTCGGGAGAACTGTCGCGATCGCCTTCGATGCTGAAATCGCGCAACTCGACATCCGACCCCTTCACCACAATCAGCGCGCGGCCGGAGAAGCCCGGGGCGAAGCGCAGCACCGTGCCGGCGGGCGCGCCTCGCAGTGCGATGCCCGATCCCACAGCCATTTCGGATTGCAGGTAGAGGATGCCGGGCGGAAGCTGGACGATACGGCGGAGCGGCGAGGGCAGGATCAATAACGCCGCGGCGGCAATCAATAGCAGGAACCCGCAGGCCGCGCGCGCGATCACGCCACCTCGATCGGCAACGGCGCCAGGGCGCGATGGCCGAGGGCGATCCGCACTTGGTGGGGGCCGCTGCGGATGGACTCTGGCAGCCGGAAGTTGAATTCGTAGCGCTGCCCGATGGGATCGGCGCAGAAGGAATCGATCTCCTGCGCGTCGATCCCGTCGACGGTGGCACGGAACTCCTCGGGATGCGTGACCTCGATCATAGTCACCTTTACCGACCCGCTCACGATGCGATTCCCGGACAGGAGATTGACTCCATCGGCGACGGTGTAGATGCGCGGAACAGCGGGGCCCGCGGGCATGATGCGCACCCAGGCGGGCGGGCAGATGACCACCCCGTGCCACTGCAACTCCACAGGCACCAGGCCGGTGCGCAGACCCTCCGGCAGGAACGCATTCACCTGGGAGACACCATCGGCTTCGGGCTCGCCGATGTACGTGAGACGGCAGGGCAAGCCATCGGCGGCGATCCGGGTGCCGATCAGGTCGCAGTCCACGGGCAGGTTCTGCACCCACACCGACACGGCGGCCATGGGGCCGGCTGCGGGCGCCACTGCTTCTCCGGTGAGCGCATTGCTGATATTGCGGATTCCGGCGGGCCCCGGGGCGGCGCGGGGGGCGCCACGCTTGCGGCAGGTCATCCACATGTATTGGGTCCAAATCTGTTCCAGCGCGAGGAGCTGCAAATCGTTATCGCGTGCGAACGCGGTGAGCTCTTCAGGCGCGATGCGCACGCCGCTCCAGGTATCGTATTGGCGGGCGTGCGGAGGCAGGCCATTCAACTGNNAGCACGCGCCGCGCCTCGCGCAGGTAGTTGAACACCACTTCGCGGCTCGGAATGTGCTGGAAGACGGCGTAGGAGTAAACGAAGTCGAACGTCTCGGCGGGAAATTGCGAGAGGTCGGACCCGGCGGTGTGGTGGGGATACGCATTGGGTGTGTGGCGCAATCTCTGTCGCGCCAGTGCGATCATCTGATCGGAGACATCCACGCCGTGAATCTGGGTGAAGTGGCGGCTCATGGGCCGCATAAGGCGTCCGGGGCCGCAGCCGATTTCGAGAGCGGCTTCCCGGCCGCGTACGCGCTTCAACTCCAGCTCGAGGGCCAGGGCCATCTCGCGTCCGGTGGCGAAAAACTCCTCGTCATCCTGATCGCGGCGTCCGAATGCCACGTAATAGTTGGCGTCTTCTCCCGCGCGCTGGTTCCAATCGGCGCGCATGCGCTCAAGAACTTTGGGATCGTCCATCTTGCAGTTGTTATTCTAACGTTTATGGCCCTTGCATTTCGCCGTGTGACCAGTGCTCCGCTGCGGGAGTTCGACGCTGCTGCGCCCGATGGCGTGGTGATCGGCATTGTGGGGGAAGCGGGCGCGGGAACGAGCCACCTGCTGCGCGTCGCCGCCGGAATCGCCAGGACCGACTCGGGAACGGTCGAAAAATCGGGCGCCGCCCGGCTGCTGGAGCCGACGGATGCGCTCGATCTTTCCGCTGTGCCGGTGCTGCTGATCGATCAGACCTTCGCCATGCAGGATGCGTTGGCGCGGGAGCGTGCGGCCATGGCGCTTGACGCTCTGCGCCGCGGCGGCACCACTGTGCTGCTGGTGTCGCACGAGGAGGAACTGCTGCGGCGGCTGGCCGATGAGGTGTGGTGGCTGCAGGATGGCAGGCTGGCCGGAAGGGGCGATCCGGACGAGATGCTGGCGGGGTATCGACGCCATATCGCCGGGCGTGTGCGCGCGTGGGGGGCGGCGGGGTTGGGNNGATGGGCGCCCCACCATGGTGTGGCGGAGCGGCGAACTGGCGCTGGTGAAGGTAGGGATACGCTTCCGCGCTGCCGTGGCGGATCCGGTGGTGGGCATGATGATCCGGACGCGGATCGGGCTCAACGTTTATGGGACGAATACGGAGTTGGAGAAGTTAAACCTGGGCCCCTGCGCCGCGGGCGATACGCTGGAGGTCTCTTTCTCGTTCCGATGCGAATTGTGCCCTCAGGAGTATACCCTCACGGTGGCTTCCCACGATCCTGACGGCGTCTGGCACGACTGGTTGGAAGACGCCCTGGCGTTTTCGGTCAGCGACACGCGGTATACCGCGGGGGTGGCGAACTTACGGGCAAACGCCACCATGCGGCGCGCGTGAGTTCGGTGACAGGCTACATAACCTCGGAATTAATTCCGAGGTTATGTAGCCTGTCACCGGGTGACAGGCTACATAACCTCGGAATTAATTCCGAGGTTATGTAGCCTGTCACCGAACTCACCCCACGCTATGCCGTGGGGGGACCGCTTGATTGACTGCTACTTCGAATCGAGGATGAACGTGGGGACGATGCCGGCGGCGGAAGAGAAGCTGGTGTTGCCGGCCGAAAGCCAGCTCGAACAGCCCTGCACCTTGCCGAGATAGGCGTGCGGGTGGACATCCACCTGCATCTCGCGAAACTCCAGATGGCCGAAGGTCATCAGGGGGAAGACGCTGCGCACCGGTTCCACGCGCTCCTGCACCACGTAGGGCGCCCGCATGGCCTGCTTGAGCGCGCGATCCCACGCGGCCGCGTCCATCTCCCAGCCCAGGTAGGTGTGTTGATCGCTGTAATCGTCGTTGGGCTTGAGCGCCAATCGCTCGCGATTCTGCGTGATGAACTCCGGCAGGTCGATACTCTTATCGTTATAGGTGGTCTTGGCGGGGGCGACCAGTCGCGTCCACGGCACATGCTCGCGGATCGCCTTGCGCTCCGTGGCGGGGAACTTGGCGGTCAGAGTCTCATCGGTCAGCAGGCCAAACATCGCCTTCTTATGCGCCAACTCCGAACGGAAACTATTCACCACGCACACCGTCCGGTCGCGGTACGCCTGCACCAGGGGGTGCGATAGATCGAACCGCAGCAGGAACTCCTGAACCCCAAGGCGCCGGTATACCACGTCGATCTCGAAGTTTCCACGGCGCAGTACGCGATTGCGATACTCCAACTGCTCTGGAGATACGATCTCCACCGTGTAGCCTTCTCCGCGGAAGAAATCGCGGAACAACTCGTACTCGCTCCGCGCCGAATAGGTCTGCCGGAATTCCACGATGGCGATATTTGGCTTCTTCTTGATGCCGCCGAACTGTTTGTACGACTTCAGCAGAGCTTGCAGGAGATGCCTGCGGCTGCCCACTTTCGCGATGGTGTACTTCTTGCGAAGCTCCTTCATGGGCGGGACATCGTAGAACATCTCCGCCAGGGCATCGGCGTAACCCGCGCCGGTCGGCGAATCGGCGTTGTACTGCACAAAGTGCAGATGTCCGTTGACCAGGTGGGTGTCCAATCGCGCGGCAACTTCCAACGCCTGGTAACCCGGGTCGATGGAGGCGAGCATCTTTTCGGCGGGCAGCAATTCCAGTCGCGCGAGCAGCACGGGACTCGCCAGCACCATGGTCTCCATGCGGTCGATAGCGCCGATGAGCGATTCGCCGGTTTTCACCAACGCTTCATATTGGCGGCGCGAAATGAAATTGGGTCGCAGGAACGGGCAGATCAATCTCCCGCCGGACGAGAGCTTGCTGGTCTCCATGCGTTCATGCAGCGTCTCGGCCCACGAAAGATCGCGGTAGGGGCCGTTTTCCAGTAGCTTGTTGTATCGGGCGACTGCCTCGTCCATCTGGGACATTTCTTGAGTTGAAAACCTGTTCTATAATCGAGTATCCCACACAAGTGCGCAAAACGATAGGATCGCGTTGCGAAATGGAAGAGCAACTCAATTAAAATCAATGGATTAGAGGCTTTTGTTACGTTATTACAGAACTTCCAGTGCGCCCACTGAAGCGCCCAAATTAATGGAAAAACGATGCCAGACAGGCCACAAAAAACGATGGCCTGTCCTACGCGGTTACCGGTGAGATTCTCTAGCCAGCTTGGCTTGCGCGTCGTCCAGTTTCTTAGTGACTTTGGCGACTTCCTCGGGATCGTTCTCCGAGGGCGCACTCTTTTGAAACTCCTTCAGCGATGCCTGCCACTGCGCCACAGCCTCTTTGGTTTTCCCCAACTTGGCGTAGACATCGCCGAGATGATCGTGCACTGTGGGATCCGGCTGCTTCTGCAGGGCGCGCACCAGCAAGCCCTCGGCGTCTGAGAATCTGCCCTGCCGGTAGTAAACCCACCCGAGGCTATCCAGGTAAGCTCCGTTATCCGGGCTCATGTCCAGCGCTTTCTTGATCATGGTGTAGGCTTCGTCCAGCCGCACATTGCGATCAGCCAGCATGTAGCCCAGGTAGTTCAGGGCGCTGTCGCTGTTGGGATCGATCTTCAACACCTTCTGGAACTCCGCTTCGGCGGTTTCGAACTTCTTTTGCCGCTCCAGCATGGCGCCGCGCATGAAGTACACGTTGGCCTTGTCCTCGTCGGCTGGCGAGAGCTTCTCGGCCTCGTCGAGCGCCTTGGCCATGTCATCCCAGCGCTTCCCCTTCTCGTAGACCCGGGCCAGATCCAGGTATATCGGCAAATCCTGCTTTCCATCCAGCAGCGCGCGCACCTCCGCGGCGGCTGGATCGACTTTGCCCATGTCGGCCAACACTTGCGCGTGTTCCCTTATCACAATGGGATCTTTGGGAAACTTCTTCAAGTCCGCGTCAGCCTCGCGCAGGGCTCCGGCATAATCCTTCTCCGCCTGATAAGTCACGATGACCTGGACGGCAGCTTCGGACGCCACTTCAGGGTCCATGGCCGCCCACTTCTCGAACGTCTCGATGGCTTGGGGATACTGTTCGTTGGCCCGGTAATCGACCGCCAGCCTCCCCATGAAAAGAGCCCGATTCTTGCGCTCACCTTCGGTATACTGCTTGCGCTCAGTGTCGGCCAGCATTCCCTGAAGCACGGTGATGGCCTGATCGATGTGGCCCTCCCGCTCCAGCAGGGTGGCATCGTTGAAACGAATATTCAGATTGGCGGGATCCACCTGTTTGGCCTTGTCCAGCGCGGCACGTGCCTTCACCAGGTCGTGCTGCGCCATGTAGATATCGGACAGCTTCAACTGGTAGAGGGGATTGCGCGGTTCGTCGGTGGCCAGTTGCTGGTACAGGTGCAAGGCTTCATCCACCTGGCCGCTCTTGATCAAATCATCAGCCAGTTCTTCCACAACCCGCTCGTCGTCCAGGCCCATTTCGAGAGCGCGCTTGCGGGCGTCGGCCGCATCCTTCCAGTCCTCCAGGTCGTCGTACGCGCGGGCGAGGGCCACCAGGGTACGCTCGTTGGGATTCTTATCGGTGACCGCCTTCAATTTGGCGATAGCAGCTTTGGTGTCGCCCAGATCCAGGTAGACCGTGGCCAACCCGGTCAGTGCGTCTTCGTTTTCAGGATCGGCCTTTAGCGCCGCGTTGAACGCCTTCTCCGCTTCGGGCGAATTATGCGAGATGCTGAACAGGCGGCCCAGCATCACCCAGCTTTCGGCGTCGCCCGGCTCCTTCTGCGTGATCTTCTGATACTGCTCCATGGCCAGCTTGACGTAGTTGTCGTCAATTCGGCCGTCGCGGGCGTTACCTACCAATCCCCAATAGATGCGGCCCAGCATGCGGCGCGCATCCAGATTGTCGGGGTTCTGCTTCAGCAGATCTTCGGCTTGGGTCACGGCGTCGCGAAGCCGCCCCGTCTGCATGTACAGATCGGTCAGCTCGTCGAAGATCAGGTGCGCGGAAGGATCCAGTTTCAGCGCCTCCTGGTAATGCTGAATGGCTTTGGTGACATCTTCCTTGTTCCCCTCAGCCTGGCCCAGTTCCGCATAGAGCCGGCCCATGGCAAAGTGGTAGTAGGCGCCGGCCTTATTGTCCGGTGCGGTGTTGGATCCGGTTTGCGCCGGGGGCTTCTGCGCGAAGCAGAGAGATCCCAGCGAAACGACGACGAGAAGCGCTTTGACGGAGCGAATCATGGGGGTCTTAACTTTCTTTCGGCCGAGTGGAGTGCCCAGTCGGGCCGAAGATCACCTTTTTATTGTATAACGGGCCTCATGGCAAGGATCCTATCCAAACTGCGTGCAGACTGAAACCGAAAAATCCGCCTCCCGTGAGCCTACAACCCGAGACGCACACGGGCTTCCCCTGGTTGCAGTGGTGGGTCCCACAGGCTCTGGAAAGAGCGATCTCGCCCTTCTTCTTGCTGAAGAATTCAACGGTGAGATCGTGAACTGCGATTCCCTCCAGGTTTTTCGGTACTTCGATATCGGAACCGCCAAGCTGCCCCTATGCGAACGCCGCGGCATTCCGCACCACCTCATCGATATTCTGAATCCCGACGAGCTCTTTTCGGCCGGAGAGTACGCCCGGCTGGCCCGCGAAACGCTTGCCGATATTTCCAAACGGGGCAAACTGCCCATTCTGGCCGGCGGTACGGGCTTTTATCTGCGTGCCTTATTGGACGGCCTATTCGCAGGTCCGTCACGCGATCAGCCCTTGCGCGATCGCCTGGCTGCGCGCGAGGCTCGGCGCGCGGGCTCGCTGCATCGATTGCTTACCAGGTTGGATTCCACAGCCGCGGCAAAGATTCACGCCAACGACGTGCCAAAGGTAATGCGTGCGCTGGAAGTGTGCCTGGTCACGCGCCGCCGCGTCAGTGAGCTTTTCCGCCAGGGCCGCGAAGCACTCGCGGGGTATCGCACACTAAAGCTGGGACTCCTGCCGGACCGCGACCTTCTGTATCCAAGGCTGGACGCGCGCTGCGCCTGGATGTTCGAAAACGGACTCATCGACGAAGTTCGCCACATTCTTTCGCTGGGTTTTTCGGCAGCCTGCAAGCCATTCGAATCGCACGGCTATAAACAGACGTTGCAGTTGCTGAATGGCGAGCTGAATTTGCGTGAAGCGATTTTCTACGCGCAACGCAATACGCGCAACTACGCCAAGCGGCAGCTCACGTGGTTCCGGCGCGAGTCCGGTCTGGTGTGGCTCAAAGGGTTCGGCGATGCACCGGAGGTGCGTGAAATGGCCCTCTCCCGCGTATCGGCATTGTTAACAGAATAGAACCGGCATTCCGCGGAACGTTTTCGCGGTTCGCTCGTACTAGTTGATGTAGCGAGATCTCGAAACAAAAAACTCAAAAAAGATTTGGGGGATTATCCGATGTTGAGGAAAGTTGTGTTCTCTTTCGCCGTTCTGGGACTGGCTCTGGCCAGCGCCAAGTCGTATACCGTGGCACTGTTCGAGCCGGCCACCGCGGGCACTACCGAGCTCAAAGCGGGCGAATATGAAGTATCGGTCGACGGGCAGAACGCCGTGATCAAGGGCGGCAAAGTAAATGCCCAAACGCCGGTCAAGGTCGAAACTGCAGACAGGAAGTACGACTCCACCAGCGTGAAGTACAAGGTTTCCGGCGGCAAAAAGCAGATTCAGGAAATCCACTTGGGCGGTACGAAGACCAAACTGGTGTTCACAGAAGCTGCGCCGCTGCCGTAACCGGATGGTAGGTTCACCCACTCCCTAACGGTCGCGGCTCCGAATGAAGCCTCTCGTGGAGCCGCAACCGTAAGGGAGCGGTAGCCGATTGATGATTATTTGATGACTCCTCCGCTGCTAAACTGAAATTTACATGCAGCGGTTTTTGGCTCTGTTGGTCCTTTTTTGCGGTGCGCTCCACGCCGAAACAATTCTAGTCCTCCCTTTTTTCAATCACTCGAAGTCCGCGAACCTGGATTGGCTTGGCGAAAGCATCTCTGAAACGGTGCGCGACGCGTTGGTTTCCGAGGGATTGCTGGCGCTGGATCGGGAAGATCGCCTGGAAGCCTATCGGCGCCTCTCGTTGCGTCCGGGCGCAGAGTTGACGCACGCTTCCATCATCAAGATCGGCCAACTGCTGGACGCCTCCCGCGTGATCTATGGCGATTTCGAACTGCTGGCCCCCGAACCAGGCAAGGAGCAGTCCAAAGGCTCTCTGCGTGTCAACGCCCGCATTTTGGATTTGAAAGAGACCCGGCAGGGCCAACCTTTCGGAGAAGTGGGCGCGCTGGAAGATCTGGCGGTTCTGGAAGTCCACCTCGGCTGGCAGTCGCTGCAGCGGCTCATTCCCAAGAGCGTGCCTGCCGAGCAGGAATACATGCAACACCGCCCGCCGGTGCGGCTGGACGCGTTGGAG
>OKRF01000301.1:0-504 GCA_900290315.1 Candidatus Sulfopaludibacter sp. SbA3 | reverse complement strand
CAGGAATACATGCAACACCGCCCGCCGGTGCGGCTGGACGCGTTGGAGAGCTACATCCGCGGACTGCTCGCCTCCACGCCGGAACAGCGGCATCGCCTGTTCGCGCAGGCTGTACGGCTGGATGAACATTATTCCCAACCGTGCTTTCAACTGGGCAAGGCCTCCTGGGAACAGAAGGACTATAAGGGTGCGGCCGGTTGGCTTCCGCGCGTCGCGCCCACCGATCCACACTACCTGGAGGCGGAGTTTTTTCTGGGCCTGAGCCAATATCAACTGGGAGCCTACGCTATCGCCGAACAGGCCTTTCAGACGGTGGCGGTCTCCGTTCCTCTCAACGAAGTCTTCAACAATCTGGGTGCGGCCCAAGCCCGCCGCAACGATTCCTCTGGGGCCATCGCCAACTTCAAGAAGGCCCTGGAGGGAGATAGCGGCGACCCGGACTATCATTTCAATCTGGGTTATACGCTGTGGCGGGCCGGCCAATTCGACGAGGCAGTGGAGAGT
>OKRF01000300.1 GCA_900290315.1 Candidatus Sulfopaludibacter sp. SbA3 | reverse complement strand
GTGTCATCATTAATGATGATACACAAACAACGACAGCGAGTCAATACATTTTTAGAACAAAATGTTCTGATAACCCGACAAACGCCGAACCAAACGGATCACTTCTTCGGATTATTAGAGGTAACGTACGATCCGGCAGGTAGTCCCGTACCACCTTTATGGAAGAACGGGCCTTAAGTGCGGAATTTTAAGTGGGAAAGTAGCTAGCCCTCTGGCCTAGAGCCCGCCGCTGCCGCGGTGATTCACCAGCGCCAGAAACTCATCCCGCGTCTCTTTCCGCGTGCGAAATGCCCCAAGCATAGCGCTCGTCATGGCCCCCGAGTGCTGCTTCTCCACCCCGCGCATCATCATGCAGAAATGGCGCGCTTCGCAGATTACTCCCACGCCGACTGGATCGATCACCTGCTGGATGGTCTGCGCCACTTCCTGCGTCAGGCGCTCCTGAATCTGCAGCCTCCGGGCGAACACATCTACAATGCGCGGAATCTTGCTCAGCCCGATCACCCTGTTCTTCGGCAGGTACGCCACATGCATCTTGCCGAAGAACGGCAGCATGTGATGCTCGCACAGGCTGAAGAACTCGATGTCCTTCACCACCACCATCTCGTCGTACTTTACGTCGTACAGCGCGCCGTTGACTACTTTCTGCACGTCCATCCGGTAGCCGCTGGTCAGAAACTTCAACGCCTGGTCCACGCGGTGCGGCGTGCGCGCCAGACCATTGCGCTCCGGATTTTCGCCCAAGCCCGCCAATATCTCCCGCACCAGGGGAGCCAGGTCGGGTTGCTCCAGCTTGGCCTGCATCACCTTTACGATTGCTTTATTCGATTTCATCGGCCTTGACTTCAAAGATGTTCCGATCCGTCTCCGCGATTCGGATGTTGTGCAGGCGGGGCCATTCGACGCCGAACGCTGCGCTCCAGTTCCCCTTGAGCCGGCGGCAGATCTCGATCGCCAGGTTTTCCGACGTGGGCACCACGCCCTGAAAAGCGCCGATCTCCGCATTCAGATTGCAATGGTCGAAAGGCGCCAGCACTTCGCGCCGCACCAGGTCATCCAACACGCCAATGTCCACCGCCCGTCCGGTACGCTCGTCCGCGGGCCCACGCACGCTCACTTCCACCACGTAGTTGTGGCCGTGCCCGTAAGGGTTATTGCACTTGCCATACAGCCGGGCATTTTCGCCGGCACTCAACTGCGGCGCATGCAACCGGTGCGACGCCGCAAACCCATAGCGCCGGGTCACATAGTACACGGCGACTCCCCGTAATAATCCACGTAGAGATCGGGGGTCTCGTACACACGAACGGAATGCAGCCGGCCATTGCCAACCGAAAGGCAAGGCTCGATGCGGCGCCAGATGTCGCGAGCGATGTTTTCCGTGGTCGGCACCACCTGGTCGAACGGCGGCACCTCGTAATTCAAGAACCGGTGGTCGTACGGAGCCACGATTTCGCGATTCAGAATCTCTTTTAACTCTTTCAAATCCAAAACCATACCAGTCACTGGATCGGGTTGGCCGCGGAGGCTCACTTCCACCACATAGTTGTGACCGTGGCCGTGCGGGTTGGCCGCCGGACCGTACAGCTTGCGATTTTCCTCGTCGGATAACCTGGGGTCTCGACACATATGAGATGCCGAAAACTCCACTTTGCGGGTAATGACCATTGTCGTTTTTTTCGACGCTGGAGGCCCTTTGAGAGATACAATTAAATTATAGTTGTCTACCATGCAGAGCGTCAAAATTGACCGGCTCCTCCGAGTAGCCACATGCGTACTCGCGGGCGCCCTCGTTTATGTGATTTACGCGGGTATCCACCAGACTGTCATCGCTGCCGGAGACTCCGCACCCAGTTTCAGCATCGCAGCCGATAACGGTCACGCCGTGACGCTTCCGAATTTCGGGGGCAAAATACTGGTTCTCAACTTCTGGGCCAGTTGGTGCGGTCCCTGCGCGCAGGAGACCCCGTCCCTCAGCGCGCTGGCGCAGCAGTTCGCCGATAAGGGAGTCGTGGTTCTCGGAGTCAGCGTAGATAAGGACCCCAAGGCGTATCAGAACTTTCTGCAGAAGTTCAAGCCGGCCTTTCTGACCGCGCGCGAACTCAACCTGCACGAAGATTTCGGCACCTTCATGTACCCGGAAACCTACATCATCGATGCCAACGGCAAAGTACTGAGAAAGTTCGACGAACCCGTCGATTTTGGCCAACCTGCCATCACCGAGTACTTCAACTCGCTCTTATAGGGCTACAATTGCAGGCGTGACGCCAGTCCCTCTGGATCTGCCGCTGCGGCCGTCGGAAGCCGCGGAACTGGCGGGCCTGATCTTCGAATCAGCGGAACGGAAACCCCTTACCGACGAGGTCCGCAATCGCGTCGCCGCACGCGCCGCGGCGTTGCATTTCGAGACCATCACCCCACATTTCGGATCGCTGGAGCGCGACCCGGTCCATCACTCAACATATTACGTGGCCGTGGACGTGCCTGAGGGGCTCCCGCTCCTGCTCCATCTGGCACTGGCAACGGCGCCCACCAGTAGCATTTTCCATAAGCCGCTGTTGATCGGCAGGATGCGGCGCGCACTGGGCCCGGAAATCGTCATCAACGCGATTCCGTTCGGCGCCACGGATGCCGACACCCTGGAAAAGTTCGTCACCCATATCGACAAAACGTTCCTGCCCCGCCCCCACGGCTCGCGCACCACCATCGTCGCCGGGATGCAGGCCGCGGCATCCGGCCCCGCCGGCGCGTTCGACGCCTTTCGCCGCATCTGGAAGCGCACCGGGCGCAACGTGGCGTCTATCGGCGCGGAAGGCGAGGTTCCCGCGAGTGTGGTCTATTACAATTCATTGTGGGCCGCGATCCGCAGCGGCTGGCGTGACGGTTACAGCACCGTCGCTCGCATCGCCCCGCCGTTCGAATCCGCCAAAGATTCCATACGGGAGGCCGCCCTCTTCAGCACGTTCGTCTTCGATCCCGCCACCGTGGTCCGACGCGTCGAGGGACAGACCGAAACCGCCATCAACCAGATATTCGAGACCTCCTTTCCAGCCGAGGAGCGCGGCTGGATCTTCGACGAGTTCGTCCGAACCTTCAACACGGGCGAACTTGCCTACGAGCTCACGCCCGCCGACGCTCTCAGCCTGGCCGTCCAGTTCGGCGAAGGACTCCTACTCGGCGAGCGCGTGCACAACCAGATCCGGCAGACCCGCTCCGCCCTGAAAATCAATCGGCCGTTCGATTTCGAACTGGCGCTGGACCGTGTCCCCACCGGCACCACTCCGCGGGAGCTCATCTTCTGCCTGCAGTGGCTCAAGGCGCGAGGCCATGCCGTGCAACTGGCCGCCCCCAACCTGCAAGCCGCCAGCGAACCAGGGGTCCGGGAACTGGCCGCCATCTGCCGCCACTTCCAATGCGGGATGGATTTTTCGGCGTCCGATTCCGCCGCGCAACTGGAAACCGTGGCCCGCGCGTCCGCCGGCCGGTTCACCTGCTCCCTCTGGGGCACGCACTCTGGCGCGGCCGCAATCGAACACGTGGCGGAAAGCCTACTCGGCTAGCGGCGGGAGAAGGGGGCCATAAGGGTTTGATGAGGGTAAGACTGCCACGTTCCCCGCACCGCTACGTTGGGACGGACTTTGATTGGGTTGCCCACCAGTAGCGCTGCAATCGGGCGGTAGATCCGTGAGTCGACTTCTCTCGCATGGCCTCTTTTCGAGCGGGGGACCATCCATTCAGAGTAATGCTAATCCACGAGGGCCATGTGTCACGGAACGGACCGTCTGAAACAGGCTGAGATCAAGACCACATCTCTGGAACGAATCCAGAGGCGCCCCGCGGCGTCTTCGACGATGCTGTCCCAGTGCCCGCCGGTCACGCCCTGACCCTCTGCCCACTGCTGTTCGCGGCCGTCGAGCAGGGAACAAAGCGCCGTTCCGCAACCGAACCACACCGTGTGGCCGAGCGTTGCGAAAATACTGGATGCACGCTTCGGCGAAACGAGACGGCCAAAACCGGCGATATGAGAGTGGCGCAGCGATCAGATCCCTACTCTTGACGGAGAGCAGTCAGGGGATCGATGGCCGTTACCTGCCGCGCGGGGATGAAGCAGGCCACAGCGGCGACTGTGAGGAACACGAGCGAAACGGCGAGGAACGTGAGGATGTCGGTCGGCTTCGTGTCATAGAGCATGGTCGAAAGAGTACGCGCCAGCAGCGCCGCGCCGCCGATGCCGATGAGCGTGCCGATGAACGCGAGGACGAGTCCCTGCCAAACCACCATGCCGACAATGCCCGCCCGTTCCGCGCCGAGCGCCATGCGAATGCCGAGTTCATGAGCGCGCTGCGTGACCGAAAGCGCCATCACCGCGGCGATTCCGCTGGAGCTGATCAACAGCGCGAGACCGGCGAAGATGCCGAGTAGCATGGTCATCACTCGGGGTGAGGCCATGGAATCGTACTCCAGCCGGTCCATCGTCTCCACCTGATCCACCGCGATGAACGGGTCTATTTCGTGGAATGCGGCGCGAAGCAGCGGCACGACAGCGGCGGGATCGAGCGACGTCCGCACTACCAGGCGATTGGACATGCCGGTCTGCTTCACCGGGAGGTATACCTGGTCGGCATAGGGACGATCCAGCCCGTAATCCTTGACATCGCCGACGATCCCTACGATCTGGAGCCACTCATCGCCGCGCTCGAAACGGATACGGCGGCCGATGGGGTCTTCGTTCGGCCAACGGTGACGCGCCAGAGTCTGATTGATGATGGCGACCCCGGGAGCCTTCTCATCGTCGGCGGATGGCGTCGAAGTAATCGGGAGAAGCCGTTCGCAGCGCAGTTTGCGGCTTGGGATCGTCCTTCGCCACCGGGTGTCCCTCGATCTGGAATTCGTTGGCGTTAGGCCCACTGATGACGCCGGAGGGACTCAGTGGAAAGCCCGACGAAATGGCCACCGAAGACACGCCACCCACTGCCTTGATCCTGCGTAGCACCGTGTCCATCAATGCCGGTATGGTCTTCATGGAGTATTGCGGGAATCCGGGACTGAACCGCAAGGTCACCAGGTGGTCCGGCTGGAAGCCCGGAGTCACCTGTTGGATCTTCATAAAGCTGCGGATCATGAGACCGGCTCCGATCAACAGCACGAACGAGACAGCGACTTGCGCCACCACCAGAAGGGCGCGCATGCGGTGGCGCGAGCGGCTGGAAGTGATGCGTCCGCCGGCCTGTTTGAAGGCCTCGCTGACCCATTGGGCGGAAGAGAAAGCCGGCGCGAGTCCGAACAGGATTCCGGTTGCCAGGGACATGAGCAGGGCGAAAAGCAGCACCGGCAAATCGATGTGGACCTCCGCGGAGCGCGTGGTGAAACGCGCGGCAAACTTCACCAGGACGGCCAGCGCGGCTGGCGCGAGGGCCAGTCCGAGGACGCCGCCGGTGAGCGACAGCATGACGCTTTCGGTGAGCAACTGGCGGATGAGGCGCGACCGGCTGGCGCCCAGTGCCGCGCGGACGGCGAATTCCCGTTCCAGTTTCAGCACGCGCGCCAGCAGCAGGTTGGCCACATTGGCGCAAGCGATCAGTAGGACGAAGCTGGCGCCGGCCAGCAGCACCAGGAAGGCCGGACGGCCGCGGTGGGTCAGATCATTTTGCAGCGGCGCGACGGACATGGTGTACCCGTACTTCTGGGGATACGTTTCGGGATTCGCCTGCTCCACCTGGCTGGCCGCGACAGAGAGGTCCGCCTGCGCCTTTTCGAGTGGGACGCCTGGTTTGAGGCGGGCGAAGGCGGTCATCATGCGACTCTCCCGGTTCGCTATGAATTCGGCGCTCGACCGCGCGGGGCACTGCGAGGTCGGCATGTAGACATCGACTTCAGAAGGGTACTGCGGAATCGGCGGCAGCACACCCAGGACGGTGTGCGGACGATTGTTCATCTGGAAGACTTTGCCGACGATGTTCGGGTCGCCGCTCTGATGGCTCTGCCAGTATTTGTAGCTGAGAATCAGGACTGCGGGCGCGTCCTTCCGGTCGTCACTGGCCAGTAAGGTGCGGCCCAGCACGGGCTTCACGCCCAGCACGTCGAAGAAATTGGCGGAGACCACCGCGGTCTCCACGCGCTCCGCGGTGTCCTTGCCAAACAGCAGAAAGTTCATGGTGTGATGCTCGACAATGCCGGTCAGGGTGTGGTTGCGGTCGCAGTAGTCCTTGATTTCCTTGACGGAGAACGGCATGTCGTCGATGTGCGCCTGCCGGAGTACCTGGTGCAGCACGACAAGCTGGCTGCCATCGCGATAGGGCAGCGGGCGCAGCAGCACTCCGTAAACGACACTGAAGATAGCAGTGTTAGCGCCGATCCCGAGAGCCAGGGTGAGCACGGCCGCGGCGGAAAAACCAGGGTTCTTGAGGAGGACGCGAATGCCGTAGCGGATGTCCTGCAGCAGCGTCTCCACCACGCGCCCGGCGCGCGCATCGCGGCAATCCTCTTTCAGAGGCTCGATGCCGCCCACGCTGAGGACGGCCTGCCGGCGCGCTTCCCGCCCGTCCATGCCCCGGCCGAGATTGAGCTCGGTCTGGCGATCCACGTGGTATTGCAGTTCGCGGTCGAGATCGCGCTCGTCTCTCTTGCGATTGGTCAGAAAGCGGAAAATGGCAAGTAGTTTACGTCCCATCATCTCTCCTCTCCTATGCGCCGACAATCCGCGCTACCGCGGTGGACAGCCGCACCCAGTTTTCTTTTTCATCCACCAGTTGACTGCGGCCCAGCTTAGTGAGCTCATAGTATTTGGCCTGGCGGTTGTTCTCGGAAGTCTTCCACGATGCCGAGACCCAGCCCTGCTCTTCCAGCCGATGGAGCGCCGGATAGAGCGATCCCTGATTGACCTGCAGCACATCTTCGGACACCTGCTGGATGCGCTGGGAGATGCCCCACCCGTGCATGGGCTCCAGCTCAAGCGTCTTGAGGATCAGCAGATCGAGTGTGCCTTGTAGTAAATCGCTTTTCGTTTTCGGCATGAGATTGTGTTCCACGTCTGACCGGCGACAAGATCGCCGGCGTTACCGCCCGGTAGAGACTTCGGCGGGCAGTTCGGTGTGCGCGCTCCAGTCTTCCCAGGAGCCGTCGTACAGGCGCGCATCGTAGCCCAGATAGCGCGCGGCGAAATAGACCACCGTAGCCTGCTGGCCAATGTGGCAATAGGAGACCACGCGGTCGCCGGGCTTCACGCCGCCGGCGGCGAACAGCGCGGCCAGATCGGCGGCCGGCTTGAACTTGTTCATGGCATCCACCAGCGTTGTGTAAGCAATGTTCGTCGCGCCGGGGATGTGGCCCGCCCGCCGATTATTCGGGACTTGCGCGCCGGTGTAGTAGCTGGCATCGCGCGCGTCCACGATATCGATTCCAGCGTGGCGCAGGTTGGCCTGCACGTAATCGCGAAGGGCGATGATGTCGTTCTGCGGACAGGGCGCCAGTTTCGCCGCCTTCACCGCACGGACTTCCTTGGTGACCGGCCGGTTCTCGTTCTTCCAGGTGACGAAGCCACCATCCAGCAGCGCGGTGCGCGCGCCCATTCCCATGGCATCCAGCGTGAGGTAAGCGCGCGTGGTGAGGCTCAGACCATCGTTACTGACATAGAGGATCACCCGCGACTCGTTACTCACGCCGAGCTTGCCGAAGAGATCCGCAAGGCGGTCCATAGGCGGCAATTCGGTGGTGAGCGGCGTTTCGCCGGGCCTGGTGACGATGTCGCTGTATTTCAACTCCAGGGCACCGGGAATGTGACCACTATCGTACTCACCGGGGCGTCCTACCGCTAACACCACGAGGTTGGCATCGTTGAGATGCGCGGCAAGCCATGCGGTGGAAACCAGCATGGTGTCGCGCGTGCCGTGCCCGCCGCAACCCGGCGCTGCATGCAGCAGCGAGCTCAGGCACACCACACTCGCCACAAAGAATCGCTTCATGATTCCCTTCCTCCAGACAATCTACAAGAAAGAGTACGGCGACTTCTGTAGATTGTCAAGGGGAAGAAAGTGTTAACAATTACGGCCGCTGTTTGGGCGGCGAGGCCGGCACCTCGCTGCCGAATTGGATGGTGGAGTCGACTTTGTACAGGCGCACCGAGGCATCCACCGGGCGCAGCATCTGCAGCACAATCCCGCGTCCCTGCGTTTTCACCGAAAAGTGCGAGCTATTTTCGTGCTTCACCGGAAACCGTCGCGAACCGAACGGGGGAACCTGCACATGAAACGATTCCGAACATACCGGCACGAGTTCCGCGGAGTTGCCGGTACCCGGATTGGAAAACAGCGATCCGGAAGAGTAGCAACCGGTGGCGGTGACGGCGAATTCCGAGGTGTTGATGAGCGAAATCTCGCTCTCCCCCAGATCGGCCACTGCACCGGAAAACCAGGGACTATTGGTGGGGAAGACAACTTCCCGAACCACGCTACGCAGTTGATCGCCGGACACACATTCCGTGGCGCCCTGCACCGCCACGACGGGAGACGCTCCGGAGGGAACGGATTCCCGTACCTTCACCCAGGCCGTGTCCGCCGCGCCTTCCACCGCGAGCTTGAAGGTGAGGCGCTCCAACGGCGGCAATTCCACATTTAGACCCGCGTGGCCGCTCAAGGGAACCAATCCGCCGGTGCTGCGGTGGCCTTCCATATCCACCATCACGGTCCGCCGGCTCAGATTGCGCAACTCGATGGAAGAAGTGCACGCCGGACTGTACTCCAGCGACGGCAGAACGCTTTCGATGGCACGCGGCTGGGCACAGGCTGTGACCAAAACCACGAGCGCGAGCAGGAAGCGTACCACGCCTTATGGTAACAACCGGCGATGAAGCTCAGGCGCGTTGATACTGGCCTTCTCCCTGATCCACGTGGCTCCAGTTGAGTTCGGCCAGGTAGAGTTGGTTGCCGTCGGGATCGGTGAAACCCGCGAACTTGCCGGCTTTGCCCTCGTCGGCGAGCCCGTCGAATTTCACGCCCTTGGCTCCCAGCGTCTTCATGGCTTCTTCGATGGAGCCGGACAGCTCCAGCCCGATGGACATGGCTCCCCCATGGATGCCGCCCGCCGGCTGAGCGGCCCCGGGATGCAGCCCGATCGTGAGCGTATTGCCCACCTGCACCGAAGCCCAATGGTCGCCGAAGCGATACACCAGTTTCAAGCCGAGAATCTCGGTGTAGAAGCGTACCGCCCGGTCCATATCCGATACGTGAATGGTGACGTTGCCGCTAGAGAACATAGTGACTCCAGCATGCACCAGACCGTGGCGGGATGAAAGAGCCATTTAGCTCCCCGAGGTACCACTTCGGAATCCAGGTAGCGCCGGCGGTCGCTTTTTGCCGCCGGTTTGCCAGTGAATCCGGGTAGCGCCGGCGGTCGCTTTTTGCCGCTGGTTTGCCAGTGAGTCCGGGTAGCGCCGGCGGTCGCCTTTTTGCCGCCGGTTTGCCAGTGAATCCGGGTAGCGCCGGCGGTCGCTTTTTTGCCGCCGGTTTGCCAGTGAATCCGGGTAGCGCCGGCGGTCGCTTTTTTGCCGCCGGTTTGCCAGTGAATCCGGGTAGCGCCGGCGGTCGCTTTTT
>OKRF01000292.1:9363-20811 GCA_900290315.1 Candidatus Sulfopaludibacter sp. SbA3 | reverse complement strand
CGGCGATCTTGTCGCCGGTATCGCGAGCGAAGCGAGCCACAAAACCCCGGCCCCCGGCCCCCGGCCCCTGGCCCCAGTTCTTCTCCTCCTCTTCGCCAGCTCCCTCTTCGCCGCCGGCAAGGCCGATAAGGGCGTAAAAAAGCCCACCCTGCCTCCAGTCCCCGCGCGCCCTCTAAGCTTTCGCCTCGACGTCATGCCCGTCTTCTTCCGCGCCGGATGCAATAGCGGCGGATGCCACGGCGCCGCCATCGGCAAAGACGGCTTCCACCTTTCCTTGTTCGGCTACGATCCCAAAGGCGACTACTACCGCCTCACCCAGCAGATCCCCGGCCGGCGTCTCGATTTCGCTGTTCCCCAGCAGAGCCTGCTGCTGTTGAAGGGCACCGGGATGGTGCCACACTCCGGCGGCCGCCGCTTCAAACCCGATAGCGAATACTACAATACGCTGCTGAAATGGATCCAGGCCGGCGCGCCCGACGATGCCGCCAACGTCCCACAAGTCACCGGCATCGCGCTCGTTCCCGATAAGATCGTTTTCAACCCGAAGGACAAGCCGCACCAGCTTCAAGTCATCGCCAGGTACTCCGATGGCACCAGCAAGCCCGTCAACGAGCTGGCGCTCTACCTGACCAACAACAAGGCCACCGCCGATATCGATGACAAAGGCACGGTGACGCCCGGCAAGCGCGGCGACACCTTCGTCTTCGCCCGCTTCGCCAAGTACACCACCGGCGCCGAAATCACCGTGCTGCCGCCCGGCAAATTCAAGTGGCCCAAGATGCCTGCCGGCAACTATGTCGACGATCTGGTCGACGCCAAACTGAAGAACCTGCGCATCCTGCCCAGCGCCCTCGCCGGCGACGAGCAGTTCCTGCGCCGCGCCTATCTGGACCTGATCGGACTGCTGCCCACGCCCAAGGAATACGAAAGCTTCATGCGCGATCGCTCCTCCGCCAAGCGGGCCAAACTGATCGACGCCCTGCTGGGGCGCGACGAATTCGCCGATGTGTGGACCACCAAGTGGGCCGAAGCCCTCAAGGTGCGCAGCGAAAACAACAGCTCCTTCGGTACCGACCGCAAGGCGGCCAACGCCTACTACCAGTGGATTCACGATCAGATGAAGAAGAATCTGCCGCTCGACCAGTTCGTGCGTGCACAGATCTACTCCACTGGCAGCAACCTGCAAAATCCGTCAGTCAATTTGTACACCATGCTGCCGCAGGGCCAGTACGACGCCAAGGAAGTCGCGCAGGACGTGTCGCAGGTCTTCACCGGTGTTCGCGTGCAATGCGCGCAGTGCCACAACCACCCCTTCGACCGCTGGACGCAGGACGATTATTATGGCTTCGTCAGCTTCTTCACCGGTGTGAAGCGCAAGTTGGCCAGTGAAGAGCGCGAATTCTTCATCTTTGACGACGCCAACGCCGCGCCCGCCAAACACCTGCTGGACGGCCATCCCGTGCCGGCGAAATTCCTGGGCGGCGATGCGCCGGACCTCAAAGGCAAAGACCCGCGCCAGTTTCTGGCCGAGTGGCTCACCGCGAAAGACAACACCCTGTTCCGCGAGAACCTGGCCAATCGCATCTGGGCCCAGTTCTTCGGCCGCGGCATCGTCGATCCGGTAGACGATGTCCGCATCAGCAATCCGCCAAGCAATCGCGAACTGCTGCAGGCCCTGGGGCAGCATCTGGCGGATTACAACTTCGATGCCCGCAGGCTCATCCGCGACATCTGCAACTCGCGCACCTACCAACTCACCGCCACGCCCAACGAAACCAATCGCGATGACGACACGCAGTTCTCCCACCAGCACCTGCGCCGCCTGCGCGCCGACGTCCTGCTGGATTCCATCGCCGAAGCCACCGGCACGCCCACCCAGTTCAATCAGACTCCCAACGGAGTGCGCGCCGTGGAACTGGACGAAGGCAACTACCTGGCCAATAATTATTTCCTGAAGACCTTCGGCCTGTGTGCGCGCGATTCCGTCTTCGCTTCCGATACGCGTCTGGAACCCACCCTGGCGCAGGCCCTCCATCTGGTGAACGGCGATACCGTAGAAGGCAAATTGAATCGCAGCACCGTGGTAGCCGGCCTTCTGGAACACAAAAAGAAGCCCGACGAAATCGTCGATGAGCTATTCATCCGAGCCCTGGTGCGCAAGCCTTCCGAGCCGGAAAAGAAGAAGCTGATGCCCCTCGTGGCAGGCAATCCGGCGGATCGCAAAGCCTACGACGATATCTTCTGGGCCCTGCTGAACTCCACCGAGTTCGAGTTCAACCACTAATGCGACGCTTCACTTCACGTGGGACAGACGATCGTTTTTTGTCGTCTGTCATCTTCCTTCTTCTCACCCCCGCCTTCCTCGCCGCCCAGGCCGGCAAACATCCCAACTACGACGACGATATCAAGCCCCTCTTCGCCCGCCGCTGCTTCGCCTGCCACAGCGCCGGCGAGATGCGCTCCGGTCTCAACCTGGAAGCCTACGCCGGAGTCGTGAAGGGAGGCAATTCGGGCGATGCCGTGATTCCCGCGCGCCCCGCGTCCAGCCTTCTTTTCAAAGCCATCTCTCACGAAGAGGGTGCGCCGCAAATGCCCCTCGGCGGAGCCAAACTGCCCGATCCCGAGATCGCTCTCATCCGCGAGTGGATCCAGCAAGGCCTGCTCGAGACCGCTCTCAGCCTGCCCAAAGGCCCCGTGGGCCCGTCGCTAGACTACAAGCCCTCCTCGTTGAATAAACCAGCCGGCCCTCCCGCCATGCCGGAGTCGTTACCGCCGGTAACGCTCGCCGAAACCGAGCGCGCCAACCCGGTGACCGCTCTCGCTGCAAGCCCGTGGGCGCCCCTGCTGGCCGTAGCAGGACACGAGCGCATCTACCTGTACAATCTCGCCCGGCGCGCTCCCGCGGGAGAACTCGCCTTCCCCGAAGGCATCCCCTACGTCCTGCACTTCAGTCGTGATGGCGCCACGCTGCTGGCCGCGGGCGGCAAAGGTGTGCAATCCGGCAAGGTGGTCCTCTTCGACGTCAAGACCGGAAATCGCCTCGCCGTGCTGGGTCAGGAGATGGACGTCGTCCTGGCCGCCGATGTCACTGCCGACGGCAAACTGGTCGCGCTCGGCGGTCCCAAGAAAGTCGTCAAGGTCTACTCCGTTGCCGGCGGCAAGCAGCTTTACGAACTGAAGAAGCACACCGATTGGATCACCGCCCTGGAGTTCAGTCCCGATGGCACGCGCCTGGCAACCGGTGACCGCGCCGGCGGCATCTTCCTCTGGGAGAGCACCAGCGGCGGCACCGTCGGCAATCTGGCCGACCACAAGGACTCCATCACCTCGCTGAGTTGGCGCGGCGACAGCCAGTTGCTGGCCTCCGGCAGCGAAGACGGCCAGATCATCATATGGAATGTGGGCGATGGCTTCCCCATCGCCAGCATCGCCAAGGCGCACCAGCCCAAGCCACCGCAGGGAACCTTCGGCACGCCGCCGGGCGGAGTCCTCAGCGTGCAATTCGCACCCGATGGCCGCCTGGTTAGCGTGGGTAGAGATTCTACCATCCGCATCTGGGGCATGGATGGCAAACAGAAGTCCGCCAGCAACCCCGCCCCCGCGCTCCTCACCAAAGTCGCCGTCTCCAATGATGGCAACCTTTTCATCGCCGGCGATTTCCAGGGCCGCCTCCTCATCTGGGATGGCAAGGCCTCCGTCACCCTCTCCCCTCATGCCCTGATGACCGCGGCGAGATAATCAAAATCGAAATGCATATTCACCGCAGAGGCGCAGAGGCGCGGAGGAAGACGCGGAGAAAGGACAGGCGCTTTTGTTCCTCGCCGGTTTCTCCACTTTCAAAGTGCCCTCGGCGCCCCGGCGTCTCGGCGGTGAGTTCATGATCGACCACACCCACGATCCCGCGCTCAAAAGCTGGGTCGAATCCGCCAACCTTCCCGGCGCCGATTTTCCCATCCAGAATCTCCCTTTCGCGACCTACAGCCGCTTTCCCGGCGACCCGGCGCGCGTCGGCGTGGCCATTGGTGACCAATTGCTCGATGCCACCGCCACCTTCCATCTGGCGTCCCTGCGCGGTGTGATGGCGATGCCGCGCGCCGAGCGCTTGCAGTTGCGTCACAAGATCAGCGGGTTTCTGGCCACCCATACCACCGGCGCCGAGACCATGCTGTCGCCCATCGCCGCGGCCCATCTCGAACTGCCCTGCGAGATTGGCGACTACACCGATTTCTACGCTTCCATCCACCACGCTACCAACGTGGGCCGCATGTTTCGCCCCGAGAATCCCCTCCTGCCGAACTACAAGTGGCTTCCCGTGGGCTATCACGGGCGCGCCTCGTCCATCGTGTTGAGCGGCACGCCCATCCGGCGGCCCTGGGGACAGACCGCGGATTCGCCCGCCGGTCCGCCCGTCTATGCGCCCAGCCGCCGCCTCGATTACGAATTGGAGATCGGCGCCTTCCTCGGCCCCGGCAACACGCTGGGGCATACCATTCCGATTGACCAGGCCGCTGGCCACATCGCCGGTGTCTGCCTGTTGAACGATTGGTCGGCGCGCGACATGCAGACATGGGAATACCAGCCGCTTGGGCCCTTCCTCGCCAAGAGTTTCGCGACTTCCATTTCGCCATGGGTCGTGACCATGGAAGCGCTGGAGCCCTTCCGCCGCGCACCCGAGCCGCGGCCCGAAGGCGACCCGCCGCCGCTCCCGCACCTCGCAACCAACGCGCCGGACGCCCTCGGCATCACGCTCGAAGTGTGGCTGCGCTCGGCGCTCATGACTGGCCCCATGCGCATCAGCCGCGGCAACGTCGCACATCTCTACTGGACGCTCAGCCAACTGGTGGCGCACCATGCGTCCAACGGATGCAATCTGCGCCCCGGCGACCTGATCGGCAGCGGGACCGTTTCCGGGCCGGAGAAGGAGAATCGCGGCTGCCTGCTCGAACTCACGTTGCGCGGTACCGAGCCGCTCGAACTACCCACCGGTGAGCAACGCCGCTTCCTGGAAGACGGCGACGAGGTGATCTTCCGTGCCTGCTGTGAGGCTCCCGGCTATCGCCGCATCGGTTTCGGAGAATGCCGCGGCACGGTCATCGCTGCGGACCCGTCCGCCGGCAGAACTCCTCATCCGAAGTAGAGCGTCTCAGCCCGAAATGGTGTAACGCTTCATCTTGTTGATGAGTCCCTGGCGGCTGAGGCCCAGGAGTTTGGCGGCCTGCTGCTGATTGTTGCGCGTTTCGCCCAGCGCCTGTCGAATCATGCGCTGCTCCACATCCTCCACAGCCTTCTTCAACGATTGCAGGCGCAGCGGAGGCGCGGCCGGTTCAGCCGATACTCGCATGGGGACGCCTTCCATGAGATCTTCTTCAGTGATCACGTTCTGGCGCGCACAAGAGGCCAGCCGCATCACTTCGTTGCGCAGTTGACGCACGTTGCCGGGCCACGGCGAACTCACCAGCTTGCGCAATACCTCGGGTGCAAATTCCATGGATTCGCGATTCATTTCCCGGCAATACTCCTTCAGAAAATGATTGGCCAGCAGCGGAATTTCCTCGCGAATCTCGCGCAGCGGCGGCATGTGAATGTGAATCACCTTGATGCGGTAGTAGAGATCCTCGCGGAAGGTGCCCTTGACGATCTCAGCTTCCAGATTCTTGTTGGTGGCCGCCAGCACCCGCACATCCACCGGAGAGGGAGTGCGCCCGCCCACCTTTTCCACCACACGCTCTTGCAGCACCCGCAGAATCTTGGCTTGTGCAGTCAGGCTGAGGTCGGCGATCTCGTCCAGGAACAGGGTGCCGCCGTCGGCCTTCTGAAACTGGCCCAGGCGCGAATTCACGCCGGTCGCCACCCCTTTCTCAATGCCGAACAGTTCGCTCTCCACCAGCGTCTCGGGCAGGGCCGCGCAGTTTAGCGCCACAAACGGACGGCGCGCGCGCGGACTGGTGTAGTGCAGCGCCTTGGCCGCCTGCTCCTTGCCGGTGCCGCTCTCCCCGGTGATCAACACGTTCACCTGGCTGTCGCGAATGCGTTCGATCAAACGCACGATCTGCTGGATCTTCTGGCCGGTGCCGATGATGCCGTGCGACGAATATTTATTTTCGACTTCGCGCCACAGGTGCACGTTCTGCTGCACCAGTTCGTCCTGGCTGCGGCGCAGTTCGCCGATGAGTTGCGCGGTTTCGATGGCGATGGCGGCATGCGAAGCCAGCGCATCCAGCGATTCCTCGTCGCGCGTAGTGAAGACGCTGCCGATGCGCTTATTCAGTACCTCGAAGGCTCCGATGATTTCGCCATGCTGGTTGCGCACCGCGACTGCGAGCACGTTTCGTGTGTGATAGCCGGTCTGGCCATCGATGGCGTTGTAAAAGCGCGGGTCGCTGTAGGCGTCTTTGACATTGATCGTTCGGCCAGTCTGGGTGGCGGTGCCGGCGATGCCGCGGTCCGCCTCGAAGCGCAGAATCTCTTCGCTGCCGAGCGCCACTTTGCTCCACAGTTCGTTGCGGTCCCTGTCCAGCAGAAAGATGCTGGCGCGGTCGCAATCCAAGAGGCTGGTGGCTTCCCGCGCGATCAGGTCGAGCAGCGATCCCAGGTCATGCTCGGAGTTCATCTTCTGGCAGATACCCAGAATTGCCGCGAGTTTCTCGTGCAGTTCGGGCTGGGGCAAGGTTCCCATGGGCTTAACAGTCTAACCGATTTGGGTGCCTCTGTCTATGAAGTGGACACGGTGCCCAGGCTCTTGACGTTTTGCCCATCCGGTGTGCATGCGACCGGCATTACATTCACAGAAAGCAAAGGGGATGTGGGTGTTCGCTGGTTTTGGCATGGGGGTTGCTATCCAAAGGCAGTGGTGGGGAGAAGTTCCCTATCGGAGGCAGACCGGGCGGTGGGTCGGAGGACTTCCGCCTTGGTCGGGCCTAGGGATTCCCCACTAGTTCGCACGCCAGTTTGAGCCTGCATACAGAGGATGGCAACGGGCCAATTTCATCCTCTGAGTAACTACGGCCCGCGCAGATCTGACCTGAAGCTGCGCTTCCGTACCCGGAGGCGCAGCCCCTCTCCAGTTCGCTTATCTTCCGGCCTTCCACCACTCAGCCACCATGCCGGCGGGCATCTTCCCGAGCATGAACTCCGCCATCTGCTTCAGTCGATCCGAGGGTGTTTCCTGACCCTGGAAGCAATGCCCACGCATCGCACCGTACACGAAGAAACCTTCGTAGTGGGGATCCTTGGTCTTCAGCATCCAATCCTGCAAACGATGCACACCGTTATTCAGGAAAAAATTGTCGGCATCGCCGACATATACGTGGATCTTGTCGGCCAGGCGCGGCCCCAGGCTGAACCAGTTCTTCTCCAGGTAGTAGCGCAGGTCGCAATTTTCCTTCCAGTACTGCGCCACTTTGGGATTCATCACGCCGGTCTTCTTGTCGAACAGCGGCTCGAAGTATCCATCGGCGCCGAGAGGTCCGAAGACGGCGGACCAGATGTCCAACTGCTCGCCGGAGCGCCCGTGTGTGCCGTTGACCAGTTCGAAATGGTTGCGCTGCTCGGAGGTCTGCCGCACCTGGCCGTTGATCTCGCGGCTGTTGATGGTAGGCTCGCGGCGCCAGTCCAGGTCCTTGTAGAAAGCGTTCTTGTCCTGATACACGTTGATGCCTTCCACGTCGTTGAAATCCACCGAATCGGGGCAGTAAGCCCATGTGCCGCCGAAGAAATCGGGATGGAATATCTGCAGCGCCAGGGCTTCCCATCCGCCAGTGGACCCGCCGGAGAGCAGGCGCGCCCAAGGTTGGCGAATCGCGCGAAAGCGCTTTTCGATTTCGGGAATCAGTTCCTGCAGAATGACGTCGCCATACGGGCCCACGTTCACCGAGTTCACCGCGTAAGAATCGTCAAAGTAGGGCGTGGGATGTTGGAACGTCACCACCAGCATGCGTGGGACGTTATCGCCCATCCAGTCGGCAGAGATGCCGCGGCCGGAAGTGAATCCCATGGGTGCTCCCATGGAGAAGTGCCCTTGCTCGTAGAGCACCGGGTACTGCAGCGTGGTCTTATCGTAGTCCTTGGGCAGCAGGACGGTCGCGCCGAAGTAAATGGGCCGGCCCCAGAACTTAGTAAGTAGCGGGCTCTGCATGCGGAAGCGCTTGACCCATTCGGTATCGGCCGGCATGGCGATGGGCGGAATCACCTGGTCGCACACCAGGGGCACGCGGTAGCCTTTGGCGGCATCGAGCGTGACTTTGCGCGGCGTGCTGTACAGGTTGCCGGGCGAGCGGTTCCAACGTTGGCCCTCCCACTGGTCGTCGTGCATCCAGACGGTGTGGCCATCGGCGCGGCGGAATTCGGAGTAGACGTTGACGAACGCCTGAACGGAATACTCGCCCGGCGGAATCTGCGCGATGCTCTCCACCGGTGTCCCCAAGTCGGTGGTGTCGATGATGGCGCTTTGCCCGGGCGCCAGCTTTTCGATATCGCGCCCGTAGAAGGGCACGCCCAGGCGGCCGATTTCGAGCCGTGGTTCGCGGTCCGCGTTGCGCGAGATCATCACGAAGACGCGGCCCGTGACCGGTCCGGCGTGTGCGGAGCCGGGAATCGAGATCTCAAAACGGGCATCGGCGGCCCACAAGGGAAGGCAGAGAACCACGAGACAGAGAAGCTTGCGCATCTCGTGATTCTATTACGCCGCCTGACTTGCCGTCTGCTCCGCCACCAGGCCTTCGATCACGCGCCGCAATTGCTCGCGATCCTGCGGCCGCGCCAGGCGCCCTGCGGCGTCGAACGCTTCGAACGCTTTTGGAATGGTCAACTGCCCGGCAATCACGTGGACGCCGATCATCTCCAACAACTCGCGGAGGTGACGCAGTCCACGCTGCCCGCCCCCCGGGCCCGGTGACGTGCTGAGTAGCGCCGCCTTCTTGCCACGAAAGGCCAGCAGATGCGTTTCATCACCTTCGGGGCGCGAGATCCAGTCGATCGCGTTCTTCACCAGCGCGGGGAACGATCCGTTGTACTCGGGCGAGGCGATCACAATGGCGTTGTGCGCCTTCACCAGTTCCTTGAAGGCCCGCGCATTCGACGGGAGCCCTTGGGCGGCTTCCACATCGCCGTCGTAAAGCGGCATGGGGTAATCCCGCAGATCGGCGAAGGTGGCCTCGGCGCCCGCTGCGCGGAGTGCGGCGACGGCCTCCAGGGCAAGTTTTCTATGGAATGAATCCAATCGGGTGCTGCCGGCGAATACCAGAACTTTGTTCATGACTGGCTCCTTTTATCTCGTTATCAAGATATTTGATGTGGAGATATGGGAAAAGTTGCAGAATGGAGCGATGAGCCTTGCGGATTTGTTACTGGGTCGCCCGCTTGCCACGGAGGAGGAGAAAGCCGAACGGATCGGACCCTCTAAAGGCATTCCCATTTTCGGTCTGGATGCCTTGAGCTCCGCCGCCTATGGACCGGAGGCGGCCCTCACGCTGCTGATTCCGCTGGGCATGGCCGGGGTGGCCTACATCGTTCCCATCAGCGTCAGCGTGATTATCCTGCTCGGCATCGTGTACTTTTCGTACCGGCAGACCATCGAAGCGTATCCGCTCGGCGGCGGAAGCTACACAGTCGCCAGCGAGAACCTGGGCGTGTGGCCGGGGTTGCTGGCCGCGGCAGCCCTGATGGTGGACTACATCCTGACCGCCGCAGTGGGCATCTCCGCGGGTGTGGGCGCGCTGGTCTCCGCGGTGCCTTCGTTGCAGGCGCACACGCTCGCCATCTGTCTCGGGATTCTGTTCCTGGTGAGCCTGGTCAACCTGCGCGGCGTCAGTGAAAGCGGCGGTGTGTTTCTGGCCCCGACCTATCTGTTCATCCTGTGCCTGCTGGCGGCGATTCTGATTGGCGTGGCGAAGGCGCTGCTTGCGGGCGGGCATCCGGTGCCGGTGGTAGCGCCGCCGGTGCTCGGCAGGGCCACGGAAGCCGTCGGTGCGTGGCTGCTGCTGCGAGCCTTCGCCAGTGGCTGCACCGCTATGACCGGGGTGGAAGCCGTGAGCAACGGGGTGATGGCCTTTNNCGGGATTCTGGTGGTGATGCTGGGCGGCATCGCGTATCTCGCCAAGGCCTACGGCATTGCCGCCACGCCGCCGGGAGAGACGGGATACCAAAGCGTGCTCTCCCTGTTGATCGCGGCGATTGCGGGGAAGGGCCTGTTCTACGGCGTCAGCATGGGTTCGATTCTGGTGGTTCTGGCGCTTTCGGCAAACACTGCGTTCGCCGATTTTCCACGCCTGGCGCGGGCCATCGCGCAAAACGGGTTCCTGCCCCACAGCTTAGCGACCCGCGGCCGGCGCCTGGTTTACACGCAGGGCGTCTACGCGCTGGCCATCCTCTCCGGCGCGCTGCTAATTCTCTTCGGCGGCGTGACCGACCGGCTGATTCCGCTGTACGCCGTAGGTGCGTTCCTGGCCTTCACTCTTTCGCAGGCCGGCATGGTAGTGCACTGGAAGCGGGTGCGCGGCCGCGGATCGGTCAGGAGTATGTGCGTGAACGGCCTGGGCGCGGTGGCCACGGGCATCACGGTGGTGGTGGTGCTGATCGCCAAATTCACAGAAGGCGCGTGGATCACCATCCTGCTGATTCCCAGCCTGATGCTGATGATGCAGATGGTCAAACACCACTACAACCAAGTGAAGCGCGAGATCGACCGCGACACTCCATTGAACCTCGATAACCTCACTCCTCCCCTGGTCGTCTTGCCCATCGACCGCTGGAGCCGCGTCAGCCAGAAGGGCCTGCGCGCCGCTGTGGTACTGTCTAGCGAGATCGTGGCTGTACACGTGGATACCGGTGAGCAGCCCGTCAACCTCAAGGAACGCTGGCACGAACTGGTCGAGGTCCCGGTGCAGCGGGCAGGACGGAAGCCGCCGGAACTGGTGGTGCTCCACTCGCCCTACCGGTTCGTGGTAATTCCGATTCTGGATTTTGTCCTGACCCTGGAGAAAAACCACCCCGGCCGCCAGGTGGCTGTGCTCATCCCCGAACTGGTAGAGCGAAGCTGGCACGCCAACCTGCTGCACAATCACCGTTCGGCCGTACTGAAAACGCTGCTCCTCTTTAAAGGAGACCAGCGCATCACTGTCGTCAACATCCCTTGGTATTTGAACGAGTAGCAGAAAGAGACACCCTCGAAAATCCCGAGCTGTGTGTCCGCCGCATCGCGAAATCCCGACGCGTTTTCCAGCCATTTTCATCCGCCGGGTGAGCCTTCGCCTCATCAGCCGACTCTCGCGAAGATCCCGAGCCGCGGCCCCGCCGCAAACCCGTGTCACCCTCGAAAATCCCGTCCATTTTCATGCCTATCGTTGCCCGCGTGCGGGCACCCCAACAGGGTCGAAAAACCGGCACAGCGAACGGGTAACGCCGGCGATCTGGTCGCCGGTCGGCCCGTGCAACCGGCGGCAAGACCGCCGG
>OKRF01000292.1:0-9353 GCA_900290315.1 Candidatus Sulfopaludibacter sp. SbA3 | reverse complement strand
AGTGCAACCGGCGGCAAGACCGCCGGCGTTACCCCGCCGGTTTTTCATCCTGTTTTGCGGGGCGGTCCGCCCCTAATTGACGGACAAAAAACGATCCTCCGTCCTACAGCACTCTAAAGCGCGAAATACCCCAACCCTGGTATTCGCTTCGCAGTACCCGCCTCCGTAAGATCGGGATAGCAATGTACAAACCTGTGATCATCTGTCTGTTTGCGCTGCTTTGGAGTTCCTGTTCCCGCAGTCCGGCCGTCCAGGCCGCCCACGATTTTCCGTCCGTCGCCGTGGCGCAGGTCAAGGCCGAGGACCTCTCGCACAGCTTGAAACTGACTGCGGAATTCAAGCCCTATCAGGACGTGGACGTCATGGCCAAAGTGGCCGGCTACGTCAAACAGATCAACGTCGATATCGGCGACCATGTGACCCAGGATCAACTCCTGGCCACCCTGGAGATTCCCGAAATGGGCGACGACCTGAAGCGTGCCCAGGCCAACTTGCAGCGCAGCCAGGCCGAAGTGCAGCGCGCCAGGGATGAACTGGAGCGCGCCAAGAGCGCACACGATATGGCCCATGCCTGGTATGTCCGGCTCAACACGGTCAGCCAGAAGCAGGTAGGGTTGGTGGCGCAGCAGGAAGTCGACGACCTCCACAGCAAGGATCTGGTGGCCGAAGCGCAGGTGTCGGCCGCCAACAGCGCTTTGGCTGCGGCACAGCAGCAGGTGTCCGTCAGCCAGGCCGAGCAGGACCGGGTCAACACCATGATGGAGTACACGAAAGTGACCGCGCCGTTCACCGGTGTCGTCACCAAACGCTACGCCGATAAAGGCTCCATGATCCAGGCCGGTACAGCTTCCCAGTTTCAGGCCATGCCGCTCGTGAAACTGGCGCAGAACGACCGGTTGCGCCTGATTCTGCCGGTGCCCGAATCGGCCGTTCCCACAATCCACCTGGGGCAGGCGGTTGAGGTCCGGGTGCCCAGTTTGAATCGTAGCTTTCCAGGAAAGGTGATCCGCTTCGCCAACCAACTTTCCTTGCAGACGCGCACCATGGACACCGAAGTCGACGTCGAAAATCCGGACTATGTGTTGATGCCGGGAATGTATGCGGAGGTGAACCTGACCCTGTCGCGCCACACCGATGTGCTGGCTGTTCCCGTCACCGCGGTGGATGTGGATGGTGAAGGTGACGCCGCCACCAAGACCGGCCGGGTGATGGTGGTCACCCACAACAACCGGGTGGAAGCCCGCAAGATCGACTTGGGCATGGAGACCGCCAGCGAAATCGAAGTGCTCTCCGGGCTCAACGAAGGCGACATGGTGGTGATCGGCAGCCGCACGGGACTGCAGCCGGGCGCGGAAGTGAAACCCAAGCTGACCACCCTCGCGGCGAGACCCTAGGCTATGCGTTTCCCCCTGACCTTTGTAGCCGCGGCGTGCGGCTTGTGGGCCCAGGCTCCCGCAGCGCCGCTCCATCTGACTTTTGTGCAGGCGCAGCAGCAGGCGCTCCAGAACAATCCGCGATTCTCGGCCGCTAAGTTGAATGCCTTGGCCGCCTACCAGGTTCCGCCGCAATACCGCGCGGCACTGAATCCGAATCTCTCCGGCGCGGTGACGGGCGTGGGGGCGGACAACGGGACTAGGCTGGCTGCTGGCGCGCTGAACAACCCCACGGTTTATAACCGGTTCGCTTCCGGCCTGATTGCCAGCCAACTGGTGACGGACTTCGGGCGCACACACAACTTGGTGGAGATGGCCCGGCTGCGCGCGCAGGCGCAGGACCAGACCGCCGAATCTACCCGCGCGGATATCCTGCTCGCCGCCAGCGTGGCGTATTTCGCTGCGCAGCGCGCCAGGGCGGTGCTGCTGGTGGCGGACAAAACGGTGGAAGCGCGCCAGTTGGTGTCCGACCAGATCACCGCCCTGGCGCAGAGCCAGTTGCGGTCCACTCTGGATGTCAGCTTCGCCAACTTCAACCTATCGGACGCCAAGCTTCTGCAGGTGCAGGCGCGGAACGACGTCAAGGCCGCGGAGGCGCAATTGGCCGAGGTGCTGGGCTTGCCGGGGCAGCCTACGTTCGATTTAGCCGAAGAGTCTATGCCCGCAGCCCTGCCGCCGGCCAGCGAGGAAGTCGTGCAGCAAGCCATACAGAATCGTCCCGAACTGAAGGATCTCCGCCTGCAGCAAAGCGCCGCCGAACGGCTCACCAGGGCCGAGCACGATCTGTACTATCCCAACGTCGGGATTGTGGGAACCGCCGGCGTGGTGCCGGCGGGTGTTGCCGTCATTCCCAAAGAATACGGCGCCATTGGATTCAACGTGAATATCCCGATCTTCAATGGCGGTTTGTTCAAAGCGCGGCAGGCGGAAGCGGAATTGCGGGCGCAGGCGGCGGCGAAGAACGTCACCGATGAGGAGAATCGGGTGATACCTGGAAGCCACCACGGCCTTCGACCGCATCGCCTTAACGCAGGAGTTGCTCGACCATGCAAACCAAGCGCTGCAACTCGCGGAAAGCCGCTTTTCGTTGGGGTTGGGAACCATTGTGGAGTTGAGCCAGGCGCAGCTCAATCTCACCTCGGCGCAGATTGCCAACAGCAGTGCGAAGTATGACTATCAAAGTAGGCGAGTCGCCGTCGATTACCAGGCGGGAGTCCTGCGATAAAGTATGACCGCGCGGATCGTGTGGGAGTGCGCCCTGGGAGTTGCCGGGCTGCTTTACCTGGCACTGGCCCTGTTCAAGGGAATCGAAAGTCCGGCATTCGCGATGCTGTTCGTGATGCTGGCGGCGGTGGAACTGGTCACCTCGTACCGCACCCGGCATAAGGGGTAAGTCAGGCGGAAGTCAGCAGGGCTACCGGCGGCGCCGGATGGAACGGGCGTGGCTGGGGCGCATCGGGAGCTTGACCGGCGGCAAGACCGCCGGCGTCACCAGGTCTAGAAGGAAACACCGAAGCGAGTCGACATCTCTCGGCGGCCCAATGCAGTCACGCTTAGCGCCCGGCTGTCGAGATCCTGAATCACCCATCTTCTCTTCAGGGCGATTTGCAGCAGGGCCGCCCCCAGGGCACCGCCCACATGCGGCCGCCGCTCACTCCAATCCAGGCATCCGTAGGCGAAGCGGCGTCGCAGCGCGCGCGTTGCTGCGATGCCGATACCCAGAGCCTCCAACGCCGGGCTCCCCTGTGCCGTCACATCGTAGGACTCCGACAGCCACCCCAGTGCCTGCAGGCGGTCGTGCAGACGCACGCCCAGTGTGCCCGCCATGTGATCGTAGCAAGTGCGCGCGGCACGCAAACGGCTCGGCGTCCCCGGCACAAACCTGCCTGGAGCCACCCCCGCCAGAACGCTCAACCCTTCCAGCGCACGCGCCACGTTGGGCCCTTCCAGACTGTAGTAGCGATGCTTGCCCTGCACGAACACCTGGACCAGACGCCCTGCCTTCAGCCGATTCAGGTGCGCGCTGGCGGTGGAAGGAGTCACTTCCGCCACCATCGCCAGTTCCGTGCTGGTGCGCGCGTGGCCGTCCATCAGGCAGTAGAGCATGCGGGCCCGCGCCGGCTCGCCGATGGCCGCGGCAATGCCTGATACAGCGGTCTCGACCTCACATGGCTGCCCCCCACACATGACATCCATACTTCGATAGTAGACGAATTGTCCCTGCACGGCCAGTGGCATACTCGCTCTCATGATCACCTGCATCATCCGCTACCAGATCGATCCGTTCCAGCGCGAAGGATTCAAGAAGTACGCCGAGAATTGGGGCCGCATCATTCCGCGGTTGGGAGGCCACCTGGTGGGTTATTTTCTCCCCTACGAAGGCACCAACGACGTGGCCTGGGGTCTGATCGCGTTCGATACGCTGGCCTCTTATGAGGCTTACAAGGCACGCTTGAAGTCCGACCCCGAAGCGGGCGAGAATTTCTCTATGGCTCAGAGCCGCCGGCTGATTCTGCGGGAAGAGAGAAACTTCGTCGAAGTAGTGAATGGAACCCTGGGCATTCTCCCGGCGCCTGTCGCGCCATGTTAACGCAGACTGAAAAGGGACGCGCTTTTCGTGCGCTCCACGAGCGCGATCAGGCTTTCCTGATTCCTAAACCACGGGATGCCGGAACCGCCCGTCTGCTGGCGGACCTGGGTTTTGAAGCGCTGGCCACCACCAGCGCCGGCTACGCCTTCTCCGCCGGGCAGCGGGACAATACCGGCGCGCCCGGAGAACTACCTGGTGGGCCGGCCCGATCTCAATGACACCATCAAGCGCCTGCAACCCTATCAAACGGCCGGCGCCGGCTGGCGCTCACTCTGGTATGCATCGGGTTGGCGGTAGTGCTGATGAGCAGAATCTATGGGCAGGATTGGGATCGTCGGCACCCCGGGAGCCTCGCCCCCTCTGAAAAACCAAAACAAAATCTCTCGGAGAAGGAAAGACCAGACGCATTCTGCGCCATCCCGCTGGTCGGGGCCGGGCGGGAATTGTCTGGTGGCGCAAAGATTGCTTTGGTTATCAGTGTCGTCTGAGTTCGTCCAGGGCTGGTGGGTTAGAGCAAGTCCGGTCTTTTCTGCGTAAATCAAGGGAGACAGACAAGATAATAGGATCATCCGTTCTGCTCGTCCTTGGAACCGATAGCAGGTGAAACCCTTAAATCTTAGCTGGCATTCTGGTACTTGCAGTACTGGAGAAGACCCCGCAAAGCCGCGATCATGAAAGAAGCAGATCGACTCTTAATTTATGATTCGTGCACTTAGCATCGGCGGCATGACCGGTGGATTTCTCATGATCTCGCCTGGCTTGCGGGGACATGTGATCAACCTCTACTCGATCTTGGTGACTACGTTGAACGATTTCAGCCCTTGGTCTTACATTGCCATCGGAGTACTGATCTTCGTCATGCTCACTATGGAGCTTTACCGGCACGCCATCCCACGCGGCAGCGGCGTTCCTAAGTAGCGTAGCCTACTGTTACCACTTGCTCAGCCGGATTTCGGCGTTGGTGTGCTCATTCGAGCGCACAGTGACTCTGCTGGCGCGGTCCAGCAGGCTGCCATCCAGCAGCGCGGCATACCACAGTGGGGAACTATCCGCAGACACCGCGAAACCGTAATACTCGCCCGGCCGGACGGCGGAGAATTCGAACTGTCCGTTGGTGCCGCAATTGGCTTCGCGCAAGAACTCGTGGCGGCGCAGCGCGGGATCCTGAGGAAGCAGCAGGACGCGGCCGGCGCCGCAGCCGTCTATGGCTCCCTGAACTGAGCCGCCACCAAACTTGTAAGTGACAGTTAAGGGCTGCGCATCTGACAGGATGGTCACGTCGGACGTGAGGGCATCCTGACCGCCGAGCCGGATGGAGTCGAGATAAAACTGTGCCGGGGGCGGTTCGATGAGATCCACATGGTGCGGTCCCGGGTAGAGCTGGATGGTGAAGTCGCCTTTGCCGTAGGGGTGGTCGGTGGGGCGTGCGGGACACGTTTGGTCGCCGCCAAATTTGCCGGCGGTGTAACCCGCAATTACAGTGGCGAGGTCCCCCTCGGGAGCGGGAACGCCTTCGGGGCGATCGAACAGGATTGTGCCATGGAGAGAAAACGGCGGAGTCATTCGTAGCTCGACATTGTCCAAATCGCGGTCCTGGATCTGCACCGGCTGGGCGGTCCATAGCGTGACCCGGTCGCGATCCCGCTTCGCGGACAAGCGCCACTCGCCATCCGGTATCGCAGGGAATTCGAAGGCACCATCCTGATCGGTCAGATGATCGAGGCTCGGGCCGAAGCCGTTGTACAACGTCACGGCCGCCCTGGGCGCGGGATCCCCGCCCTCGTCGAGGACTCTGCCGCGAATGCGGTGTACCGGAACGGCGGCCAGTTTGATGTCCAGATTCGATAGATCGCTGCCGGGCTGCAGGTGGAGTCTCGCGCCTGCTTGAGCGTCGGCCGTGCCGGGATAGAAAGTCTGTGCCCAGCCGAGCGGCCGATCGCCGGCCGAATCCGGCGCGCGCAACGATGAGGGCGCCGTAGCGGAGAGCACCCAGGGGCCAGCGTAGTCTACGTCAGCGATGGTGTAATCTCCCTTCTCGCTGGTCTGCACTTGTTTCAGAAGGGCAAAGCATTTCGGTTCGCCGCAGCCCCGCACGTTCCCATGCACCCAGATTCCGGCATTGGCGACGGGCTTTCCGGCGGCATCCAGAACCCGGCCGGAGAGTTTCGGGAGGGGCTGCATCCGCGCCTCCAGGCTCAGGGGCCCCCCGGCAGACGTGACGCGAAACTCCAGTTGGCTGCCAGGGTCCATGAAGCCCGGAATGGCCCGAAAGCCGCGAGCCTCGTAGCCCGCGGAGTAGGCGCCATCCCTGACAGCTTCGATCCGGAAACGGCCCTCGGAATCGGTGATAGCTGAGTAGGCCACGCCTTCGCTCTGGAACAGGCTAACACGAGCACCTGGGAGATCGACGCCCGTTACCGCGTTGACAACGTGCCCCTCCACGCTTTGCGTAGCGAAGGCGGCCGCGGCGAGAATCCACGTGGTCAGGATCGCACGCAACATACGGATATCGTACGTCAAGGATTTCGCCCGGGAAAGTGTGCCGATTCTGCCCCTTGTGACGATGGAGCACGGGCGCTGCCATGCGTGGGTAACACTGCTGGCGTTACCTACACGGCGCGCGCTTTGCGAAGGGGCGGAGTGGTTTCGCTGCGCGCCGGCTTACGCTCGCCGGCGGTGAGGCGCTTCACCTGGTCGGTGACGCAGACCAGGAACATGGGCTGCCGCGCGTTCTTCAGAAGATCGATGATCCTGTTGGGAGCTTCTTCCAGGTAAATGGATTTTCCGTCCGTCAACAGGTGGACGTCGGAGGTAGACGCCAGAGCATCGCTCAAGCGTTTCCCCATGTCCTTCTGGAGGAAGCGGAGCACGCGGCGGATTTTCTGCAGCGAGAACCCCTTGCGCCGCAGTTCCGCAATTACCGAAATTTCCACCACCTCTTCGGGCATGTACACGCGCTTGTGCCCGTCCTGGCGCGGAGAAACGACGCTCCGCTCATCCCACCACTGCAACTGTCGAAGATTCACGCCGCAAATGCGCGCGACGTCACTGCTATTAAATCCCTGCAACTCTCCGGAGGACACTGGACGGGCTTTCCTCGCTTTAAGCATTCTGCGCCACTTCCATCGTGTAAATTAGGACCAATTTGGATTGTACATGCGCCAGCGCCTGTGTCAATAGGGTGGCCATTGGTGATCATAGCATCCGGTGACGGCAAAATCTCGTGCCTCGTCACACGCGCCTTTCCGCGGCGCTCTCGCGCGCGTTTGCCGCCTGCTTCTACACTGGTATGAGTGGAGGGAACCATGGATTCCGATACGAACCGCTTCGACAGCAGAGCGGCAAAAATCTGGATCGGCATCGCGATGGGTACGGCTCTGGGAATCGGCGTGGCACTTTCCCGAAGGAAACGCATCCGCGAAGAGAGTCGCAAAGTTGTCGGCCAAGCCGAGGAACTCTGGGCTCACGGCCGGAAACTGGCAGGCTCCTGATTTCACCCACTCGGACCATGAAAATCGGCTGGCTGGGCAGGGCCGGCCATCGTTTTTGGGCCGCCGGTCCTGTCGTGGCTAATAACCTGTTTATCTTCTGTTATTTACGCGCAACCTGATCAATGCCGGGCGATGCTACAATGAAAGTGTACTCCCGCCCGGCGGTAAAGCAGGTATCCGATATGACCACAAACAGGTTTTGGCCTTGGGACTACGACCCTGAAGGAGCAATCTATGAGAGCCCTTCCTGGGATCTTCCCGGCCTGCGTCCCAATCAGCGCCCCACTCAAAGTAAGAAGCGGCCGATTCGCAAAAAGTGCTGAGCGATGTGTTGCGGCAATAAAGGCTCTTTAATTCGCGTTTAGGTTGATGCGGCGTCTTCGCGTACATTTGTCCCGCTGATTTGGTAAATAGAGCACGTTCGCGTAAAGCTTACATCGCGCGGCGCAAGCTCGCCCGCCCAGATGGCTCCAATCGCTTGAGAATACGTGATCCACGCACAACGGTGCGCGGATTGCTTAAAGTCGAATCGAGGTTTTTGAACTATGAAAGCTTTCCTGACCACGTGCATCGTGTCGGGCGCGCTGCTCGCCGGTGGTTGCGCAACCAAAAAATACGTCCGCAATACCACTGCTCCCATCCAAGCGAAAGTAGATCAGGTGGGCGAGCAGACGTCCCAAAATGGGCAACAGATCACAAAGACTCAGTCCGACCTCAAAGAGGTGGATGACAAGGCGCAGAACGGAATCAGCGCTGCGCAAGAGAAGGCCAGCGGCGCCGACCAGCATGCGGCAACAGCCGATCAGCATGCCGGCGACGCCATGAATAAAGCCAACCAGGCCGATGGTAAAGCCGACCGCGTGATGAGCGACCTGCGCAATGTAGTGGCGAACCTGGACGACTACAAGCTGCAGACTTCCGCAACCGTTCCATTCAAGCTCAACCAGTATGCGCTGAGCCAGGCGGCGAAAGACGACCTGGACAAACTCGCGACCGACCTGCAGACCGACAAGCGATTCTTCATCGCCGTCGAGGGCTACACCGACAAAACCGGCACCAGGCAATTCAACGAGGCGCTCAGCAGGAAGCGCGCCGATGCCGTGGTGGAGTACCTGGTGGGTAAACACGACATACCGATCTATCGCGTTCACATGATCGGTCTGGCCGATGCCAAGCCGGTCGATGAAGGCCACGACCGCGAAGCCCGGGCGAAGAATCGCCGTGTCGAAGTGAAGGTGTTCAGTGCCGATGGCCTGGCTGCGTCACTGGAGACGTCAGACTCGGCCAATCGCACCCAGGACAAACACTAGCGACGTTTCACCTCAGCGCGAGGGCGTGGAGACCTCACGTTCGCTCGAGGCAGGTGCCGCAAAGCGGTGGTCTCTCTCGAAAATCTTGAGCCGCGAGCCCGCCGCAAACCCGCTGCCACCCTCGAGAANNCGAAACCCCGACGCGTTCCGCCATTTTCATACCCATCGTTGCCCGCGCGCAGGCACCCCGACAGGCTCGAAAACCCCGAGCCGTGTGTCCGCCGCAAACCCGTGCCGCCCTCCAAAACCCAGGATGCCGCCGCAGGTAAGTTTTTTATTTCATTCCCATCGTTGCCCGCTGCTGCGGGCACCCCAACAGGCTCGAAATTCGCCGCCTTTTGGCGAATCTTCGTGCCTCCCTCGAAAATCCCGAGCCGTGTGTCCGCCGCAAACCCGTGCCACCCTCCAAAACCCGGGATGCCGCCGCAGGTAAGCCTTTTATTTTCATTCCAATCGTGGCCCGCGTGCGGGCACCCCAACAGGCTCGAAATTCGCCGCCTTTTGGCGAATCTTCGTGCCTGGCTCGAAT
>OKRF01000176.1 GCA_900290315.1 Candidatus Sulfopaludibacter sp. SbA3 | reverse complement strand
ATCACACCTTGCGATGCGCCCCGCAGGACTTGGGGTCAGGATGGATTCGCTGCTCCTTTCCTGCCGGACTCTTTCATTCCTTATTGCATGCCGGTTTATCCCGGCGCTCCGTCTGTCCTACTTGGCGATGGCCGCATACTGCGCAGACACAGCCCGCGCCAGATCATCGGGAGCAAGCAGCATCTGGCAGCCGCGCACCCCGGCGCTGACGGAAATCACGTCCCAGAGAATGGCCGTCTCGTCCAGATAAAGCGGGTATGGCTTCCTGGTGCCAACGGGAGAGACGCCGCCGCGCATGTACCCGGTGAGCGGAAGCACCTCCTTCACCGCGACGAGTTCCACCTTCTTGTTGCCGCTGGCCGCGGCCAGAGCCTTCAGGTCGAGTTCGGTATTGGCGGGAATGCAGGCCATCAGCACACTGGTGCGGTCGCCGCGCGCAACCAGCGTCTTGAACACCTGCTCCGGCGGCATCCCGATGGCTTGCGCGACATGCGGCGCGCTGAGGTCGTTTTCATCCACCTCGTAATCGCGAAGCTCGTAGGGGATGCCTTCGCGGTCCAGAATCCGGGCGGCGTTGGTCTTTTCTTTGCGCGGCATGGCGGCAGATTCTACGATGTTACATGCACGCTGGTAGTCTTAATCACCGCGCACACGGCGTCGCCGGGTTTGAGATCGAGCTCCGCGGAGGAATGGGCCGTGATGAGGGCCACCAGCGGAAAACCGCAGTCCAGTTCTACACGGGCCAGCGGCCCTTCCAGTGTCACCGACCCCACGGTGCCGGCCAGGCGATTGCGGACGCTGGAAATCTGCGGGCCGGGGTGCGCCAGGGCGACATCTTCGGCGTGAATACAGGCGAACAGCGGACCCTCTTCGGCTGAATCGACACAGCACATGTGCTGATCGCCCACTTGCAGTTCCAGCANNCCGGCCAACCTGGCGAATGCGGCCCTCCACCATCACGGCCATCCAGTCTCCCAGAGCGATCGCCTCGCTACGGTCGTGCGTAACCACAATGCTGGGGATGCCGCTCTCCAGCAGAATTCGCCGCAACTCGTGCCGCGTGCGGACGCGCGTAGCAGCATCCAGCGCAGAGAGAGGCTCATCCAGTAGCAACAACGGAGGTCCCGCGGCCAGCGCGCGCGCCAGTGCTACGCGCTGCTGCTGGCCTCCCGAGATGCTGCCGGGCTTGCGCGTGGAAAGCTCAGAAAGTCCGAAACGCTCCAGCAGCGCATGCGCGCGGGCGCGGTCCGCCGCGTACGCGACATTTTCGAGCACTGTGAGATGGGGGAACAGCGCATAGTCCTGAAACAGGAAACCAGCGCGCCGTTTTTGCGGCGGAAGCAGGATGGCGCTCACGGAATCGAACCAGGTCTCGCCGCGGAACACGATCTGGCCGGAATCGGGCCGCTCCAGCCCGGCCAGCATGCGCAGAAGGGTGCTCTTCCCCGCCCCGGAGGGACCGAACAGGACCGTCACCGGCGCCTGGTCCAGCGGCAGGCGCAACTGGGCATNNCATACCGCTCCCATCCGCCGCTGCAAAGCGTAGGTGACGGTCAGGACCGCGAAGGAGAAGGCCACCAGCACCAGCGACGTCTCCGCCGCCCCCGCGTAGTCCAGCGCCTGCACCTGGTCGTAAATCGAAATGGACACGGTACGTGTGACCCCGGCGATATTGCCGCCCACCATCAGGACCACGCCGAATTCGCCCATGGTGTGAGCGAAGCTCAGGATGACGCCCGTCGCGATCGAACTGCGCGCCAACGGCACCACGACTCTGCGGAACGTGGCGGCCCGCGAGATACCCAGGCACCACGAGGCCTCGATCAGCCGGCGATCCACTGCGCCAAATCCAGCCGCCAGCGGCTGCACCGTGAACGGCAGGCTGTAGAGCACCGACGCGATGAGCAGGCCCTGAAACGAAAAAGGCAGCAGGCCCCCGGTGAGACGGCCGTACAGCGCGCCGATGGGGCTGCGCGGCCCGATGGCCAAAAGGACATAGAAGCCCAGCACGGTGGGCGGCAGCACCAGCGGCAGGGCCACCACCGCCTCCACCAGGAACTTCCAGCGGCGCCGTGAAAACGTCAGCCAGTACGCCAGCGGGACGCCGAGAGCGAGCAGGATCGCGGCGGTGCAGGTGGCCAGCCGCACGCTGAGCCAGATGGCTTGCCAGTCCATATCAGTTCGGAAGNNCGGCGCTAGTCAGGTACGCGCGGAACAGGGCGGCCGCGGGTGAGCCTTGAGCGCGCTTCAAAATCGCGCCCCCCTGCCACAGTGTGGGATAGGCGTCCAGCGGCACTTCCCAGTAACGGCCCTGTCCGCGCACGGCAGGTGCAACAGCGAGCGAGAGGGCTACCAGCCCCACTTCGGCCGCGCCGCTCTGCACGAATTGCAGAGTCTGGGCGATGTTCTCTGCGAAGACCAGTTTGGCGGCAATCCGATCGTACACGCCGAGCTTGTGCAGGGCCGCTTCCGCCGCGCGCCCGTAAGGCGCATGCTGCGGATTTGCAATGGCAATGTGCTTCACCGAGGGATCGAGGAGAGTCTGCATCTGCAGGCGCGCCACATCCAACGGCGATGGCGCGGGCACCCACACCGCCAGGCGGCCTACGGCATACGGAAAGATCGAATCGGGCACGGCCAAACCCTGTTGCGCAAGCTGGCGCGGGTACTCCAGGTCAGCGGAGAGAAACAGGTCGAAGGGCGCCTGGTTGCGGATCTGCGCGAAGAAGTTGCCCGAAGAGCCGTACACCACCTGGGTTTCCACGTCCGGGTGCGCGGCGTGGAACTGGCGCGAAACATCCTCCAGCGCGAACTGCAGGTCCGCTGCTGCGGCAATCGTCAGTTTCGCGGGCGCGTGGCGCGGCGCGCAGGTAGCGCAGAGCAAGGCTGCCGCCAGTAGCATAGAATGGTCTCGAATAGAAGACAATGTCATCCGCAGATGACCATGATACAATCCGGGAACCCCGCGTTCACAGCCGCCTGGCGGAAACGCGGCAGCAGCGGGGCATCGCCGCGGCCGAGCTGGCACGGCAGGCGGGCGTCAGCCGCCAGACCATTTACGCCATGGAGGCCGGCAGCTACGTGCCCAACACCCTGGTGGCGCTGCGCCTCGCACGCATTCTGGAAGTCACCGTAGAGGAGCTGTTCGCGCTCGACGCCGAAGTGCCCCGGCCGCCGCGCACCGTCAAGGCTCACCTGGTGGCAGCGAGCGATCTGTTCGCGGGCAGCCCGGTGGAGTTGTGCCAGGTGGGCAACCGGCTGGTGGGCGTTCCAGCCGTGCCCGTGCCGTGGCAACTGCTCCCGGCCGATGGCCTGCTGGTCAACCCCGCGCGCTCCACCGTGCAGCTCATTCACGAACAGACGGGAGAGAATCGCCTGCTGGTGGCTGGGTGCGACCCCGCCACCAGCGTGCTGTCGCGGCATCTCCAACGCGCCGGCGTCACCCTGGTGGCAGCGCCGGTCAACAGCTCCGTGGCGCTGCACCTGCTCAAGCGGAAGGTGGTGCATGTAGCAGGCACCCATCTGCGCGATGGCGAACAGATCCCGCAGAGGGGCGTCCACGTGTTCGCCTTCGCGGTGTGGGAGGAAGGCCTGGTGGTGGCGCGCGGCAACCCGCGGAAGATCCGCACAGTGACGGACCTGGCGCGTCCCGGCATTCGCCTGATCAATCGTGAAAAGGGATCGGGCAGCCGCCAATTGCTGGACCGCCTGTTGAAGGGATCTGGCATCGCACCAGCATCCGTGCCTGGCTACGACGGAGATTCCGCGGCGGGCCACCTGGCCGCCGCCTGGCGCGTCTATGCCGGCCTGGCCGATTGCTGCATCGCCACCCGCTCCGCCGCGCGCGCTTTCGGGCTGGACTTCCTGCCGCTCACCAGCGAGCGCTACGACCTGGTGATCCGCCAGGAACATCTCGAACTGGCAGCCGTGGAACGCATGCTCGACGTGCTGACTCAGGCCGCTTTCCGCCGCGAGTTGGACGCTTTGTGCGGGTACGACACGCGCGAAACTGGACGCCGCATCACGTAATCGATACAATTGGAAGAGCCGCATCACACCTCGCGGAGAGGTGGCAGAGTGGTCGATCGCACCCGCCTCGAAAGCGGGCTTACCTTTACGGGTAACGGGAGTTCGAATCTCCCCCTCTCCGCCAGACAGTTGTCCACCTCACCGGCCGCGGAACGAAACGTCTCCAAAATAGCTCTCGGCGGAACTGTCCGTGTGCTGGGTGTTGATTTGGAGCCGGATACCTTTCACGTTCGAAGGCGGCCGGTTGTAAGCCCGCTGATAATCCTGCACCAAATCATGCGATTCCGGAGTCCACTCGTTCAGGGCGGTGGCGCCGGATTGGCACACCAACGCGAAGATGCGGAGAAGCGGCACGGAACTGGCAGACTGAAATGTTCCCTTTGGGGCAGACGTGTCCCAGATGTAACTGAGGACCCGGTGGTCTGCGAATACGACGAGCACCTGCGCTGCCTGATCGTCAGTGGACTGACGCCGGAAATCGGCGCCCAACGGCAGCTCGCTCACTTTCCAGGACCAGGTGAGCACGGGGTACTGACTGATATCGGCATCTACTGCGCGCTCGATCCCGAACGACGACTTGCGGCTCTTAAATCGCAGCGCCCGGCTTTCCCCGTCCTGGATCACCGTGAGATCCGGAGTACCCCGATTCACCCTGAGCCGCCAGCCCGGTGGTACGTCTTGCAGCGCAGGGGAAGAGGGGTGCAACAACACCAACGCCGTCGGGAGCGACGGCTCTATAGCTACCGGTGCGCTCAGCCCGGGAGCACCCCCTGCCACTAGTACAAGCCCGACAAGTACTTTCACGAGATTCACGGCATTCTCTCCTGGGTGCACACTCTGCGAGTCTTAGAAGCACTTGGGCTGCCGCAGTCCCTCCGGCAACTTGACCTTGCAACCAATAGACTTAGACTTCTTCCCGGTCGCCCGTGCCCCGCGGCCCTGCCGGCATTTGGGCAGGGGTTCGACAATCTGGCACGCACGTTCGAAAGCTATGCGCTTAGTGGGCCTTGATCAGGGCAAGGGTGACTACGCTTATTCGACCGGCAGATAGGTCGCCGGGTCGCGCTCTCGGCGCTGGGAACACGTACGCCTCGGTGCCTTCACCATTCCACATCCGGCGCAAGGTGCATGAGTCGCCGACGCACTCAAAGGTGATCCTGGGGACGCCGTCGTGCAGCCACGCCTTGGGGGTGTCCGATTTCGCGTTCTGCACCAGCGCGACCGCAGTGTGCGTATCCACGTTGTAGATACGGATAAAATGGTTGGCCGCGCTGCCCACTTCCCGTACTTCATACGAGCCAGGCGCCATCAGTTGGCCTCCCACGCGGAAAGACATCGGAATCTTCGCATTCAGCATTTGTGCCGAAGCACTGCCGGCAGCGGCCGCGAGAGCAGCTACCGCGATCATCCATTTCGTTGCTGCGTTCTTCATTGGAGTATCCTCTTTTCTATTCGGCCGCCCTGTTCAAGGGTCTCGGCTTACGGACCGTACAAGAGCACGCTGGGGACCGGCCTGTAACTGATTCAATTACATCGATGCCCAGTTGCCTTAGCAGGCCGGAATGAACCGCCCGGTTCATCCCGTGAACCGGGTGGCTCGCACGATCTCATCATGATTCGCCAAATGGGTCCCAGGCGAACCCGAAGCGCGGAGCCACCGAAACGGGAGCTGTTGGGTTCTAAGCCACTGGAAATCGCATGACCTGCTGTTGCTCGGGCGTCAGCGAGTCCCAAACAGCTCGAGGGAGTAACTCGACCTCGCGGCTGCTGTCGGCATACCAGCGGCGCACATAGCGGATGCTGACAAGGGCGCGAGGGACGCCGGTCCTATTGGGCGAGCCTCGGTGTAACACCCACGGATGCCGAATGAGCACATCCCCGATCTCCAGCGGGACTGGCTGCATTCCGATGTCACCGGCCTCCACCGCCCGGAACGCTTCCTTCCTCGGCATACGATGCGTGCCAGGCGCAAGTTCGATCGGGCCATTCTCAGTCGTGATCGGGACCAGGCCAAAGCTGACGGCCAACGCATACGCGGGCAAGGCGAGATCGGGAACTTCGCTGAACAATGGACGTTGATAGTCCACATGAAGGCTCTGATATTCCGAACCTCGGAGAGGCACATCACAGCCCCACTGATCGGCGACGATTCGATCGTCCATGACGCTGCGCACGATTCTGAGCACCTCGTGGTCAAAGAAGAAGCCGGGAGCAAAGCACGGCGGATGAAAGGGCATCGGGAGGAAGTGGCGATGCGGGCCGCGGTTCGGCTCGTGCGTTTCGAGATAGGCGAGAAGGGCTGGCCAGAACGCGCTTCGGCAGGCATCGATCAAGAGCCGGGCGAAATGCTCCCGGAGTACGCAATAGCCCTTGTCGCGGACCTCGCCGAGGGTATCGTCAATCCCTGCCAATGGTCACCTGGCCGGTGGCGGCCCACTCGGTCCCGCGGGTGTAAGTGGCGATGAAGCCGGGGAGCTTCATGGCATCGGGATCGTGGCCTAAGGCGGTGACGAAGACGCGGCCGGAGCCGTAGTCGACCGTCCAGAGCATCGGTTGATTGATGCCCTTTCCGGGCAGCGGCTGCTTTTCATTGGGGCGATACAGCGAGTGGTCGTCGAAGGCGGTGGCGAGCACGTGGAAGCTGCCTTCGGGCTGCCACTTCAGGTTGGCATACAACTCGTCGTTGGCCTGTGGGAAGGATGCCTTGAGACCGCGCATGATGGGATGGCTAGCGTCCTTGACGTCCACCGTGAAATCGTGGCGCGCGGAGTGGTGGCCGTTATTGGGTCGCCAGTTGGCGCCGCACATCTTCTCGAACTCGGTCCAACCGTTGAAGGCGGCCATGGCGAAGTGGTATACCACCAGGCCTTTGCCGCTCTTGACGTAGTTGACCAGCGCGGTATCGGCGCGCTCGCCCCAGCGGAGCGCCGGCTTGTTGCCGTCATAATAATTGAGGACCACCACGTCATAGGGGGCCAGCGTTTCGGGGCCGGCTCCTCGGAACTCCTCGGTGACGCGAACCTCAAAGCGGCCGGTATCTTCCAGCAGTTTCTTGAGCACGGGCGTAGTGGCGCGCCAGTCGTGGCCATTTTGCCCCGTGATGATGAGCGCCTGGAGTTTCGGCTGCGGCGCGTGAGCAAGCGCGGCGAAGGCAACAGCCAGTGCGAGAGTAAAGAGCCTGAAGTTCCTCATACGGAACGTTGATTGTAGCGTGCCGCGGTCAAAGCCTGGGAGGGGCGGCGCCGCCGTGGAGTGCGAACACGGTTTTCGCCTGAGTGAAATCGTTGCCTGCCAGGCGGACGTTCTTCGTGGATTCGCCCTCCAGCGCCACGGCCACAGCAGTGTTCGCGGGTGCGGTACAGGCTGTGATAGCGGCGTCCCGCACGTCGATCAGCCGTACCAGCGGTTGCGGCGTGATGGGCGCGGAGACATCCACGCGATCCAGGTGCAGCTCCTTGACGTCTTCGAAATGCAGCGCGGGACGCTCATCGGGTTGCACGGCGGTGATGGCAACGTTCTCCAGCTTCAAGCCTGCCACGTGGCGGCAGTAGAACCCGTACGAAGGCAGGCGGCCGAACATGCGCGCTTCCGGGTAACTGCTGATCTGCTCGGGAACCGGCTTGGTCATCCATTCAGCTTTGCCGGCCTCCTCGGTATCGATGTGAATGTTGGACAGCGTGACATCCTCCACGTCATGCCCGGGGATGCCGGTGATGGACGAAGTGAGGATCGCGCCGGTGGCGCGAACGTTATCGATGCTCACGCCGCGCAGTCTGCCGCTGCCGTGGCGCGCGCCGAGGCGCACGAAGATGGGTGTGCGTACGCGCTGCATCCGGATGTTCGAGATGACCACGCCATCCATCCAACCGCCATCCACCATCTCCAGGGCGATGCCGCTGATGACGCGGGCGTTGAGCGGCACATCGTCGTTGTAGATCACGGAATTGCTGAAGGTGACGTTCTCAAAGCCACCGGCGGTGGCAGTGCCGAACTTCAGTCCGTTGCAGCAACAGGTGAGCACGCAGTTGGTGATGGTGATGTTTTTGGAGACGCCCAAGCGGCCATACGGACGCTCGCTCTTGAGGCAGATACAATCGTCGCCGGTCGAGATGTCGCAGTCGCTAATGAAGACGTTGCGGCAGCAGGTAGGATCGATGCCATCGGTGTTGGGACCGATGATCGGGTTGCGGATCTTGAGGCCGCGGATGA
>OKRF01000339.1:8703-14166 GCA_900290315.1 Candidatus Sulfopaludibacter sp. SbA3 | reverse complement strand
TTCCCGGCCAGGTGGATCAGGATGTGCCCGTGCTTGCCGTCGAGCGGGCCGATGGCAAGCTTCTCGCCCTGGTGGTCGGCTATGCCTGCCACGCCACCGTGCTGAACACCTACCCCATCAACGGCGATTGGCCCGGCTTCGCGCAAGAGGAGATCGAACGGCGCCATCCCGGAGCCACCGCAATGTACGTGCAGGGATGCGCTGCCGACGTTAACCCGCTGCCGCGCCGGTCGGTAGCCCTCGCCAGAGCTTACGGGCAGATTCTCGGTGCGGCTGTCGACGACGTGCTTGCGGCGAAGATGTCCACCATCGCCGGTCCGCTGGAAACGGCGTACGGTACGGTGGACCTTCCTTTCCAGGCGGCGGCCTCCCGCGCCCAGTTTGAGCTCGATCTCAAATCCACTGAGGATTACCGCCGCTGGCGCGCCAAACGCATGCTGGCCATTCTGGACCAGGGCGGCATGCTGCCGGATCGCTATGCCGAGCCCATTCAGGTCTGGCAATTCGGAACCAGCTTGAAGTTCATTGCGCTGGGAGGCGAAGTGGTTTCTGATTACTCGCTGCGCCTGAAGCGTCAATACGGTTTCAACGACACCTGGGTGGCTGCCTATTCCAATGACGTCTTCGGTTATGTCGGCTCGCGGCGCGTGATCGCAGAGGGCGGATATGAAGGTGGCAATGCCAACACCAACTTCCCGGCTCCGTTCCGCCCGTCCGTGGAAGAGCTGATCGTCGAAAAGACCGGCGGCCTGGTGCGCCAACTCGCCGGCAAAGGAGATCGCAGATGAGAACCCGCGGGGCCACTATCGCGCTGCTTATGCTGGCTGGTGCGGCGCGCGCCCAGACCGTGTGGCAGGCCGGCGTGGCCCAAGCCGTGATCACTCCGCGTGTGGATGGCGGGCTATGGCGATCGCACACATCCCAGCGACGGCGTCCTCCGCGATCTGTACGTGAAGGCCTTGGCGCTCCAGTCTCAGCCGGGGCAGCCTTCGGTCATCGTCGCCGCCGATTTGTTGGGCTTCCCGCGGGAAATCTCCGATGCCGTCGCCGGCGCTTGCGAGAAGCAGTTCGGCATCCCGCGCGACCGCCTGGTGCTCAATGCATCGCACACGCACAGCGCGCCCGTGGTCCACCGCAATGCCTTTCCCGTTTTCAACCTGGATGAGAAACAATGGCAGGCTGTCGACCGGTATGCCACGTTTCTGATCGGGAAGACCGTTGACGTAATCGGCGCCGCCCTCCACAACATCCGACCCTCGCTGGCATCGCCGTCAACCGCCGCCGTGCCAACCCCGACAGCCGCGGCCGTCCTGGTCCCGTGGACCACGACGTCCCCGTGATGACCATCCAGAATCCGGACGGATCGCTACGCGCAGTTCTGGTTGGCTACGCCTGTCACGCCACCGTGCTCAATATTTACAAAATCAGCGGGGACTGGCCCGGCTTTGCGCAGGAGGAAATCGAGAAAGCACACCCCGGGGTCACAGCGTTGTTCGTGCAAGGCGCCGGCGCCGATGCCAATCCGCTGCCGCGCCGCTCCGTGGAACTGGCGCATTTGTACGGACAGGTGCTTGCCGCCGCGGTGGACGATGTGCTCAAATTGCCCATGAAGCCGGTGGAAGGTCCGCTCCGCACCGCCTTCGAGATCGTCCAAGTGCCCTACCAGAACGTGCCCACGAACGATGAGTTGGTCCAGAAGAATCCGCCCCCTCGCCGGCGTTTCGATGTTACCCAGACGTACGGCGCCTACGACGCACTCCTGAATCTGCCGCGCCCGCGCAATGCGCGCTGGCTGGAGATGGTGGAGCGCGGCGGCAAACTGCCGGACCACTATCCGTACGGTGTGCAAGTCTGGCAATTCGGCAAGTCGCTGAAGTTGATCGCGCTCTCCGGCGAAGTGGTAGTGGATTACTCGCTCCGTCTGAAAGGCCAATATGGATGGGATGACACCTGGGTGGCCGGTTACTCCAACGATGTTTTCGGTTATACTCCTTCTGCACGGGTGTTGCGCGAAGGCGGTTATGAAGCGACGAATTCGGGCTTCCTCGTGCCGTTCAGCCCCGAGATCGAGCCCCTGATCGTGCAGACCGTGGCGAAGCTGATGTCCCGCACCAGCGCGGACAAATAATCTTCCAGGAGGAAGCCCCATGGCAAGTACACACGCCGAGCCGGTGGCCCAACCGGGGCAGGCTGCGGCCGCGTCTTTGGCGGCGCCCAAACGGTACCTGGCGCTGGATGCCTATCGCGGATTCATCATGTTCATCCTGGTGTCGGGAGGATTCGGCTTGCGGGCGCTGGCCCGCAACCGGCCGGAGTTCTCCTGGATCGCCGGGCAGTTCGATCACCGGCCCTGGGAGTGGATCGCCTTCTGGGATCTCATCCAGCCCGCATTCATGTTCATGGTGGGGGTCGCCATGCCGTTCGCGCTGGCCATCCGCAAAGCCCAGGGCGCCACCGGCCGGGAGCTCTTCTGGCACGTCGCCGTGCGCAGTCTCCGGCTCATCCTCATGAGCCAGGTCCTCATGTCGATCTCGGCCGGACGGCTGCATTTTCAGCTCATCAACGTTCTGGCGCAGATCGGGCTCACGTATTTCCTCTGCTATTTCATCATGCAACTCGCGTTCCGCTGGCAGGCCGCGATTGCCGCCTGCCTCCTCCTGGGGCACTGGGCGCTCTTTGTGGCGTTCCCGGGGACCGAGGGGCCTTTCCTGTCCAAGACCACCAACATTGGCGCAGTCATCGATACGTTTGTGTTCGGCCACATGAACCCCGACTACTGGACCAACCTCAACTTTGTGACCAGCACCGTGACCACCTCAACTTTGTGACCAGCACCGTGACCACACTTTTCGGAGTTTGGACCGGCCGGCTTCTGCAAAGCCCGCAATCTCGCGGCTACAAGATGAGGGTGATCGGGATCTCGGCCATCGCCTGTCTGGTGGTGGGCTTTCTGATTCACCCCTGGAACCCCATCATCAAGCGCATCTGCACCACGTCGTTCACCATTTTCAGCACCGGCTGGGTGCTGCTGATGCTGCTGGCATTCTTTTGGATCGTCGAAGTGAAGGGCTACACCAGGTGGACCTTTCCACTGCTGGTAATCGGCGCAAACTCGATTTTCATCTACTCGCTGGAAGAGGTTCTGCGCTCCTGGCTGAATCGCGCCGTGGGGGTGTTCACTTTCCGGTTTACTTTCCTCGGCGATTTCGCGCCCGTCGCCCAGGCCTGCGCGGTCCTGCTGGTCATGTGGTTGCTCTGCTATTGGCTCTATCGCCGCAGAATTTTTCTGAAATTGTGAAAGACGACATGGACGACTGGGTGACGCCAGTTTAATTCAGTTTAATTCGGATTTTAATTCGGTGACAGGCTACATAACCTCGGAATTAATTCCGAGGTTATGTAGCCTGTCACCGNNNTTCGGTGACAGGCTACATAACCTCGGAATTAATTCCGAGGTTATGTAGCCTGTCACCGAATTGCAATTGCCCCTCGAAGTTTCGTGGGCGGAACGCCCATCCCAACAGACGACGGAAAACGATCGTCAGTCCCGCACGTCAGTCCCACGACTGGACCTCCATTTGACAACCAAATGAAGTAGTGTCATAGTTTATTTGGATGCCTAATAGAGACAAGGCGGATGTCCTTCGGGGCACGCTCGACCTCATGATTCTCCAGACAGTCGCCACCCTGGGACCCTTGCACGGTTACGCCGTCGCCGAGCGGCTGGAACAGGTGTCCAGCGGGGCCATTCAACTGAACATGGGAACGCTCTACCCGGGGCTGCTGCGGCTGGAGCAGCAAGGGCTCATTCGCGCCCAGTGGAACCGCACCGAAAACAATCGCCGCGCGCGATACTACAGCCTCACCGCCGCCGGCCGCCGGCGGCTCGATGCCGAAAAGGCCGAGTGGACGCGTATGGCGTCCATCATGCAAGCGCTGCTCCTGGAGGAGGCGAAATGAAAGCCACGCTGCGGGAATGGTGCCTCCGTGTGTGGGGCACCTTCACGAGCCGCCACAGCGAACTGGAAGAGGAGCTTCGTTTCCACATGGAGATGGCCGAAGAAAAGGCCTTGCGCCAGGGCGCGCCCGTCCGCGAGGCGCGGCTGCGGGCCGGAGGGTTCGCCCAGGCCTCCGATGCCGTGCACGATCAAAGCGCCATCGGGTGGCTGGACGACTTTCTGCGCGACAGCCGGCACGGCGTTCGCCTTCTGACGAAGAGCCCCCAATTCGCCGCAGCCGCCATGGTGTCATTGGCCCTCGGCATCGGCGCGAACACGGCCATCTTCAGCGTGGTGAATGCCGCCTTTCTTCGCCCCCTTCCCTACGCCGCTCCAGGACGCATCGCCTGGGTGACCCAATACTATCCCAGGAGCAACCACTCGATGGTCATGATGCCGGATTATGCCGCCTGGAAGCGGCAGAGCACTGCATTCGAGCGGCTGGCCGCCTACCAGATCACGCTGGGGAAGAACTTGTCCGCTCTGAACCAGCCGGCCGAAAGAGTCCAGGTGGGTCATGTGACGCCCGATTTCTTTGCCACGCTCGGGGTGCAGCCTCGCCTCGGCCGCGACTTTCAGTCCGGTGAGGGCGAACCGCGAAGCAGCGCCCCCGTGCTCATCGGCGACTCGCTCTGGCGGACCTACCTGCACGCCAGGCGCGATGTGCTGGGCCAGAGCATCTTTCTCGACGGCGCTCCGCATATGGTCATCGGCGTGATGCCGCCGGATTTTGTCTATCCCAATGCCGAGGACACTCAGCTCTGGCTGCCGGATGCCGTGGACGCCGCCGGCGCCGTTCCCAGCCACGCCATGCGGAACGTTTCGGTGATTGGCCGTTTGCAACCGGGAGTCACCATGGAACAGGCGCGCGCGGATCTCCAGGTGATCGCCCGGCGCTTGGACGGCCAGTATCCGGAACCGCTTCTCTCCATGCGCGCGCGAGCGTCCGTCAGGGTGCTCCCTCTGCAAGAGCAGCTCTCCAGCGGTTCGCGCACGGCCATCTACGTCCTGATGGGCGCGGTCGGGTGCATCCTGCTGATAGTCTGCGCCAACGTCGCCAACCTGTTTCTGGCCCGCTCGGTCGCGCGCGAAAGAGAAATTGCGATCCGCGCGGCGATCGGCGCTTCCCGTTTCCGGGTGGTGCGCTTGCTACTCGCCGAAAGCCTGATGCTCAGCGCCGCCGGTGGACTCCTTGGAATTTCCATCGCCTACGGCGCCGCCTCGGCTCTCGGGTTTCTGTTGCCCGGGAGCATTCCCCATCCCATTCCAATCGATCCGCGCGTGCTCGCCTTCGCCGCCGCCTGTTCGGTGGGCTCGGGAATCCTTTTCGGGCTGGCGCCTTCGCTCGCTGCTTCCCGGTTGGATCTGTGTACCGCCCTGAAGGAGGGCGGCGCGCATTCGCTGTACCGGCGGAACGGATCGCGTCTGCGCGGGTCACTGGCCATCGCGCAACTGGCGCTGTGCC
>OKRF01000339.1:4763-8696 GCA_900290315.1 Candidatus Sulfopaludibacter sp. SbA3 | reverse complement strand
GACATCTGGCTTTCGCCGGCGAAGCTGTACGGCCCGGCCCGGCGGATCGATTTCTTCGGACGCGCCCTGGCCGCGGTCCAGGCGCTGCCCGGCGTCGAATCCGCCGCGTTGAACAGCGAGCCGCCGCTGGGAGCGTCCGTAACCTTTGCCCAGGCTGGCCTCCGTGGCGACGGGGAACCTGAGACGCGCGACGTTGTTTACACTACCGCCGCGACCGCCGGCTATTTCCGTTCCCTGCGGATTCCTCTGCTCGCGGGCCGAACTTTCAACGAAGGCGACCGGGAGGGCGCGCAGCGCGTGGTGATTGTCAGCCAGTCCGCCGCCCGCATCCTCTTCCAGGACCGCAATCCGCTCGGCCGCAGAATCCTGGAGCCACACGCGCCGGGCCGCGACATCCGGGTGGATCGAGACAGAAACGTCCAGCCTGATACAGACAACTGGCTGACGGTCGTCGGAGTAGCCGCCGACATCCGGACGCCGTACGCGCAAGCGCCAATGGGGGAGATGAACCTGGTGGTCCGCGGCTATTCCGATCCATCGGCCCTGGCTCCCGCGATTCGCAAAGTGGTTCAGGCGATCGATCCGCAGCAGCCGGTGTTTGGCCTGCAGACCATGGATGCGCTGCTGTCGAATTCGGTGGCGCAGCGGCGGCAGCGCGCTTACCTGCTGGGCGCCTTCGCATTTGTCTCCCTGGTGGTGGCGATTGTCGGCGTCTACGGCGTGATGGCTTATTCGGTGAAGCGGAGAACCCACGAGATTGGCGTCCGCATCGCGCTGGGCGCGCAGCGAAGCGATGTCCTCGCCATGGTGGTGGGCGAGGGACTGGTCGTGGCATTGGTCGGCGTCGCCATCGGGCTCGCGCTCTCTCTGGCGCTGACGCGCGTGCTGGCCACCTTCCTGTTCGGAGTCGGCCCGCGCGACGCGGCGACCTTCGTGTCCGTCAGCATCGCGCTCGTGGCCGCGACGTGTCTGGCCAGTTATCTCCCAGCCCGCCGGGCCACCCGAGTCGATCCGATTCGCGCTCTGCGGCACGAATGAGCTTCGACCTCCTCTACCAATCTGAGCCTATTTTGTCTCAGGTTTTGGCCCGAAATCGACGCAAGCCTCGCCCAGGCCGTCACCTGGGCGTCCGAAGCCAAGCACCTCAACTTCATGTCCCCATACGAAAACCGCGCCCAGCGCCGCGTCGAGCGGAACCTGAGAATGCTCAAGGACCTGCAAGCCGAACGGAAAGCCGCCCTCGACCAAGTCGGGGAAGACGCCACCCTACTCGCGCAATTTGCCGCCAGCAAAGGAGAACCCTACAACGTAGAAACAGACTTCTCACCGGAAGCCCTGCCACAATTTGCTTTTTCACTCCCCAAAATCGCCAGCCGCGTCGCCCACAACCTGCGCCTGGCCGACGCCAAAAAGCACTTTCCGGCCGCCAGACAGTCCTTCCGCAAGGCTGCCTGAGTCATTTTTACCATCCATCGCTACCGATCTTTCACGCTCCTGGGGCAGACCATTAAAACAGACGCGCGAACCGCATCTTCCCCAACCCCTGTTTTTCCCAGCCCCTGCATGTCCTACCGGAGCGCGGCGAAGGTGCGGGCGTCTTCGGGCCATTCCGGCGCGGCGCGGAGCGTTTCGACTACGTTTGAAGGCCCAGCGGCGACTTGCCACATGGCGGCGTGTTTGGCATCCATGAACTGCTCTTCCACGCAGCGGGCCAGCAGTTGCAGTGCGGGGTCGTAGAAGCCGTTGATGTTGACCAGCACTACCGGCCCGCGGTAGAGCCCCAGGCGTTTCCATGTGATGGCCTCGAACAGCTCCTCCAGGGTTCCGCAGCCGCCGGGCAGCGCCACTACGGCGTCGCTCAGTTCCAGCATGGTGCGCTTGCGCTCGTGCATGTCGTCTACCAGGCGGAGTTCGGTGAGCGAGCGGTGGCCCCACTCCAGATCGTCCATGAAGCGCGGCAGCACTCCCGTGACTCGTCCGCCGCCGTCGAGAGCGGCTGCCGCGAGGCGGCCCATGGAGCCTAGAGAGCTGCCGCCGTAGACGATTCCCATGCCGGCCTCGGCCAGCGTGCGCCCCAGTTGCGCGGCTGCCTCGAGGTACACCGGCGGAGTGCGCTCACTGGAGGCGCAATACACACAAACAGTTTGGATGTTCATCGCTGATCTTACTTTACAAGGACCCAATCGGTGCCCGAGACACGATAGCGGATGAGGGTGTACGGCTTGCGGACGTCGTACCAGGCGCTGGCGGTCGCCCCGATGTCCAGCCGGATGGTCCGCACGTTGCCGGAGTGGGTGGGGCACATCACGGGTTGAGGATACATCTGGATGCGGAGCTGCTGCTTCACGGTGACGCCGTCCAGCGGGGCGTACCAAAGATCGAGTGACACTGGCGGGCGCGCCCTGGGCGCCTGCAGCATCACTGCGGCGGAGAGACGCCACGGCAGCTCGTAAACGCCGTAGAGGCCCCCCGAGAGCCGGGCCTCTTTGGAAGGTGGCGCTCCGTCGGAATACTCGAAGGTGCTGTCCCCGCGATCGTTGGCTCTTTGCCTATGGAGCTTTCGCAGCATCAGGCTGGAGCGATCCCAGGAGGCATGCAGGAAGATCTTCATGGGCTTCCCTGTCAGCCCGTTATACCCGCGAAAGTTCGCCGTGCCGAAGAGGAGCGTTCCAGACTGAGCCTGGCCCACGATGTGATAATCAGCTTCGCCGATCTGTTTGTCGCGGTCGTAGATTGCGTAGTTCCAATCGATCTGTTGCGGCCAGGGTGCTTCCATTAGCAGGCCTGGCAATTCGTGTGTGGGGAGCGCCTTGTGGAATCGGTAGATGGCGATTTCTCCGCCGGCGCAGACGGCGACGATCAATCCTGCAACAACCAACGGCCACCAATGGCTCGGTTTGACGGGGGTGGGTGCAATTTCGCGCATCGGCAGCGCGGGCATTTCGACAGCGATACGGCGCAGGCAATAGATGGCCGCGGCGGTGGCCGCAATTGCGAGCAGCGCGACCACCAGCGGGTTCGGCTTCTGCATTTGCGCCGAGTTCCTGGCGATGCTCAGCACCACGGCGGTACTGTTGGCGCCAAAATGGGCGGCCATGGACGGCCATATGGAGCGGCTGCGCCAGGCAATGTAGGTCAGCGCCAGGGCAAGCACCGCCACGCCCGGGAAGCGCGATGGCGAAAGGTGAAACGCGGTGAACAGCGCCGCGACCGCGAGGATAGCGGTGCGCGGCCGCCAGCCTGCGCGCTCGAAGGCGCCCAGAATGTATCCCCGAAAGAGCATCTCTTCGCAGAAGGGCGCCGAGACGCCCAACGCGAATGCGTAGAGCAGCGTGCCGCCCAGATCGGTGGGGAAGAACCCTGGTGGCAGGTGGAAAGGGTATCCGAGGATTTTTTCTGCCAGCGCTCCTGCAGCCGCAGCCAACGGGAAGAGCCCGGCGCCAATCACCACGCCCATCCCGCAGGGGCGGAGGCCCACCCATTTCAGCCGCAGGGCCTGCTTGCGAGAGCCCGCCGCCGTGGCAAAGAGCAGCGCCGGCAACAGGATGCCAAACAGCTCCGCGGCCACTTGGCCCGGTCACATGCGCCACCTCTCGATCGTCACGCCGATGGCGAGCGAGAGCACGAGTGATATCAGGTAAAGCAGGTTGGCCGGAAAGATTCTGGCTGGAGTTGCCGGCGGGGCAGCCACCGCCAACGGGGCAGCGAACGATTCCANNAATCATAACATCGGGAGTCAACGGGAGAAGACAGGGTCGAAAATCACGATCCGGTGCGTACGCCGCAAATCCGTGCCAGGCTTGAAGTTCGCCGCCTTCTGGCGAATCTTCGTGCCTGGCTCGAATTTGCCCCTTCGCGAAATCCCGACGCGTTCCCCCCCCCCATTTTCATACCTATCGTTGCCCGCGTGCGGGCAACCCAACAGGGTCGAAA
>OKRF01000339.1:0-4754 GCA_900290315.1 Candidatus Sulfopaludibacter sp. SbA3 | reverse complement strand
CCCCCCCCCCATTTTCATACCTATCGTTGCCCGCGTGCGGGCAACCCAACAGGGTCGAAAAACCGGGCCGGCGATCTTGTCGCCGGTGGGCGAGTGCAACCGGCGGCGAGACCGCCGGCACTACCAACCCTGATTGACAGACGACAAAAAACGATTGTCTGTCCTCCGCATGTCGCACTCGGAGCACGCCGAACAAAGGGCGCGGTAAAATTCCTTATGCACATCCTTATTGTCAATTGCACGGTGAAGCAGGACTACATCGACGACTTCATAGCTGCCACCATGGAGAACGCCAGCAACAGCCGCAAGGAGCCGGGGGTGGTGCGTTTCGATTTCGTCCAGCAGACGGACGATCCTACGAAGTTCGGCCTGATCGAGGTGTATCGCAGCGCCGAAGGCCTGGCCGCGCACAGGGAAGCGCCGCACTACAAGGTCTGGGCGGAGAAGGCGCCGGACATGCTGGCCGAGCCGCGCACGCGCAACTTCTACCGCAACATCGACCCGCCCGACGAAGAGTGGTAAGCCAACATGCAGTTCGCATTCGCTACCGCGACGCGCATTCTCTTCGGTGAAGGCATGGTGCGCGAAGCCGCGCCGGCCGCGCGGGCCATGGGCCGCCGCGCCCTGGTAGTTACCGGTGCCTCGCGAGGGCGGGCAAGCGCGCTCATCGCCGAACTGGACGCGGTGCCGTTCGGGGTGGCGGGTGAGCCGTCCCTCGCGAGCATCCGCTTGGGCGCGGCCGCGGCTCGCCCTCGCGAGCATCCGCTTGGGCGCGGCCGCGGCTCGCGAGGCGCGCTGCGGGGTTGTAGTGGCGATGGGCGGCGGTAGCGCGATCGATGCCGGAAAGGCCATCGCGGCGCTGGTGACGAATCCTGGCGACGCGCTGGATTACCTGGAAGTGATCGGCGGCGGCCATCCCCTGCAGCACGCCGCGGCGCCCTTCATCGCCATCCCCACCACGGCCGGGACCGGGTCGGAGGTCACGATGAATGCAGTGCTGGCATCGGCGGAGCATCAAGTGAAGGCCAGCCTGCGTAGTCCGCTGATGCTGCCGCGACTGGCACTGGTCGACCCCGAACTGACGTACGGCCTGCCCCGCACCATTACGGCATCCACCGGGCTGGACGCCCTGACGCAGTTGATCGAGCCCTATGTTTCGGTGCGCGCCAACGTCATGACAGATATGTACTGTGTGGAGGGGATCCGGCGGGCGGCTGGTGCGTTGGCGCGCGTGTGGGAACATCCCGATGACCGTGAGGCGCGTGGCGATATGGCCTTCGCCAGCCTGCTGGGCGGCCTTTCGCTGGCCAATGCCGGGTTGGGCGCGGTGCATGGCTTCGCGGCGCCGGTTGGCGGCATGTTCCCCGCCCCGCATGGCGCCACCTGCGCCGCGGTGCTGCCACATGCGATGGAGATGAACGTCCGGGCACTGCGGCAACGAGCGCCCGAGAGCCTTGCGCTGGCGCGTTACGGCGAGATCGGCCGCCTGTTGACCGGGCGGCCGTACGCCACAGCCGAGGATGGCGTGGCGTGGACCAGGGAGATCTGCCGCCGGCTGGAAATTCCGCCGCTGCGCGCTTATGGCGTGAGGGAGGCCGATATTCCGTTGCTGGTGGAGAAAGCGGCCAAGGCCAGCAGCATGAAAGGCAATCCGTTGGTATTGACACCGCAGGAACTGACGGAGATGATCGGTCAAGCAATATGAGACTGGCATGCGCCGCCCTCCTGCTTTCCGCCGCCGCGCTGCTGGCACAAAGCAGCGATGGCGTCATCGAGGGGACCGTGCGGAATGCCACCAATCGGGTGCCTTTGGAAGGCGTGCAGGTGAGCCTGATCGGCGCGGACAGCACGGGCGCGCAGACCGATGTGCGCGGCGGCTTCCGCTTTGCCGGCCTGCCCCCCGGCGGTTACACTCTGCGGATTGAGGCGGCCGGGTACACGGGGCGCGAGCCTTTGCCGGTGGAGGTGCGGGCCGGCAAGACAGTGGACCCCGTCACGGTAGACCTGTATCCGCTGGCGCGCATCGAAGGGCGCGTGCTGGATGAAGATGGCAGCCCGGTGGAAGGCATCCTGGTAGAGCCGACTTTTCCGCCTTTCCGCAAGGGCTTGCCATACATGCGCAGCGCCACGTCCGAAAAAGCAGGAAGGTTCGTCCTGACCAACCTCTGGCCTCGCGACTATGCGATCCGGCTCTGGATTCCCGAGGCACTGCGGAAGGCGGGCTACCCCGCCGTGGAGTTCTACCCGGGCGTCACGGATGCGGCTCGGGCGGCTTCCATCGAGGTGGCGGAGGGAGTGCAGATGGCCGGCTTCGAGATCCGCCTGCGACGCGTTCCGCTGGTGGACTTCCATGGCCGCATTGTCGATTTGGGGAAGGATGAAGCGGCCCGCGTAGTGGAAGTGGCGCTGGATTCGGAACCGGGCCCCATCGATGGCTCGCACGCGCGGCACGAGGTGGATGCGCACGGGCGATTCCATTTCGAAGGAGTGCCCCCGGGCCGTCACGTGCTGCAGGTATATCGCGGAACGGGCAGCGACGACTTGCCTTATGAGTCCACAGTGGAAGTGGACAAAGAGGAAGTGTCCGTTCCAGTGCCACCTTGGGCCAACCTGGTGGGCGTGGTGACGAGCAACGTGAGTACGCCGTGGGCAGGCGTTTTCGGTATCGGTTTGGTTACCGATGGGGCATGGCGACGCAACGTTGTGCCCAACGAAGACGGCAAGTTCACCCTTCCCAATGTGCCGCCGGGGAGTTGGGAACTGCGTCTGGAATCGAACAACCTGACAGCGGCGGGGCGAAAGCTGAGGGTGGCGTCGGCGCGCTTCGGCACGGCCAGCGTGGCCGATAGACCGATGACCGTTACGGAGGGCGGCAATCCGCCTATCGTGATCCTGCTCACCGATGAGATTGGCCGGATCGCTGGAACGGTGGAGCAGGACGAGCCGAAGGAGACTGCGGTGATCGTGCTCGCACAGCGCATGGACGGCGGTCCGGTCGTACCGGGCAACGTTGCGCAGGCAGGGCCGGACGGCTCCTTCCTGATCGCCGAACTCCTTCCCGGCGAGTATCGGGTGATGGCGTGGGGCCTCACGGCGGCACGGCAAGGCGCGTTGGGTGGGGACTGCTCCAAACGCGCCGCCATGGTCACGGTTTCGAACGGCCAGACGGCCACGCTGAAGTTGAAGAGGTGCGACCAGTGAAGACGCTCGCGGCTTTGCTGCTAGTGGCACGGTGCGCCTTCGGGCAGATTGCCGGCACGGTGCGGGATTCGGTCAGCAAGCTGCCGGTGGCGGGAGTCAAAATCTCGTTGCCTAAGCAGACCGTCGAGTCGGGTAACCTGGGGGAATTCGTGCTGGGCGGCGTGCCACCCGGGAAGTATGTGGTGCGCTATTCCAAGCAGGGATATGACAATGGCAGCACCGCGGTGGAAGTAAAGACGGGGGACGAGCGGCTCGCGCTGGAGATCAAGCCGTGGGCTGAAATGGAAGGTCTGATTCTGGACGAGGACGGCAAGCCGCTGGAAGGCGTTTTCGTGGACGTGGGCGGGTTCCGCGATACCACGAACAAGGAAGGCCGCTATCACGCCAAGCAGATCTCCGGCGGCCAGTACACCCTCGCCTTTCGTCTGCCGTACGAGTTGCGGCGCAAGACGGCGGTCCGCGATGAAAAGCGCGGCGAGACGTTCGGCTACGCCAACACGCTCTACTATCCCGGTGTGGCGGACAGGAATCTGGCAGGTTCGGTGGCGATCGCTCCGGGAGCGCACATGAGCAACTTCGATATCCGGTTGCGGCGCGCGCGGCTGGTGGAGATGAAGGGCAAGGTGGTGGACGCGCTCGCGGAGACGGAGGTCGAGCTGGATTCGGGAGGCGGGCGCCCGGACGAAACCTACGGCAAGCGCAAGCTGGACGAGCACGGAGGGTTCCGCTTCGACCTGCTGGAGCCCGGCGCTTACAGGCTGGTGGTCCACCGCAATCGCGCGGGCGACGCTTTGCCGTACATACAGACGGTCCATTTGGGCCAGGCGGGCGTGCAGGATCTGGAAGTAGAGCTGCCGGCGTTCGCGCGCATCGAAGGAGTGGTGCGGACAGTGCCGCCGGATGTGAAGTGGGAAGGAACGGTGAGCGTGCAACTGGGTCGCTGGGGTGACAACACGGAAGTCCGGGTGGGGCCCGAGGGGCGATTCGCGTGGAACGCCGTGCCTCCCGGCGATTGGAATCTGATGGTGGATGCCAACCTGGTTCATCGCGCGGACGATCCGCGGCGGAGGCTCTATGTGGTGGGGTCTCCCAGGGGATTGCTGCAGGTGAGGGAGAGCGGGAATCCACCGCCGGAGATCAAGCTGACCGATGAGACCGGCCGGATCAGCGGGACCGTGGAAGAGCAGAACGTCGTCACCGTAGCGCAGGTGGACGCGGCGTTCCCGTTCGGACGCCTCGCGTTTCCCCAGGCGGATGGCTCGTTTGCGATTGACGTTCCGCCGGGGCAGTATCGCGTCATGATAGCGGGCGGGAAGGAGTGCTCGAAGGTGGCGGAAAAGGTCACCGTGGAGGTCGGTATCACGGTGAGGGTTCATCTGAAAGGTTGTGGGGCGCAGTAGGACAGACGATCGCCTTTTGTCGTCTGTCAATTAGGGGCGGACCGCGCCGCAAAACGGGATGAAAAAACCGGCGGGGTAGCGCCGGCGATCTTGTCGCCGGTACGGCGAGCGAAGCGAGCCGCCGCACAGCCCCGGCCCCTGACCCCCGGCCCC
>OKRF01000298.1 GCA_900290315.1 Candidatus Sulfopaludibacter sp. SbA3 | reverse complement strand
CATCGGACTTTGAGCGCTTCGTCCGACGGACCCGACGGACAGCCTCCATGAAAGATTGGCCGCATTAAAACGACTATGCGCTCATGTGAAATTGCTTACGGGTGTCTGGCCGATCGCTCGGTAGCAGAGCGCACTTGATCTGCGGTGTCGAGCGTCCAAGCCGATGTCCGTTAGGTTAGGTGGTGCCTGACTGAATCAGTGCGGCCGGCCTCTAGCGAGAATCTGAACAGCTGCGTCGAGTACGGGGTCTTTCTCATCGGCGACATCACGCCGAGTTGGTGCAACACGGACATCTGGCTGGATGCCCACACCGACGAATTCCGTACCATCCGGAAATGTATACCATTCCGTGCAAATGGCGACGGTCGCTCCGGCGACGCTGAACCGGAGCGACTGGCCCGTGGAGCCGTTGGTTGGCGTCCCAACCAGCATCGCTCGCTTGGATGCGGCCAGCTCGACGGCAAAGCCCTCGGCTGCGCTTCCCGTCTTTGGCCCGATCAGAGCAATCACCGGTCCGAGAAAGTGCCTGGTCGCGCTTGGCTCGATGCTCCCGATATCGGATTGATACCATTCATCGGCGGGGCGGCGCTCAGCGCGTTCGGAGGCTTTGTACGTGCGCGCGCGGAAGCGAAGCAGGCGATCCGCCGGGAGGGTAGTATCAATCAGCCGCGAAATGACGGCACTTCCGTTGCTGCTGTTCCCGCCTCCATTTTCACGAACGTCGAGGATCAAGGCCTTCGCTTTCAGGATGCGGTCCAGGTTTGCATCTAGCGCCTTCACGCCCGCGTCCATTGCAAAAGTGTTGATGGCGAGATAGGAAATGTCTCCGGGCAGATCCTTGTACTCGGCCTCAGGCTTTTGCGGCAGATAGCCTTGGCGAACGAGGGTGGTTGGAATTCGCCTGCCGTCCAGATCGGTGAAAACTGTTTCGACCGCGGTTCCGGACGGGCCGCGGAAGATCTCTCGGAGGCCCTGCACTTCCAGTCCCTGGCGCGTCGAGGCTGAGGTGTAGGGGTACACATCGCGCGCAAGTTTTTCGCGCACGGGCATCCCCTCGACTTCAATCAACTCCATGCCCGGCGTGAGACCGGTGGACGGCGCAGCCTCCATTACGATAAGCGCGTCTCCAAGCGGTTCGATTCTCACTGGCGGGGCGTAGCCCGCTTTGTCGCCCTCCGGATACACCCATGTGTGACCGTCGCCCAGCAGCGCCACCGCCTCCCGAAGGATCTGGACGTATTCGGTCTCGTCTTTGGCCGCGGCGACACGGGGCATGAACAGGTCCAGTACGCCATCCCAGTCGATATTCGGGCGTTGCGGCAGGAAGACAAAATTGAATTTCACCTCAGCCCATAGACGGGCGAACGATGCCATTCGCTTGGCCCGTTCGTCTGCTTCCGTCGGCAGCGCCGGCGGGACCCACGTTTTGTAGTCCGGGCTGATCGCAAGGCGGGTGAAGCACTCGATCATTGCCGCCAGCCCATCGATCTTGTTCGAGATCTCCTGCAATTGCTCCAGGCTGGCCGTCGCGTTCTGGCCGTCGTAAGCAACGTTAAATGGGAGGGCGAGACCGACGTTGAGTAAATAGCGGTTGAGGCGTAACCCGGCGGCGACAACGTCCTCCCCGGCTTCGCGTTGGTAAGTGACAAGGGCAAAAGAATCGCCCGTTCGACTGCCGAACCGCCACTGGGTGGCACCCTCCAAAATCGCCCGGACTTCGTCCGTATTTTCAAACCCTACGAGATCCATCCAGACCTTACCGCCAGTTTCTTCGTAGTGAGCCCAGGATGTCGGATTCACCGGGAAGTATTTCTTACCGATACGCACCTGTCCGCCAGGCGGCTTGGAATGGAGATCCAACCCGATAGGGCGTAGTGCAGCCGCGGACTGCGCCATGGCTGCGGCCATATCCGGCCTCAGCGAGGCCCGGCCCAGAATATCGAAGTACTGCGTGGCTTTTGCCACGACCTTGTTGCCGCACTCGTTGAGGTTGCGTGGCTGCGCCGCGCCTAAGGCAACACAGAGGCAAAGAGTTCCTGAAAGGCGTAGCATTTCGACACCTCCCTATATCGGATATTAGACGTCTAATATGATGAAACGATTGCTTCCTCATTGGGAAATTGCCTGTGTCGGCCTTTAAGTTGCCGTAAAACGCCCGTTGCTGACATTTGCAGGTCCGCGCGGCCAGATCCTTCCTGACGGCGAAGTGTTTACCAATTCCTGTCCACTGGACAAAGAGTGGGCTCCCGGAGAATGGACCAGCCCAGCCCGCGGCCGGCGGCCCAGTGGAAGGAAACGCGGTTTCACGGCCCCGAGCCCAGCTAAAGCGCCCGCAGCCACGAGAACGTTTCTACCAGGTTCTGCGACTGGAATACGAGCGATCCAGGCACGATGACATCGGCACCGGCGCGGCGCAGGAGAGGTACGGTATTAGAGCGGATGCCGCCATCGGCGATCAGCCGGACGCGACCGCGCCGTTCGCCCAGCATAGACCCCGCGCTTGCGAGACGGTCGCAGGCTTCTGGCGCCAGATCCTGGCCTTTGCGGCCGAGCACTGTACCGAGCAGTAATAGCGCATCAATGCAGTCGAGGTAAGGCTCGGACGCTGCAACGGGAGTGTCCAAGCACAACGCCAACCCGGCTGAAAGGCCCGCGCGAAGAATGGCTTGGATGGCCGCTGCCGCTTCGGATTTGCCGACTTCTGCGTGCACCGTGATCACGTCAGCGCCACTGGCTACGAATTCCTCGATAAGCATCGTGGGGCGGTCAACCATGAGGTGAATGTGAAATGGCCGGTTAGTGAGCGGACGCAGAGCGCGTATGAGGTCCGGAAAGAACAGCAGACTGGGGGCGAAGTGGGCATCGGAGACGTCGAGGTGAAATGAGTCGGCGAACGGCTCAAGGCGCTCAATCCCCGCCGCTAAGTTGGCGAGATTTGCCGACCACAAGGAGACGTCGGCCATGAGCCGAGTGGGTGCCAGATCCTGCCAGACGCTCGTGTTCAAAATGCACTAGCCTCGGGGGCTCGTTGCATCGAGGCACGGGCCGAGGCTCCTAGGAGGTGACATGGGCTCATTCGGTTAATAGTATAAGTCCGCCATTCTGGCTGCAAGCAATAGGCGATCTTCAGCAGGCTCTCCACGGCTTTGATCTGGAGATACACCTGGCCTTTATCGTCCACCGCGCCACGGGCGAGGATGTCGTTGCCGCGAATGGTGGGCTCGAAGGGCGGCGATTTCCACTCGTCCAGCGGGTCGGCGGGCTGGACGTCGTAGTGCCCATAGAAGACAATGGTCGGCTTGCCAGGGGCCCCCAGCCATTCCGCATAGACGAGCGGATTGCCGTTGCCTTCGATCAACTCGGCGGAGGTCATCCCCGCATTCTGCAGTTCATTCCTGGCGAACTCGGCGGCGCGCCGGATATCGGGCTTGTGCTCGGAAAGCGTGCTGACGCTGGGGATGCGCAGGAAGGTTTTCAGACCTTCGAGGAAATCAGACTAGTGCTGCTGAAAATAGGTCACGAAAGTTCCAATTGCAGCTTACGGCAAAAGAAGTGGGGCCTGGTTCAACGCCCGGCTAATCCGCCCAAGTCCCTCAGCGAACATTTCTGTATTTACGCCCATGCCGATCCGAAAGTGCCCCGGCATCTCAAAGAATCGCCCCGGCACTGCCGACGTTTCAAACTCCGCCCGCAGCCTCTCCAGGAACCCATCCACATCGCCCTCCAGCAGACGCAAAAAGCAAGTTGTGCCCCATCGCGTTCGCACCGCCGATACGTTCGATTCCCGCTCCAGGAACTCGTTGAGCAGCACTCGGTCCGCCTCCACCACGCGCCGCGCCTGCTCGCGCAGAATGTCGAGATGCTCGAACGCGGCGACGCTCATCAGCTCTCCGGGGTGCACCGGCGTGGCCGCGAACAGATTATTGAGCTGCCACATGGCGCGCGCCAGGTCCGGATGCGCCAGAATCCATCCGCAGCGCAGCCCGCTCACGCCGTAGACTTTGGTCAGGCTGTTGGTGACCACCACTTCCGGTCCCAGGTGAAACGAGCTACGCGGCGTGTCTTGGTAAATCGCGTCCAGGTAAACCTCGTCCACCAGCACGCGCGCGCCCACGCTGCGCGCCAGTTCCACCACCTCGCGCAAATCCGGCTCGCCCGCCGGCACGCTCGAGGGATTGTGCAGATTCGTGACCACAATCAGCCTGGTACGCGGCGAGATCACCCGCCGCACTTCTTCCGCTTCCAGCGCGTAGCCGTTTTCTTCGCGGCGGGGCGCTTCACTTCCGCGCCAATGTATCGGGCGGCATCCACCAGCAGGCCATACGCGGGATGCTCGATCAGCACTTCATCGCCCGGATCGAGCAGCGCCGCCATGGCCAGGTAGTTGGCGAACGACGTCCCTGCCGCGGTCACCACGCAATCCGGATCCACTCCAGCCCGCTCCGCGATGGCGCGCTTCAGCGGCACATAGCCGTAGCTGTTATCGCCGTTGATTTCGAGCTTCGTGCCATCGTACGGCAGGTCCCGCAGCGGGAAAGAACCCACGCCACTGGTGGCCAGGTTGAACCGGGCTTTGCTTTGCGTTTTGGCCCAGTGCATGTAATCGGAATGCTTCTGTCTCATGCAGTTGATTTCTTCCTGCGGCGGCTCCAATACAAATATACGGGAATGCCGCTCAGCAGAATCAATTGTCCGATGAAGGTGTCGCCTGGCTGATGCCAGATCGTGCTGGCCACAATCGTAGCGCAGGCCAGCACGAAGATCGCCGTGGTGTAAGGATGCCCCGGCGTGCGATAGATCCCGCTCGCGGGCGCGCCACCCTCGCGTCTCCGGAAAACGAACAGCGCCGCCGCGGTGAACGCGAAGGAAATGAAGTCCACCGAAATCTCGTAGTTCAGAATCTGCTCGTACCGCCCATAGATGGCGATGATCGTGGCCAGAATGCCCTGCACCACAATCGCCACCACGGGAGCTCCGGTGCGCGCCGAAAGCCGGCCCACGCTGGCGAAGAATAATCCGTCGCGAGCCATCGCGTAATATACGCGAGGCGCCGTGAGTATGCCCTGGCTGAGAAATCCCAGCGTAGAGATGGCGATCCCGATGGCGATCCACTGCGCACCGCTCTTCCCCAGCGCCGCGCGCATCACTGCCGAAGCCGGAGTCCGCGTGGCCGCCAGCCCCGCCGGACCCAGCACCTTCACGCATACGAAATTGACCGACAGATAAAGCAGAATTACGCCGATCACCCCCATCACCAGGCCGCGCGAAAGGTCGCGGCGGGGG
>OKRF01000397.1 GCA_900290315.1 Candidatus Sulfopaludibacter sp. SbA3 | reverse complement strand
CGACCGCATGGCGTAATAGAGACCTTCACCCGTAATCGGATCGACCAGGCCCGCCGCATCGCCGACCGCAATCCAGCCTTCGCCGGCTACGCGATTCTTCTTCCATGCCGGCGTCTCGAGCGACGGCAATACGTGGCCATAAAACGCCGCGCCACGGTAGCGTATCGATTTCTCGTCCAGGTAGCGTTCCAGGCGCGAGCGCAGCGACTGCGCGGGTTCGCCTTTGCCGCAAATCCCGACCGAAAGGTGCCCGCACCGCGGGAACACCCAGATGTAGCCTTCGAGATTCGCCAAGAACTGTATGTCGATATGATTCTGCTCGGACGGAATGTAATAGCCGAGCGCGTACATGGTGTCCGAGCGCGTCCATTCGGTTCCGACATTGCGCAACGGATTGCGCGCGCCGGTCGCCACCACGCAATAATCCGCCTCCAGCGAGCCATGGCGCGTCCGCAGAAGCCAGCGATCGCTCTTGCGCTCGATTTCGAGCACACGCGTTTTCTCAACCTGCGCGCCCGCACGTTCGGCGCGGTCGAGCAGCATTCCGTTGAGGTCCCGCCGCGCATAAATGACCAGCGGCTGCGTCAACGAAATCCGCACCTCGCCGGCCTTATGCGCCGCGAGGCACGTCTCCGTAACTACCTTTTTGGGCGTGTTGTTGTGGAGCAGGTACGGGTATTCGTTATAGGCCTTGAACGTGAGGCCGCCGCCGCACGGCTTTTCCCAGGCGAGCTTTTCGTCGATGATGATGGTGTCCAGACCGGCTCTCGCCAGTCGCTCCGCGGCAAAAGAACCCGCCGGCCCAGCGCCCAGTACCGCGACTTTCTTCATTTGGGTTTCCCCGCAGGCGGAGGCGGCAGCGCAGGATGCCCCGGCGGTAGCGAGCCAGGCATTCCGCCCGCGGGCGTGCCCATGCCGTGCGGATTCTCCGGACCAGGCATGGTACCAGGCATGCTTGCACCGTGGCTCGACCCGGCGGCCCTTCCCTTAACCACCCACTCATTTCCCTTGCGCTCCAGCACGTAGCTCATATCAAGCCCGGTCCCGGGCGTATTGGCGTTCTTGGCCTGAAAGTGCACGGTGGCATCCGCTTCATTCTGACGGAAGGCCACCTTGGTGACCGTTACGTCCATCGCGGTGAGATCCGGGCGCTTGGAGAGATAGTTTATGATGCCGCGGCGCACGGCATCTTCATTCTGAATGTCCTTTTTGCAGGCGCCCAGCACCAGACACACAATGAGCAAAGGCAAGAGGAGCGGTTTCACTTCTCTGATTATAGTAGAAGAGGTCTCCCGACCTGTATTAATGTGAAGGGAAGATGTGCAAAGCAGTATTTTGCCTCCTCGCAGCCGCATCTCTCTCGCG
>OKRF01000297.1:13071-19863 GCA_900290315.1 Candidatus Sulfopaludibacter sp. SbA3 | reverse complement strand
TCGCCGCTCCGCCTGTGGCTGGTGCGGGCGGTGCCGGTGGAGGTGCTGGCGGCGGAGGCGGTGGACGTGGTGGTGGAGCCGGGCGCGGTGCGGCGGCAGCGCCTGCGACTCCGGCTGCGACACCAGCAACACCAGCCGCGGCGGCAGGCGGCGGTAGAGGCGCAGGCGGAGGCCGCGGTGCAGCGGGCGGCGGTGCAGCACCCGGAGCGGCACTCGGAGGTGCGGCCCAGGCCGCGCCGGCGCAGACGCCCTACGACGTCACCGGCTGGACCCTTCCCGCGCAAATGGGAGTCGAGGTGATCACGGTATCTCAGCCCGTAGGCGCAGATATGCGCGCCACGCTGCGCAAGCTGGAACGCATCGACCCGATCGCGGGCAAAGTGGAGGGCAACGGACCGATTTTCTCCTTCTCGCATAACACCAACGCGAGCCTGAAGGCCGTCAACGACATTCTGGCCGCGGGCGGCACGGTCTCCTTCGCCAAGAGTGGCAGCACCATCTACGCCACCGGCAAGGTGGAAGCGCTGCTGCAGAAGGACGGCGTAAACGCCACTTCGATAAGAGAAGCGCCCGATGCCTGGGCGGTGAAGAAGCCGCGGATCGCGGTGTACCAGCCGTGGAGCGGCAATATCGATGAAGGATGGACGCGCTGGATCCTGGAACAGAACCATTTCCCGTTCACCGTTCTGCACAACCCCGACGTGCAGGCGGGCCATCTGCACGAGCAATTCGATGTGATCGTGATTGCCGAAATGGGCACCCGCCAGATCATGGACGGGATGCAGCCCGGCAGCGTCCCGGGGCAATACGCGGGCGGCATCGGGGAACAGGGCGCCAACGAATTGCGCGACTTCGTCACCCAGGGAGGCACGCTGGTGACCTTGGGCAACGCCACCCTGTTCGCCATGGATGAGTTCAGCCTGGCGCTGACCAACGTGGTGGCCGGAGTGGGGCAGAACCAGTTTTTCTGCTCGGGCTCGCTGCTGCGCACGGAGATCAAGGAGCCCATGCACGCCGTGGTGGCGGGGCTGCCCCTGACCCTGCCGGTGATGTTCGAACGCAACCCGGTGTTCGACACCAAGCCGGCCTTCCGCGGCAAGGTGCTGGCCAGTTACGTGAAGGATCGCAATCCGCTGTTGAGTGGATTTCTGCTGGGTGCGGACTTGATTCAGGGGAAAGCCGCGGCCTTGGACGCCAATTACGGCAAGGGCCACATCGTCCTTTTGGCCTTCCGTCCGCAGTGGCGCGCACAATCGCACGGCACTTACAAGTTTCTCTTCAATGCGCTGTTCTACAATTCGTCGATGGCGCCGGAAACTCCCGTTGCGGGAGCAGGGGGTGGCCGCGGAGGCAGGGGCGGCGGTAACGCGCAGACCGGGGCGTGGAAACGCGAGGCCGAAACGGTGAAGGCTGAGCTTTCCCGGCTGGTGGACCAGAATCNNNNTTCCAGCGCGATCGCCTGCCGGTGCTGGAAGATCTGCGCGCGCAAGTGGAGGACGCCACGGTGTCGCGCAGTGAAGCCACTTACATCGCGCAGCTTCGCAAGTTCGCCCTGGATTTGCGCACCAGGGATTTCAGCGCTTCCAAGCTGGATGACTTACTGGATCAATATAAACTGGCGGTGGTGCCATGAAGAGACCCATGAAGAGGCTGTTAGTTTCCCTGTTACTCACCGCGGCCGCATGGGCGCAGGTGCCGACGCCGCAATCCGTATTGGGCCACAAGCCGGGCGACGATTTCTATCTGGCCACTTATGACGATGCGCTGGGCTACTTCCGCAAAGTGGCCGCCGCTTCCAATCGCATCAAGTTAGTGAATGTCGGGAAGACCACGCAGGGGCGGGACTGGTGGATCGCCTTCATCTCCGCGCCGGAAAACCTCGCGCAGCTCGAACATTATAAGGACATCTCGCGGCGCCTGGCGGTGGCCCGAGGCATCAGCGATGAGCAGGCACACACGCTGGCGCGCGAGATGAAGCCCATCATCCACATCGATGGCGGGCTCCATGCCAGCGAAGTGGCCAACCATCAGCACACCATCCAGTTGGGCTACGACCTGGTGGCCGGCGAGACGCCGCTGCTGCAGGACATCCGCAAGAACCTGATTGTGGAGCTGTGGTTTTCCATCAATCCCGACGGGCAGAACATTGTGGCCAACTGGTATCGCCAGAATCTGGGCACGCCGTTCGAGGTGAGCCCGCTGCCGCAACTCTGGCAGGAATACGTGGGCCACGACAACAATCGCGATGGCTACATGCTGAACATGCTGGAATCGCGCGAGATTACGAAAGCGACCTTGGAAACGCAGCCGCTGGTGTTCTACACGCAACACCAGACAGCGCCGTTCCCCGGCCGCATTTACCTGCCGCCGTTCGCCGACCCCATCAGCGGCAACATGCACCCGCTGATGCTGCGGTGGCTGAGCGTCATCGGCATGAGCATCGCACAGTACCTGGACGATCACGATCTGCCCGGCTCCATGCACCAGGAGACGTTCGACGTTTGGTACCCGGGCTACATCGATAACATCGGAAACTTCCGGCACACCATTTCCTTCTTCACCGAGACCGCGCTGTATCGCTACGCCACGCCACACTTCTACACGGTGGACGAATTCCCCGCGGTGCGCCAGGGGCTGGGCACGGAGATGCTCTACTCCAGCCCGTGGAAGGGTGGATGGTGGCGCCTGGCGGACGCCTGCCGCTACATGTACGAAGCGGACATGGCGGTGCTCAATCTCTCCGTGAAGTATCGCGAGCAGATGCAGTACAACAAGTACCGCGCCGCGCGTGACACCATCGAGCATTTCCAGAAAGAGCCGCCGTTCGCCTACGAGATTCCGCGCGAGCAGCGGGACGCGCCGACGGCCGCGGTGCTGATGGAGAAGTTGATGCTGAATGGCATCGAGGTGCACCAATCGGCCAAGCCGGATGCCTGGGTGATCCTGATGGACCAGCCATTCTGGTCTACCCCACGCTCAGCCAGCGTCCCTACGATGTGACTGGGTGGACTCTGCCATACCAGATGGGCGTGGAGGTCCACGCGATGACTACGCCGCTGACGAAAGCGTTCCGCGACTCGCTGCGCAGCGTGAAGGACATGAGCGGCCTCGCGGCGCCATGGAATCGCGCCGCCAACGCCAGCTATCGAGCCGCCAACCAGATTCTGGCCGCGAAAGGAACGGTGACGATCAGCGGCGACGAGATGGCCGCGTCGGGCATCGACAAAGGAAAACTGGAGGCCATCCTGACGGAGAATCATCTGCGCGCCGGGGCCGCGAAGGAAGGCGGCAAGGCCATCAAGCCGCTGCGCGTGGGACTCTACCGCCCATGGACTGCCAGCATGGATGAGGGCTGGACGCGCTGGATTTTGGAGCAGTACCAGTTTCCGTTCACTAACCTCTACAACGCAGACATCCTCGGCGGCCACCTGCACGAACACTACGACACCATCGTGATTCCCGATATCGGCGAGCGGCAGATCCTGGACGGATTCCGTCCGGGCACCATTCCGCAGCGGTACGCCGGCGGGTTGGGCGAAGAGGGCGTACAGGAACTGCGCGATTTCGTTAGCGAAGGCGGGACGCTGGTGGCGTTCAATGCGGCCTCGCTGTTCGCCATCAACCAATTCAAGTTGCCCATCGCCAACGCGCTGGCCGGTCTGCGCGCGGACCAGTTCTTCTGCTCCGGGTGCCTGCTGACGGTGCACATCGAAGACGAAAAGAATCCCCTGACTGCGGGCCTGGCGGCGGACACGATCGTGATGTTCGAGCGCGGCGCCGCTTTCGATACGAAGACTGACTTCAAGGGCAAGGTGCTGGCGCGCTATCCCAAAGAGAGGTCGCCGCTCGCCAGCGGCTACCTGGCAGGCCCCGATCGGATCGAAGGAAAAGCAGCGGCGGTGCAGGCGGACTACGGCAAAGGTCGAATCGTGCTGCTGGGCTTCAAGCCCCAGTGGAGAGGCCAATCGCACGCGGCGTACAAGTTTTTCTTCAACGCGTTTTACGGGGAGTAGCAAAGCTACTGCCCCTCTCATGCTGCGTCTTGTTGCCGCCTGCAATGTACCACAGATGGCACATGGCGAATGAGAATCCCCTTCCCATCCAAGCATCGCTTCTGACAAAGGTCGCTACATGGCGTAAAACCCGTTGTGGAACCACCGTTACAGTGAGGGCGTGACTATTACTATTGATCCGAAATTTGAGGCGCGACTCCGGGAACAGGCTGAAGCCGAAGGGTTGTCTGTCGCTGCGGACGTCGAACGTCTGGTCATCGCGGATCAAGCCGCGGAGGAGGAGTTCGAAGGGCTTGCTCTGGAAGGGCTTGACTCCGGAGAGGCCATTGACGTTGGGCCTGCCTATTGGGAAGAGAAGCACCGGCGCCTGGACGAGCGGCTGAAAAAGACCGGTACGCGGTGAGTCAAAATCGCTACACCGTTCGACCCAGAGCGGACCGCGATCTTGACGACCAGGCGCACCATTTCGAAACAGTCGCTGGCGGAGAACTGGGGCACCGCTTCCTGGTCGCAGCGCATGACACCTTTACGCTGCTCGCCACGCAACCCAAACATGGGTGGCATTCCCGCCTCCAGCATCCCAAGCTGAAATCGCTCCGGGTGTTCCGCGTTAAGGACTTTGAAAAGATGCTCATCCTATGCATCCCGTTGGTCAACGGAGTGGAGATTTTGCGGGTTGTTCACGGCTCAAGCAATCTCCAATCGCTCCTGAACCGCGGCGCTGGAATGAAGGCCGCCCCCTCCCAGATGCGCGCAACCTGAGTTTCGCGGTACGATAAGCCATCTCCTGAAATCTACGTTTCGAGGGTCTATGCGCCGAATTATCGTGAGCTGCGCCGCCGCGGCTGGAATCACTTTTGCTCTGCTCTCCAATGTGGGAGCACAGCAGGCATCGTCTAAGGGCAAGCAGGCCAAGCAGTCGAAGGCCGCTGTCGTTCCCGCGTTCGGGAATGCCGACGCCATCACCGAAAACGAACTGAAGATCTACGACTACTACCTGGCGTCCGACCAGTTGGAAGGCCGCAATTTCCCGTCGCGGGGATACGATACGGCCGCTCTCTACGTGGCCAGCCACCTGGCCGAGTGGGGCCTGAAGCCGGGTGGCAGCACCACCGGCACTGATGGCCCGCTGCAACCTTATTTCATGCCCATCGAGATGGTGGCCCGCACCATCATTCCGGAAGAGACGAAGGTATCGCTGACTGCCCCACCTCCGCCCGCCGGACGCGGCGGATTCGGCGGCGGTGGCGGGGCCGGCGCAGCTGACGCGGGTGCCGCACGCGGCGGTGCGGGCGGTGGTGGAGGGCGCGGTGGACGCAATGGCCGCGGTGCGCGAGGCGTCGGCGCGGACGCGGCGGTGGAACCCCGTACCACGACCTTCGACTATCAAAAGGAATGGACCGTCGCTGCCGGCGGCGGTGGACGCGGTGGCGCGGCGCAAGCGCTGGATGTCTCCGGCAAGCTGGTATTCGCCGGCAACGGCTACGTCGTCAACAAGACGAACACCAATCCCTACGAGGGGCTGGACGTCAAAGGCAAGATCATCGTGGTCGCCGGACTGCCGGCCGAAGTGGCCGCCCAACAGGCCGCGGGACGCGGCGGGCGCGGCGGTGGACGCGGCAATGCCACGGACCCGCTCGGCGTGGCCTGCACAGACTACTGGACGCCCGAGCAGTACGCCGCCAAGAACGGCGCACTGGCGGTGATCGCGGTCGCGAACTTCCAGCAGGCAACCGCCATGGCCAATCCCAACGCCGGGTTCGGCGGCGGAGGCGGCGGTGGACGCGGCGCCGGTCTGAACGGACCCAACTTCACGATTCCGAAACTCCAGGCGACGCAGGCGTGTCCCGCGGCGCCGGCCGTGACTGCCGGAATGGAATTGACCAACGCGTTATTCCAGGGCGAGAAGCTCACCGGCGCACAGGTCTTCTACAATACGGGAGCCAATGCCAAGCAGGATTCCTTCGAGTTGAACGCCGCCAAGAAGCTGGCCATCCACGTCGCCGTGAAGAGCGAACCGGGGCACAGCGAAAACGTGGTGGGCATTCTGGAAGGCAGCGACCCCGTCTTGAAGAACGAATACGTGGTCATCAGCGCGCACCTGGACCACATCGGCCTGAGCGCGCCGCAGCCGGACGGACACACCGTGAACAACGGCGCGGATGACGATGGGTCAGGCTCCACGGGACTGCTGGCCATGGCCCGCGTATATGCCGAAGGCGCCGCCAAGGGCATTCGGCCCAAGCGCTCCATGCTTTTCCTGTGGAACGGCGGCGAGGAAAAGGGACTGTGGGGCTCGCAGTATTTCGCTGAGTTTCCGCCTATCGACTTGAGCAGGGTGGTGGCCGACCTTAACATGGACATGATCGGCCGCACCAAGAATGAGAACTCGGTGGATCCCAACGCGCAGCACGTGCTGGTCGATCCCGGAGAAGTTCTGCTGATCGGCCCGAATGTGAGCAGCGACGACCTCGGGAAGGTGATCGACGTCGTCAACTCCGATTACCAGAAGCTCAAGATCAGCCACTTCTACGATGTGACCGCGCCGGACGACACGCACGACAACCTGGGCCCGCAACCGCAGGGGCAGCGCATCTTCTACCGCAGCGATCACTACAACTTCGCCAAGATGGGCGTACCGATCGCGTTCTTCACTACGGGCCTGCACGTGGACTATCACCGGCCCACCGATACGCCAGACAAGATCGACTACAAAGAGATGCAACAGATCGCTAAGACGGTGGCGGCGGTGGCCTGGGAATTGGGCAACTCAGCCGGC
>OKRF01000297.1:4631-13061 GCA_900290315.1 Candidatus Sulfopaludibacter sp. SbA3 | reverse complement strand
CCGCCGCTGCCGGGCGAGCCGAAATAGCTGTAAGAATTCGCCCGTCGGCGATACTAAAGGTAGTAGCGCCATGATGCATATCGCCGACAACCTGGTTCTGGCGGTCACGGCCATTCGCGCCCACAAGCTGCGTGCCGCGTTGACTGTGCTGGGGCTGACCATGGGGGTGGCCACCCTGATCACGGTGATGACCGTGGTGCAGGGTGCGAACCTGTATGTGGAGCAGAAAGTGGCCAACCTGGGCACTAACGTGTTTCGCGTGTCGCGGCTGCCGTTCGCCATCACGGATTTCACGGTTCTGGAGAAGGCGCAGAAAAACAAGAACATCGTGGTGGAAGACCTGGACGCGGTGACCCAGGGCTGTGTGCATTGCCAGTTTGTGGGCGCTTCGATCAGTTCTACGTTGACCACGCGCTATCGCGATCATCAACTGGACGACACCGGGCTGTTCGGCCACACGCCCTCCATGGTGGAGGTGGATACGCGCGACGTGGTGCAGGGCCGCTACTTCACAGACCAGGAAGATCGCCACGCCTCCACCGTCTGCCTCATCGGCGACCGGCTGGCGCGGGAGTTCTTCCCCGGCGAGGATCCGCTGGGCAAGCTGGTGCGCGCGGAAAACCAGGAGTTCACCGTGATCGGCGTCTTCGATCGCATCGGGAGCGTGCTGGGGCAGGACCAGGACAATTTCATTGTGATCCCGCTCCAGAGCTACATGCATTTTCGCGGGCTGCGCAACAGCCTGACGCTGCAGATCAAGACCGCGGATGCGGATCGCACGTTCGAGCAAGCGCAGGATGAAACGCGGTCGCTGCTGCGCGTGCGTCGCCACATCATGGCGGGAAAGGACGAAGACTTTTTCATTGGAACGGCGCAGAATTACATCTCACTGTGGCAAAGCATCAGCTCGGCATTCTTTGCGGTGTTCGTGATGGTGAGCTCGATTTCGGCGGTGGTGGGCGGAATCGTGATCATGAACGTGATGCTGGTGAGCGTCACGGAGCGGACCAAGGAGATTGGCGTGCGGCGGGCCGTGGGGGCCACGCAAAGCGACATACTCCGGCAGTTTCTGGCGGAGAGCGTGGTGCAGTGCATCATCGGCGGGATCGTGGGAGTGGGGATCGTAGTGGGGATCGGGTTCGCGTGCGCGCTGGGGCTGCGCAGCCTCACCAGCTTTCCGGCGGCCGTGCAGACCTGGGTGGCGATTCTGGGAGTGGTGATCAGCTCGGTGCTGGGAATTTTCTTCGGCATCTATCCCGCGGTGAAGGCTTCCAAGCTGGATCCGGTGGAAGCCCTAAGGAGCGACTAGGATGACCGAGGCACATGCGGACACGCCGCAAAGCGGTGGCAGGCGATTGATTTCGCCCCTTTTGCGAAATCTGTTGCCTCTCTCGAAAATGACGTATAACCCGAAGAAGACAGACGACAAAAAACGATCGTCTGTCCCACTCGGCAACCAAAAGAACCGGCGACAAAGATCGCCGGCGCTACCGGGCGCGGCATCGCCTCATGAGCCGACTGTCACCGTTTTGCCCCTTCACGAAATCCGACACGTAGCTCTATGACTCGCGAAGAGATCAAGGAAAACCTGCTGGTGGCGCTGGACACCATCCGCACGCGCAAGGTGCGGTCGGCGTTGACCATTCTCGGAATCGTGATCGGGGTGACCAGCGTGATCACGGTGGCGGCCATCATCGATGGGCTCAACGCTCACGTCAAAGGCCGCATTCAGACGCTGGGATCACGGGCGCTCATCATCACGCGCATTCCGCCGGGATTCACGGGAGGGCGGCTGCCCCAGAACATTCGCACGCGCAAGTATCTGCGGTTCGACGACGCGCACTATTTGAAAGAGACGGTGCCGAATCTCGAATGGGCTACGGCATTTTCCAACCGCATCAACTTCGGTGAAGTGGTGGATTCCATGCGCTACGGCAATGAGCACGTGGAGCGGCTGTTTGTGCGCGGCGTGGAGCCTGAATACACCTACGCTCAACCGTTGTTCACGGTGGCCGAGGGGCGGTTTATTTCGCCTTACGACCTGGAACACTCGCGGAGCGTGGTGGTGATCGGCAACGCCATCGCCGAGTCGCTGTTTCCGCACGCCGACCCCATCGGCAAGATGGTGCGGCTGAATGGCCGGGAATACGAGGTGATCGGCGTATTCGAGCACGACCCCGGCCTGTTCTCGGGTTTCGGAGTGGACCAGTTTGCGTGCATCCCGCTCACCAATTTTCATAAGAATCAACCTGAGATCAAGGAGGTGTTTCTGCAAGTTTCGGTGCGGGAGGATGCGGACATGGCGGTGGTCCGCAACCAGGTGATCGAAGCGCTGCGCCGGGAGCGGCATGTAAAGCACAACGGGGAAAACGATTTCGAAGTATCGGACGCGGACTTCTTCAATAACCTCTGGGACCAACTGACGGGCGCAATGGCCTTGCTGACCGGCGTGATCAGCTCGATCGGACTGCTGGTGGGTGGAATCGGGGTCATGAACATCATGCTCATCTCGGTGACGGAGCGGACGGCGGAGATCGGCATCCGCAAGGCGATAGGCGCGCGGAAGAGCGATATCCGCCTACAGTTCTTGCTGGAAGCGATCACTCTTTCCGGCATTGGCGGGGCGTTGGGTATTTTCCTGGGAGGCGTGATCGCCCTGCTGATCCGCGCGGCGGTGCCCTCGATTCCGGCGGCCGTCTCCATCTTCTGGGTGATAACGGGTGTGACCATTTCGGTCACGGTGGGACTGTTCTTCGGATATTATCCAGCCAATCGGGCCGCGAATCTGGATCCGATCGTGTGTTTGCGGTATGAGTGAAAACGACAGACGACAAAAAACGTTCGTCTGTCCCACCGTGTTTGCGGTATGAGTAGCATCTTTATTCAGATCGATGAGAACCCGAATTGCCCGGCGATGGATGGGCAGGTCTTTCAGCCGCGGACGCCGGGGCAGGTGGTGCGCGAGATTCGCATGCAGCGCGGCGATGAAGCACATTGGTGCGCGGTCACGGGAATCGACGGGGGTTGGCGTGAGTGCGATGCCCTTGCCTATCTTGTCGACGATTCCGGAGACGGCGCGTGCTACCTGGTGGTGGGCGGGGCGTGGGGGCTGCGATTTCGCGCTGCCAAAGACGCCACCGAGTGGGGCGAACCTTATCTGCTGATGGCTGCCGATGGCGGCGATTTGCGATTTTCAGCTTGATATCTACCGGTTTTGGCCGCACAATGGCGGCATGAGACAGCTCTGTAGTCTGCTCGGCGCCACGGTGCTGCTGCTTGGCGCAGCGGGTAAGAATCCCTTTGCGGGCCGTTGGGATCTCACGGTGAAGACACCCACGTCGTCTTTCCCGGCATGGGTCGAAGTGGTGGATAAGGATGGCAAGCCGGAAGCGCGGATTCAGCCGCGTGGCGGCAGCGTGCGGCCGGCACATGAGACCAAACTGGACGGCGGCCGGCTGATCCTGACCATCTCGCCAGCCGCGGAAGACCGCCCGGCCATCACATGGGAACTGAGCGTCAAGAGCAACGTGATCACCGGCGCTGTGAAGCGCGGGCAGGACGTGCAGGCACAGATCGGCGGGCAGCGCGCACCGGAGTTGAAGACCAAACCGGCCAAGAACTGGACTACTCCCGAGGCCCTGTTCAACGGGAAGGATCTCACGTGGTGGGAGCCCGGCAGTCCGGCGGACAATCACTGGGTGGCGGAGAACGGCGAACTGGTGAATAAGGAGGCCGGCTCGAACCTGCGTACCACCGGCAAATTCGACGATTTCAAACTGCATTTCGAGTTCAACTGTCCCGAGGGAGTCAACAGCGGAATCTTTCTGCGCGGGCGGTATCAAGTGCAGATCGAATACGCGCCGGAGGGCGTGAACGATAAAGTGCACGGCATGGGCTCGATCTATGGCTATGTGGCGGCGTCGAAGGACCTGCCCAAGAAGCCAGGCGAATGGGAGACCATGGACATCACCCTGGTGGGGCGCTGGGTGACCGTTGTTCGCAACGGCGTGACCATCATCGACAACCAGGAAATTCCAGGCATCACGGGAGGCGCTCTGGACAGCAATGAGGACGCTCCTGGACCGTTCAATCTGCAGGGCACGCACGCGGCCGGAGTCAGGTTCCGGAACTTGACGATTTCCGTACCGAAGAGAACCTAACCATGAACAGAAGACAGCTCCTGTGCTCGGCTGCAGCCGTGCCTGCGGCGGCGGCGCTTTCGGCGGCGGCAGCGCAGCAGAAGCAGATCAGGATCACAGGCCTGGAGACGGACCTGCTGAAGCGGCCCGCGGGCACGCCCTACTATGACGCCATCCATGCATTCGGCGGCGAGAATGGATCGGTGGTGCTGCGCATCCGCACGGACGCCGGCATCACCGGGTGGGCGCACAGTTCCTTCGGCATGATCCCCGGCGGCCCCAAGGTGGTGCAGACCATCCTGGAACAGGAAGTGAAGCCGGTGTTGTTGGGCAAGGATCCCGCTTTCCCGCGGCGCATCCGCGCCGGCTTGTGGCAGGCGCTGGAATACCAAGGAGTCGGCGGAGTGGCGCAGTTCGCCATCGCCGCGGCGGATATCGCCATCTGGGACATTCTGGGGAAATCCGCCGGACTGCCCGTGTACAAGATGCTGGGAGCGTTCCGGGAGCGCATCCCGGTATACAGCATGTGCGGCTGGTATTACGACAACGATGACGACCTGTCGAAGTTCAAGCGGCAGATCGCGGCCGCGATGGAGCAGGGCTATCACGCCGTGAAGATGAAGGTGGGGCGCTACTCCCTGGACGATGACGCGCGGCGCATTCGCCTGGCCCTGGACACTGTGGGTAAAGGCAAGCGCGTGATGGTGGACGCCAACCAGGTATTCAATCGCAACGAGGCGCTGCGCCGCGGCAGAGTGTATCAGGAGATGGGCTGCTTCTGGTACGAAGAGCCGCTGCCGCCCCAGGATATGGAGGGTTTCACGCTGCTGGCGCAGAGCCTGGATATGCGCATCGCCACGGGCGAGAACCTCAACACCAAATACGCCTTCGCCGACCTGATTGCGCGCAAGGGCGCGGACGTGGTGCAGCCTGACAACCGTCGTGCGGGCGGAGTGACGGAGTGGATGGAGATTGCCGCGCTCGCCGACGCCGCGGGCCTGGAAGTGGCCAGCCACGGAGGCGGCGCCACCAATCTGAACATGCTGCTGGCCATGCCGAATGCCATCTACATGGAGACCAGCGGCGCGCAAAAGATGGTTAACAGCGAAGTGGCCGCGCCCGAAGAGCCTGGAATGAGCAGCGAAGTCTCCGAAGCGGAAATCCGAAGGTACAAAGTCGGGTAGTGAGGCGATACCTCGCCCAGTGGGACAGACGATCGTTTTTTGTCGTCTGTCTTCTTTTTTGGCGAATCTCCATGCCTGGCTCCGATTTACCCCTTTTACGAAATGCGGCGATTGGCCCATCCCGAACTTGATATAGTAGTCCGCAATGGCTGTCTGGCGTATGGCCGGAGTGCTGCTGCTGGCGGTGGCTCGACCGGGTAAGACGGACGAATTCACGCAGTCGATCGCGGCAAAGGCACCTTGCGTCCCGGACGCCGCGTTCGCTTCGCCCAGGAAACGCCGCTCTGCAATCTCTATCTCTCCATGCTCGATCGTATGGGTATCAAAGAAGAATCGTTCGGAGACAGTACCGGACAGCTAGTGGGGCTAGGGTAACGTCAGGCTCGGGCGATGATCCGCTTCAGCAACCCACTGGGCCATAACCCAGGATCTCGTCTTCTTCGCGGCTCATGACCCGCCCCAACTCCAGTGCGGGAATCGCAGGCCATACGTTCCGCTCCAGGTGCTCGCGCAGGCCTTTGGAGTTGGCGGAGGCAGCAGCCAGCTTTTCGTCGTCGGTGTTCTTGGTGTTTGGCGCCATGGCATAAGCCCTTAATACTCTACACTCCTTGCGGCTCAAGAACTCTGAGCGCCGGGATTTCTGATCTATAATACCGAGTGTTATACTAGCGCAGACGGTGTCAAATTCAGTTGGCGTGAGGGCCGTTGCTGATATTCAAGAACAAGGCGTTCACGCGCTTTGCGAGGAAGGCCCGAATCGGCGATGCAGCGCTGTGCGAAGTAATTATGGATGCAGAACAAGGCCTGATTGCCGCCGACCTCGGAGGCGGCGTCATCAAACAGCGGGTTGCGCGACCCGGCCAGGGCAAGTCGGGCGGCTTTCGTACGCTTATTGTGTTCCGCGCAGGTGAGCGGGCGTTCTTCGTTCACGGCTTCGCGAAGAACGAGAAGGATAACATCGACAAAGGCGAACTGAGCGCGCTCAGGAAACTCGCGTCTGAACTGATGGCCTATGATGACAAAGCCATAACTCGGGCTATTGGGTCCGGAACGCTGATTGAGGTGATGTGCAATGAGAAAACAATACCGTAGCCCCCTGATGGCATCGATTCACGAAACGGCCGAAGGGCTTCATGCTGCCGGCGCGATGGACAAGCGCACGATGCGGGAGTTCGATGAGCTGTGCCTCACGCCGGTGCAGCCACTCAAGCCGAAGCAAATCCGCGCGCTCCGCCTGAGGGAGGGCGCCAGCCAGGCGGTTTTCGCTCGCTATCTCAATGTGACAACGGGCTTGGTGAGCCAGTGGGAGCGCGGCGCAAAGCATCCGCAGGGAGCATCATTGAAACTGCTGACTCTCGTCGCCAAGAATGGGCTTCAGGCTGTGGCGTGAGGCGTCCCTCAAGTATGGCCAGGGCTGCGCCAGCCCTTTGGAATCCCAGGGAATGGCTGACGATATATCCCTGCGGCTTTGCGTGAGAACGCGAAAAACGTCGTCGACTCCGAGGCAATGACCCGCCATTTCCGCTCATTGGTTTCCGGGTGTTGGGGATCAATGGAATGGAAAACCGGGTTAAGGTAACCTGAGTTTTACAGACCCTTCCCCGCGGTGCGCAAAAGTCCTCGCAATACTGGATGCTTATGCCAGACACTTCTGCAAACGAAAATCCTAAAGAAAGGAAAGCGGAATGTTCGCAGAGCTTTGCAGAACTCGGGAGTTCTGCAAAACCGAAGTTTCCGGTAACACCGTCTTTTGTCAGTTATTGGAAAGCCCAAGCCTGGCAGGCAGCCTATTGCTTCATCACGTAGCTCCCACAATTGTCCGGATAGGTCAACGCGAGCACGATAGTCAGCCCACGTTTGCACTTCTTAGCGGGATTTGTGACCACGATTGAAGAACGAAATGGCTTGAGACCGTCAAAGCTCGCGGTTAGCTCATAGCTGCCGGGCTTCAGTTCTCCAAAGATGAACACCCCATCACTGCCTGTCTGAATGGTGGCCAGGTCTGTTCCATCCTTCGAAACCTTCACCCTTGTGCCCGCAAGGGGTCCACCAGCCGGGTCGATGAGCTTGCCGCACACAGAGTGAACTGGCTTAATGGGGCGCGACTTGCCGCAAATCACTTCAGCCGTCGAAGTTCCGACGGGCAGCAGAAATAGTCCGGCCACGGTCGCCGCAAAAAAGGCGCGTTTCGTTTTCATCGAAGAAATCGTTTGTGACCGTCCGGCGCCGAACTCCGATGGGTTATCACGATCTCATTCTACCTCCGACCGAAATCGCACGGGCAAGTCGAGAGCCACGTAGAGCTTGGGCCTTTCCCCGACGCTCGTGGCTGATATGTGGATATCGGAAACTTGCCGGACCCGCCGCCACCGCCCGGATGTCGATCGACGCCAATTGGTTCACGGAACCTGGACAACTCGCGTTACCTTAACCCGGTTTTCCGTTCCATTGATCCCCAACACCCGTTTCTCGCCAAGTCGCCAAGCCGCAAAGACCAATGCCCGGTTACCTCACAAAAACCACGTACATATTTGCGTTCTTCGCGTCGCCCGTAGCGTTGTCGCCGAGCGTCAAGCTCTCCGCGGACGCCGCCTTGTGCTGGAAAACCGACATGGCCTTTCCACCTACTGTCACAGTCTCCCCCGTCGGCTGGAACATCTTCGAGAGCCACGTCGGCACCGGCAGCCGATTGTCGTGCGCGATGGAGATCACCGCTCCCGCCGGCACCGCCAGTTCCATCAGGTCGACGGCGCTGTAAGCTCGGTCAGCCTTGGCGGCCTGCACGAAGTCGGCGCCTTTCAGCGACGCCGGCAAACTGGCGATGGTCACTTCCGAATCAGCGTAGGGGTTCGTGCCATCCTGCGCGTTCGACTGCACGTGAATGTTACCGGTGGGGCCGGAGTAGGAAAACGTGCGGACATATTTGCCGGCGACCGTGGGAGTGGCGATATTGCGGGTGAGCGTGTCGTCCACTGGAGCGGGTCGCGATTTCGGCAACTGCGCCGCGGGCAGAGCAGGCAGCGCCGCGGTGAAGCCATTGGCGACAGCAATCGGCGAAGAGCGCAACGTGATCGTGGCCGGCTTCAGCCTTGCTCCCGTGGCCTTGA
>OKRF01000297.1:0-4624 GCA_900290315.1 Candidatus Sulfopaludibacter sp. SbA3 | reverse complement strand
AACGTGATCGTGGCCGGCTTCAGCCTTGCTCCCGTGGCCTTGACCGTGATGGCGCCGGCGACTCGCGTGGCGCGCACCGACACACGATTGATGCCGGCTTCCAGATCGAGATAGGTGTTGTTGGTCGATTTGATCTTGCCGCTGTTATAACCGCCGCGCCACACGGCCGCGCCTGTCGTTTCGAAATCCACGCGCTGTTGGAAGGTGGGGCACCGTTCGCCTCTGGCGTCTACCGCTTCCACGTCAATGAGCGCGATGTCCGAGCCATCCGCGCGCAGACCCGCGGGATCGCCGGCAACGGCCGTCATGCGCAACGCGACGGTGGGACCTACCGTGTGCTTGCTCTGGCTGGCCACAACCTTGCCGGCGGTGGACGCGACGGCCTTGATTTCGCCCGCCTCCCACACCACGTCAGGGAAAGTGAAGAGATAGCGATCCGTAGCCTTGGCGCGCCCTAGCGGCCGCCCATTGACGAACAGTTCCACCTCTTCGGCATTGCTGGTGACGTAAACCGTCTTCTTCGTATTGGCGGGATAGGTCCAGTGGCCGATGATTTGGACCTGCGGATCGTCGCGGANNTCGGCAGCCGGACGCCATCCACTTCGCCGCCCGCGCGCGCCACTTCGGTGGCCACGCGTCCGCCGCTCGTGGAATCGGAGAAGATCCAGTTGGCCCCGCCGGCATGGTTGGGCGCGGAGATCTTCTTCACGTACTGAGAAACCTGGTTGACCGCGTACTGTTCACTGGTAAGTTGGTAGGTCTGTCCCTTGGCTTCGGGATAGCCGAAATTGGGCGGCGAGAAATCGTCCCACACCCGGCGCGGCGATTCCTCGCGGTCGTACTCGCCCTCCACCACCGGAAGCCGTGCGATCTCGCGTCCCCCTTCGGTGCCGATGCCGATATCCATGAACTCGGCCGTCACCTGGTCGGCGCGGCGATGGGCGTATACGCGCCCGCCATGGGGGTCGTACTGATCCATGTATCCGCGCAATTCCTTGGCGTGATCGTGCGACACTTTCTGGTTGCCGCCTTCCCAAATGAAGATCGAGGGATTGTTGCGGAAGTAAATGATCATGTCGCGGAAAGCGGCGGCGCGAATCGTCCAGGCATTGCCTACGGCGTCGCCTTCGCCATCTACGCCGGGCTGCTGGGCGATAATGCCCAGGCGATCGCCCGCGGCGATCTTGGCGGGGGCGCCGGCGCAGTGGCCCCAGCGGACGAAGTTGCCGCCGGCTTCCTTCATGAGCGAGAGTGTGTAGTAGTGCATCCAATCTGGCTGGGCGTTGCCCAGGCCGGGCCACTCGTCGGTGGGTTTCTGGCCCCATCCGTGGAGCTTGAGGTGATGGCCGTTGAGGAACATCCCGGCGTTGGTGTCCCAGCGGACCGTGCGGATGCCGAGCGGAATCTCACGTGTGTCGACTACTTTCCCCGCCACACGCACGGTGCAGATCACCTGGTAAAGATAAGGATACGCGGGTTCCCAGAATTGCGGGCGCGCCAGAGAGCCGGAGACCTTGAAATCCTGGTGCGCGCCCGCGGCCAGCGAACCGCTCTGCTTCATCTCCAGCACCCTCTTGCCGTCGCGATCCAGAACCGTGGCAAGCATTTCGACCTGGACCGCCGCGGCGCGGTCATTTTGCACCGGAACCTCCAGGTTGATCTGCGCTGCGGCGTCCGAAATATCGCTCGCATAAACGTAGGGGCCGGCCGTCTGCAGGAAGCTGTACAGGGGCAGCGTGATGTGTAACGCATCGGTGACGTGGAGGTAGACGTTGCGATAGATGCCGCCGTGCGCGGGATGCCAGTGCGGGCTGTTCCAGGGAAGATCGGTGAGGATGATCTTGGCCATGTCGGTTTCGGCGGTGAAGCGATTGTCGGCCATGACCGCGATCACGTTTTTCCCTCCGCCAAATTGCAAGTATGGTGTGAGGTCGAAACCAAAGGGAATGAACCCTGTCTTGCTGGTTCCCAGCAGGTGGCCGTTGAGATAAACCTCGGCGATCTGGCGCACGGCTTCGAATTCGATGAACACTTTCTTGCCCCGCATCGCCGCGGGCAGGGTGAACGTCTTCCGATACCAGGTGCGGCCGCTCCACAGGTTCATTTCGCCTACGTGGCCAGGCGTGGACCAATCGTCGAAGGTATCGACGTCGTTGTAGGTATGTGGGAGGGAGACCGACGTCCAGGCGCTATCGTCAAAGCCGGGCTGCTGGGCACCGGCCGGATCGGCCTTCATGAACTTCCAATCGGGATTGAAATTGAGCTTGGAACTCTCGGCGGCAGCGGCGATTCCGGAAGCGAGCAAGAGCGCGGCAAGACAGCGCGCTAAGCGGGCAGGATGGTTCTTCATGGGGTTACATTAACGGTAAACCCTATATTAACTCAGTAGGACAGACGATCGCCTTGTGTCGTCTGTCTTCCCCGCTTGCATTCCGCTGAGTTCCTCCCCGATCCTATCGAGCCACTGCGCTTCCTTCGGCGCGAGTTGCAGCTTGCCGGCGCCGATCCGCTCGCGCAGGTGGCAGACTGCGGCCAGGCCCGCGGCGATGGTGCGCTCATACGGCGTATCGGCATCCACAATCGATTGCGCAATGCGAATCGTAGCGTCCAGCGAGAGCACGGCCGCTTGCGGACTGAGATCCTCATCGGACGCGCAGAGCCAGTCACGCAACATCCGCGCCTGACCTCTGGACGCGGCGACATTCATCAAGCGGCAGTCGTATGCGAGCAGTTCCGTGTACGCCTCGGGAGCGTTGCCCGAAAGCAGCCGCACATTCTGCACCGATTCGTTGCTCCACAAATCGCAAACGCTTGCCGCGATATTGCCCAGCGGACTGAAATGCGCGCAGGTGGCCGATTTACCTTCCATGGAGATGGGGCAGCCGGTGATGGCCTTGAGGATGGGCCCTTCGTAGGCGCAGTCTTTGGAAGGTCCCACGGCGCCGTGTTCGAAGGCCACCAGGCTGCGCACGGCGCTCATGGCGCGCACCACCGCCGCCAGCACTTCCGGCAGCATCTTCTGATGCGCGAGTTGCATAGCAGTGTTGGCGAAACCGCAAGCGGAATCGCCCCCGGCAATGGCGTGGCCGGAGGATGCGCACATCCCCGCAATCTGGTCCCACAACCATGCGGTGTCGTCCGGCGCTGCTACACCCAGGGCGTGTGCAATGCCTTCGATATCGCCGTACATCAAGGCCGGATCGTGCAGTTCCTTGCCGCCGATGGACTCGATGGAAACGATGTCCGCTCCCGCTTCGATGCACAACTCGAAGCTCCGCTTGAGGCTGTCCCACGGACCGCCTTCGCGCAGCACCGGCGGCCGCGCCTGATCGCGAATGTCCGTGGGCGTCACGCGCAATGCGCTGCGCAGACCGTGGCGCTCGAAAGCCTCCGCGAGATGGCGGTGGAGCAGGGCGGTGATCTCGGCGCCCCACTCGGGCGTAGACGTCATGCGCGGCAGCAGTTCGAATTCCAGAACGATCCCGGGCACCTGCAAGGCTATCGCGCGGCGCAGAATCTGGCCGGCCATCTCCTCGTAATGCGCCATCACGTCGCCCCAAGTCCCGGCGCAGATTTCGATAGCCGGCAGCGTGAAGTTGACCTCGGGGAACACCAGGCCGCCGCCGATCTCCAGGTCGAAGCCGCACCTCACGGGATGCGGAGACCATCCATAGATCAGTTGCTGCGGGTCAGGAATGGCTAAGGTCTTGTACTGCATCGCAGGCATTTTCCACCAGGGTGTGCGCCAGTCTCACGGCGCCGAACGCATTGTCGCTGTACCCATCGGCGCCAATCTCTTCGGCATATTGGCGGGTCACCGGAGCGCCGCCGACCATCACCCGCACACGGTCGCGCACTCCCGCGCGGCGAAGGGCCTCTACCGTCGTCTTCATGGCCGGAAGGGTGACGGTCAGCAGGGCCGATAGCGCTACGATGTCCGGCGCTTTTTGCCTGACGGCTTCCACGAAGCGCGTTGCTGGCACGTCGACGCCCAGGTCATGCACCTGAAAACCGCCGCCTTCCAGCAGTGCCGCCACCAGGTTCTTACCAATGTCGTGCAGGTCCCCTTGCACCGTCCCGATCACCACCTTGCCCGCCGGTTCGGCGGCGCCGGCGGCGAGCAGCGGACGGACCAGTTTCAGTGCCGCCTTCATGGCCCGCCCTGCCAGAAGCAACTCGGGAACGAAGTAGTCGCCGCATTCAAACCTCCGTCCCACTTCAGCCATGGCTGGAATCATCTGGCGGGTGACCAACTCGCCAGGGTCGACGCCCTGCGCAAGGGCCTGCTCAGTGAGGGCGACCGCGCAAGTGGTGTCGCCTTTCAGGATGGCGAGATTTAATTCGTCTATCAAACTATATAGTTGCACGATTCCATCCGGCAAGCAAGAGATATTCAGATGTTTTGATTTGATTATTCAGGCCGCCACCCATCATTTGAAATTTCCGTGTGCCGTTGGGCTGCTGAATCCGCTCTTCGCTCGTGCCGCGGCGATCGAGTCGCGATGTTCCCGACAAGAATCCGCGCGGCATACGGCTCACGATCCCGGGGCGGCCAGCAATGAGTTTAGTTTCCATTACCGGGTCTAAACCCTTCGCCTTTCAGGCGAAGAGCTTCCAGCAGGTT
>OKRF01000293.1:1006-4764 GCA_900290315.1 Candidatus Sulfopaludibacter sp. SbA3 | reverse complement strand
CGGCCCCCCCAATCCCCACCCCCGCCTCTATGACACAATGACCTAATCAGTCACAAATGCGTCTGCCACGGCTCTATCCCATTCTCGATACCGGAACTCTGTCGCCGCTGGGAATTTCTCTGGAAACGGTAGCGGCCGCATTCCTCGATGGCGGAGCGGGCATCCTGCAAATCCGCCACAAAGGCCATTGGGGCCGCGACTTGTTTGACTCCGCACGACAGTTAGCGCGCCTCTGCGCCGAAGCCGGCGCCCAACTCATCGTCAACGATCGTGCCGATTTCGCCCTGCTCCTCGGCGCCGGCCTGCATGTGGGGCAGGACGACCTGGCCCCTCGCGACGCCCGCAAACTGATGGGGCCGGATGCCGTCATCGGCTTCTCCAGCCACAACGCGAACCAGCTCGCCACGGCCGGCGGCGAGCCGGTGAGCTACCTGGCGATCGGGCCCGTTTTCGCCACCGCGTCGAAAGATAAGCCCGGCCCCGTGGTGGGTCTCGAAGAGCTGCGCCGCTGCCGCGCACTGGTGGAGCAGCCGCTGGTGGCCATCGGCGGCATCACTTTGGAAAACGCACTGGATGTGCTGCGGGCTGGTGCTGATTCGGTGGCTGTCATCGCCGGCCTGCTCCCCGCTGCACCCACTGCCCAATCTCTCCGCGAACGGATGGAACAATGGCAACGACTCGTGAAGACGGCTTAGTCAAAGCCCTCGGCCTCATCGATTCCACCACGCTGGTGATGGGCTCCATGATCGGCTCGGGCGTCTTCATCGTAGCCGCGGACATCTCGCGCCAGGTGCAGTCGCCGGGCCTCATGATCATGACCTGGCTGGTCACCGCGGCGCTCACCCTGATCGCCGCTCTCAGCTATGGAGAACTGGCCGCCGCCATGCCTCACGCCGGCGGGCAGTACGTCTATCTGCGCGAAGCCTTCGGCCCGCTCTATGGCTTTCTCTACGGGTGGACTCTGTTCATGGTGATTCAGACTGGCACCATCGCCGCGGTGGCGGTGGCCTTCGCCAAGTACACCGGCGTGTTCGTACCGTGGATCTCGGCGCAGAACTATCTGGTGGGCAGCGGGCGCATCGCTCTCACCACGCAGCAACTGCTGGCCATCGCGATCATCGTGGTGCTGAGCGCCCTCAACACGCGCGGCATCCGCACCGGCGCGGCGGTACAGAACACGTTCACCTTCGCCAAAATCGCGGCGCTGGCGGGATTGATCGGCTGTGGCTTTCTGGTGGGCCGCAATCCGCAGGCCGTGGCCAGCAACTTTACCGATTACTGGCGCAACGCCAATTGGACTTTCGAAAGTGTACGGCTGGTGGGCGTGGCGATGGTGGGCTCGCTGTTCTCTTCCGACGCCTGGAATAATGTGACCTTCACGGCGGGCGAAGTGCGGAATCCGCGGCGCAACCTGCCGCTCTCGCTGGCTCTTGGTGTGCTGATCGTTTCTACTCTGTACATCCTGGCCAACCTGACTTATCTGAACGTGCTGACCTTCCCGGAGATTCAGCATGCGGCGGAAGACCGCGTGGCCACCGCAGCCGCGGCTCGCATGTTCGGACCCGTCGCGGTGCAACTGATGGCCGCGGCCATCATGATCTCCACCTTTGGATGCGCCAACGGCCTCATTCTCTCCGGAGCGCGCGTCTACTACGCCATGGCCAAGGACAAACTGTTCTTCCGCCGCGCAGGCGATCTGAACCCCCAGACGCACGCTCCCAATTTCTCTCTCCTCACCCAGTGCATCTGGGCCGTGCTGCTCTGTCTGAGCGGCAGCTATAATGACCTGCTCGACTACGTCATCTTTGCCGTGCTACTCTTCTACATTCTGACAATCGCCGGACTCTTTGTGCTTCGTCGCACCCGGCCGGATATGGAGCGGCCTTACAAGGCCTTCGGTTATCCCATTCTTCCGGCCGCGTACATGCTGGCTGCCGGCCTCATCGAGATCTTCCTGTTGATCTACAAGCCAAACTTCACCTGGCCGGGCCTCATCATCGTGCTGCTGGGCGTTCCGGTGTATTTTATTTGGGGGCGCAGAACCGCATGAATTTATTTGAAAAGAAGTCTCTCGAACGGATCATCGCCGAATCCGAGGGCGGCAAACATCACCTGAAGAGGACCCTGGGGCCCATCAACCTGGTGGCTCTCGGCATTGGGGCCATCATCGGCGCCGGCCTGTTCTCCCTCACCGGGATCGCCGCGGCGGATCATGCCGGCCCCGCGGTGGTGCTCTCGTTCGTGGTGGCGGCCATCGGTTGCGCCTTCGCCGGCATGTGCTACAGCGAATTCTCCACCATGATCCCCATCGCCGGCAGCGCCTACACCTACGCCTATGCCACCATGGGCGAACTCCTGGCGTGGATCATCGGATGGGACCTGGTGATCGAGTACGCCATCGGCGCGGCTACCGTATCGGTGAGCTGGTCCAGCTATGTCGTCAGGCTGCTGCACCGCTTCGGCGTCGAGTTACCAAGAGCGCTGACGCACTGTCCGTGGGACGAGCCGGCTGGCCTCGTCAACCTCCCCGCCGTTTTCGTCGTGGTGGCCATCTCGTGCCTGCTGATTGTCGGGATTTCAGAATCGGCCCGAGTCAATGCCGTGATCGTGTTGGTCAAAGTCACCATCGTCATCATCGTGATTTTCGTCGGCTATTCCTACGTGAAGCCGGAAAATTACGTGCCCTTCATTCCGCCAAACACCGGCGTGATGGGCGAGTTCGGCTGGAGTGGCATCATGCGCGCCGCGGGCGTGATCTTCTTCGCCTATATCGGGTTCGACGCCGTATCCACCGCCGCACAGGAAGCCAAGCGGCCCCAGCGCGATATGCCCACCGGCATCATCGGGTCTCTCGGGGTTTGCACCATTCTGTACATTGCGTTTTCTCGCGTGCTCACCGGCATGGTGCCCTACCGCACCTTCCACGGCGACGCCGCGCCGGTAGCCACGGTCATCTCGTTGTTCCCGTCGGCAGGACTCCAGACGGCCATTTACTTCGGCATCATCGCCGGATACAGCTCGGTGATCCTGGTCATGCTGCTGGGCCAATCGCGCGTGTTTTATTCCATGTCGCGAGACGGTCTGCTGCCTTCGCTGTTCTCCTTCATTCATCCGNNCCGTTCCAACATCATCGTGATGTGCTTCACCGCGACCCTGGGCGGCTTCATTCCCATCTCGAACCTGAGCCACTTCACCAGCATCGGCACGCTGCTGGCCTTCGTGATTGTCTGCATCGGGATCATCGTGATGCGCAAGACCAATCCAAACGCGCCGCGGCCCTACCGGACGCCGCTGGTGCCCCTGGTGCCGATCCTCGGTGTCCTGGTCTGCTTCGGCATGATGGCGTTTCTCGACTACATGACGTGGATCCGCCTGGGCGGCTGGCTCTTGATCGGCCTCGCCATCTACTTCGGCTACAGCCGCCACCACAGCCACCTGCGCATCGCGGTGAAGGCCGAGAAGGCTCGTTGAGGCCCTGGCTCCATCTTCTGCTGGCGGGCGCCGCCCTGGCCCAGCAATCGCAGAATCCATCGCCCATGGTGGAGCACTCGCGGGCGCATTCCAGACTGAAAGAGCAGGCGGTCGCCGGCCGCCGCGAGAAGCTGGATCTGGGCACATTGTATTTGCCGCCAGGCATGAAGGCCGGCAAGCGCAACGCCATCCTGTTCTTCTTTCACGGTGGCACCTGGCTGCCCGAACTGGCGGGATTGCGCAATCACACCTCGGTTGTTACTGTGCAGGCCGGGGCGGGATCCGGG
>OKRF01000293.1:0-996 GCA_900290315.1 Candidatus Sulfopaludibacter sp. SbA3 | reverse complement strand
TGGCGGGATTGCGCAATCACACCTCGGTTGTTACTGTGCAGGCCGGGGCGGGATCCGGGTCGTACAGCAAGCTGTTCGAAGACCCCAAACGCTTCCTCAATCTGCTGTCCGAGGCCCAGACCAAAGCCGGCTTCAAATTCAGCCGCGTGATGCTCGGCGGCTGGAGCGCGGGCTGCGGCGCCATCCGCCAAATCCTCCAGGATCCCGATTCCTACAAACGTATCGACGCCGCCCTGATGATCGATGGCATCCACACCGATTATCCCGACGGCAAACCCGGCCCCCTGGAATCGAAAATCGGAACGGAGAATCTCCAAGTCTGGCTGCAACTGGCACGCGACGCCATCGCCGGCCGCAAGCGCGTCATCGTAACCCACTCGGAGATCTTCCCCGGCACCTTCGCCAGCACCACCGAAACCGCCGACTACCTGGTAACCCAACTGGGCCTGAAGCTGCACCCAGTCCTGAAATTTGGCCCCATGGGAACCCAGCAAATTAGCGAAGCCACCGCCGGCCGCTTCCTCCTGCAAGGCTACGCCGGAAACTCCGCCCCCGACCACGTAGATCAACTCCATTCCCTGCCGGTCTTCCTGAAATGGATGCGCTGACTCCGCGGTATACGCCGCAAACCGCAAATCCGTGCCACCCTCGAAAATCCTGAGCCGGTGCGTACGCCGCAAATCCGTGCCAGGCTCGAAATGGTGCGTACGCCGCAAATCCGTGCCAGGCTCGAAATTCGCCGCCTTTTGGCGAATCTCCGTGCCAGGCTCGAATTTGCCCCTTCGCGAAATCCCGACGCGTTTCCAGCCATTTTCATCCCGCAGGGTGAGCCTTCGCCTCATCAGCCGACTCTCGCGAAAATCCCGTCCATTTTCATGCCTATCGTTGCCCGCGGCCGCGGGCTCGAAATTCGCCGCCTCTGGGCGAATCTTCGTGTTTGCCCCTTCGCGAAACTACCCGTCTCGGCGGTGGACTCTTCTTCGCATGATACGATGG
>OKRF01000291.1 GCA_900290315.1 Candidatus Sulfopaludibacter sp. SbA3 | reverse complement strand
TAGGGCGGATTCTTCTGCTTCTGTTTCGGCTTGGGGAAGTACAGATAGCCGGCCACCGGCACCGTGGTCTTACCTGCGGCCAGTTCCTTGTCCACCAGGTCGCGTTCGATATCGATGGGGTCCTGACCCACCGTGCGTGGATCGGGCGACCGGGGATAGGGGCCGCTTGCCGGACCCGGATTGCCCACCGTGGTTTCTGCGCCGGTGTAAACGCCGCCGCGGTGATAGGGGCCGCCGGATTCATAGCCGATGGTGGCAGTGGTCGATACGGGGACGTTGCCCGGTAATGTGGGCGGCTGATGGGGCTTACCGCCGCCCCGCCGGATGGCCATGATCTCGGCCGGTTCCATGGGCCGCCGCATGGTGCGATCGTCTCCCACCTGCAGGCGGAACTGGTCGGTATCTACCGTTACCTGATTCCCTGCTTCCGGGAAGATCCCGATCTCCACCACCACGTAGCCGGCCGAATCCAGATTCAGGGCGAACAGTTTCTTGATTTGTGCTGGAGTCAACACCATGGCCGCCACCGTGAGACCCGGCACGCCTTGATGCACCGGATAGTCCGCCGGACTGGAGCGCGCGGCGATCCCACTGGTATTGGCTGGCGGCTCGGAGCTCGCAGGTCTGGGAAGCTGGCCGCAGGCGAGGGCGGCGGTAATGAGAGAAGCGGCGGCGAGACGCAGGTACATCGCAACCTCCGTAATACTCATTGTACGCGCGGCAAGAAACTGCGTTTCACGTAACGCTGCCCTAATGACTCATCGCGTAAACAATGTAATTGACACCAATGCGGAGGCCCAGAGCGGAGAACCTCTGCGGGTAGGTAGGCTCGTCGGCGTTCTCCCAGGAATCGCCCAGATCCATGTTGTGGCAGATCGCGGCGATGATGCGGCCGTGATCGTCATATATGGCGCGGAATTCCGGGTTGACTCCATCCTTCTCGTAGATGCGGCCGGTCTGCGTATACTGCATGCCCGGCACCTGGTAGCGCTCGTCCAGATCGAAAACCGTGTGGAAAATGGCATCCTTGCCATCGATATCGACAATCTGGCGGTCGGGGAAAATCTTCTTGAAGCTGGCGACGAAGACGTTCCATTCGTCGGTGCCATGAAAGTCATCGCACATGAAGAAGCCGCCGCGGTCGAAAAACTCGCGCAGCTTGGCGATCTGCTTATTGCTCAGTTCCCAATGGCCCACCTCCACGGCATACAGCCACGGGTAGTTGAAAAAGTCGTCGTCTTCTTCCACGTTGACGACCTGCTCGGCAGAACGGCCGGCGATCCGCGTCAGGCGCCGGATGGCGAGGGCCAGGTGGCGGTCGGAGCGGGGATAGTCGATGGTCCAGTTGGTATTTCCCTCGTGCCAATCGTAGCCGCGTTTAAACTCGCTCTGCCAATCGATGCGCAGATGCGTGGTGGGGTACATGAGGCGGGCGAACGTCCACTCCCCCGGCACCAGGTAGTCACTGGGCAATGGGAAGTTGTTGTACTTTTGGGCAAACACCGTGCACGCGAGCAAGCACGCGCCCACAATCCCAGCAGCCAGCCATCCGTACCTCATCAATTCATTATATCGGCGTTACTGCCCCCTGCCGCCACGCCCCATCCGCGATGCCGTGAGCCGCTGAGGCATATCGGCCAGAGCGTAGCTCATCACCGCCAGCGCCGCCACGTTCTTGCGGAAATCGTCGGGATTCACTTTGTCCAGCGTGTCGGCTTCGGTGTGGTGCCAATCGAAGTAATGGGTGCCCACGGTGCGCTCGGAAAGGCACGGGACGCCATCGCGCATGAGCGGGGCAATGTCTTCCCCGCCCCCGCCGCCGGTGATTTCGCCGGCACCCACGCGATCCAGCAGCCTGGCCACCTGCTTGAGCAGGCCCTGCGACGCCTCATCGACGCTGGCGCCGAATCCACGCGGCGTTTCCGCCCCGCCATCCATTTCGAGCGCGGCCACCTGGTTTTTGAGATTGTCTCCCACAAACGCGCGATACGCTTCTCCACCGCGTCCGCCGTTCTCTTCGTTCACCCAGAAGGCCACCCGCAGCGTGCGCGCGGGCTGCAGCCCGAGTTTGTGCATCAACGCCAGCGCCTGCAGGCAGGCAATGATGGAAGCGCCGTCGTCCTGCGCTCCCTGCCCTACGTCCCAGGAATCGATATGCCCGCCGATCACGACCACCTCTTCAGGATGCGTCTTTCCGGGAATTTCGCCGATCACGTCGCCGGAATCGGCGTCGGGTTCCATGCGGGCGCTCATTTCCAGGTGGACCTTCACCGGCACACCATCCAGGTACAGGCGCTGCAGCATGGCGGCGTCTTCGGGTGACACAGCGGCGGCGGGAATCTTGGGCTGCTGCTCGTCGTACTCCATCGCGCCAGTGTGTGGAATCTGCATCGCCAGCGGAGTGGCCGAGCGGACCAGCACGCCCACGGCGCCCAGCGCGGCGGCACGGGAAGCGCCGCTGGAACGGTAGCCGCGCGCCGAGCCGTACCCCTGGAACGCGTAGTTGTAGACCACGATCTTGCCCTTGACCTTGTCCGCGCCCAGCGCGGTGAGCTCATCGAAAGTCGATACCGCCACGATGTCCGCGGTGATGCCGCCCGCGGGCGTGCCGATACTCATGCCCAGTCCGAGCATGTGCAGCGGCTTATCGAGCGGCGCCACCATGCGGGCGGATTCGGCGCCGCGCACCCAGTGCGGCACCTTGGTGGGGATCACCCGCACGTTGCTCAAGCCGGCAGCTTTCATCTGCTCCACGCTCCATGCAATCGCCCGCTGCAACGATTCCGACCCGCTCAGGCGATTGCCGATCCGGTAGCAGAGATACTCCAGACGCTGGTAGCCTTCGGTATCGGCCAGGGCCGCGTCGATCAGCCTATCGGCCACAGGCTTGTACTTCTCGGCCAGTTCTTGCGAGCGGCCCACGCCGGCGGCAGAAAGCGCGAGCAGGGCAAACGTGTAGGCGCAGCGAGACATAAAGTCAATAATCGCATACAATTTCTCGCCAAGACGCAAAGCCGGCAAGTTCGCAAAGAACACAGGTTTTCCTTTGCGTCTTTGCGCCTTTGCGCCTTGGCCAAACAAGCTCCATGCCTACCTCTCTCACACTGCGCCAAACTTCGAGTCTCAATCGGGGGCCTGCCAGAAGATGCTCACTTTTTGGGACGGCATCTGCCGTTGGGGATCGAGATCTCTCGCCAAGACGCAAAGCCGCCAAGTTCGCAAAGAACACAGGTTTTCCTTTGCGTCTTTGCGCCTTTGCGCCTTGGCCAAACAAGCTCCATGCCTACCTCTCTCACACTGCGCCAAACTTCGAGTCTCAATCGGGGGCCTGACTTCGAGTCTCAATCGGGGGCCTGCCAGAAGATGCTCACTTGTTTGGGACAGCATCTGCCGTTGGGGATCGAGATCTCTCGCCAAGACGCAAAGCCGCCAAGTTCGCAAAGAACACAGGTTTTCCTTTGCGTCTTTGCGCCCTTGCGCCTTGGCGAAACAACCGCCATGCCTACCTCTCTCACACTGCGCCAAACTTCGAGTCTCAATCGGGGGCCTGCCAGAAGATGCTCACTTGTTT
>OKRF01000167.1:8018-14245 GCA_900290315.1 Candidatus Sulfopaludibacter sp. SbA3 | reverse complement strand
GGCTTCTTCATTCTGGGGCCGCCGGAGAGCCTGGGGGCCAATACGCCTGCGCCCCCGCCGGCCTTCGCCGCAAACGCCGCGGATTGCGACCCGCTGCCGCCAACCCAGGTCGATTCCCTGGTGGAGCAAGCCGCCAAACGGCAGGATCTGGATTCGGCGTTGCTGCGCGGCGTGGTGCAGCAGGAGTCCGGTTTTCGCCCCTGTGCAGTTTCGCCGAAGGGCGCCATGGGGTTGATGCAACTGATGCCGGCGACCGCCAGCCAGATGGGGGTGCCGAATCCCTTCGACCCCGTGGCCAATCTGGATGCCGGCGCCCGGTTCCTGAAGGAACTGCTGGTGCGGTATGGCGGCGACCTTTCCCTCGCTCTGGGTGCTTACAACGCCGGCCCGGCCAAGGTGGATGCCGCAGGCGGCGTGCCGGAGATCCCCGAGACCCAGGACTACCTGAAGAAGATCCTCTCTACTTTGCCGGTAAAGAAGTAGCCGCTTCAGGCGACGATGCTCCAGTTCCCCGCTCGGGTGTTCACCTGATCGAAAGATCGTGGCCCGCTGGTGCGGAATTCGTATCGTGTGATGCGAACCACCGTCCCCCGGTTGTCGCTCCTCAGCACTCGCCCGGACACCAGCAACTCCAGAGGGCAGACATTTTGCAGCAGGAAGGGCCACTCGATGCGCAATTCCAGCTCGGTTTCACGGGGAGGTGGATCGTAAGCCAGGAAGCGGATTCCCTTGCGGCCCAAATCCTGGGTCATGCCGCTGCCTGCGCACTCCGACCCACCGCTCCGATACGTGAAGCGAAGCGGCAATTCGTAGGCATAGCGCTTGTCCGCTCGCCGATCTCCGTGAATCAGATCTCTCCCAGGCATGGGTGACTATCCGTATGATCGGCGGATCCGGCGGATTCCGATAGTCCTGCAAGTACTTCGAAGATGGGACTTTAGTAAGAGTACTTTTAGGGGAATTTTTACGGCCGGCATGGCGTTCCGGCCGGGTCGACTCCAGGCGGAACGGGACAGTCGAAGGGTTGGGCCTCGATGGCAGATGGGGCAGCGGGCTGATGGATGGACGTGGATTTGAAAAGGGCCGATGACGCCAGGGCTACAAAGGCGATGAGGAGTACGTAATCCAGCAGGTCGTGTCGCATGTCCGCCAAACGACTTATCGACCGTTTTGAACGGAATTCTAGGGGATTCGACTATTCCACGATGCGGTAGGCGAAAATCGCCGGATCCCGCTCGATGACAATCACCCCGTTCTCCAGTCGAACTGGCAGCCGCGAGAGCACCTCACGCGACTCGCTCAGGGCTTCCACAGTCCGCGCCGGCGTCGGCAACCGCAGGCGAATCTCGAACGGACCGCCTCCGGGCAGCGGAATCAGCAGGGTGCCCTGGGCTTCTTCGGTCACCCGGACCGCACCGGCCGTGGTGAGGCGGTCGAAGGAGATGGGGCGGCTGTCCTTATTAAACCGGCTGAGCAGCGGATCCGACTGGGCGGCCATCGGTCTCCACGAAACGGCCCCGCCCGTCCATTCCATTGCGGCAAGGCGCAGACGCCGTTGATCGTCGTTGAGACCGGTTAGCTGGGCGCGTCCGCTATTGCTGAAAAGCCCCGCCCGCAACTCGAAACGTTGTCCGGCGGTAACGGTCTCCGGGACCCGCACGACCACGGACGTGCGGAATTCGCCGCGCCACCGCCCGCTGGGGCCGGGGCCGTTATGATCCCCCTGGAACAGGATCTTGCCCGCGGCATCGGTAAAGTGAACCAGGATCCGGTAGCCATCCGGAATCGGACCGGTCACGTTCCAGTTCAGAGTCAGGCGGAACTGCCGGCCGCCCAGGTCGTCGACGCCGCCGGCCACGACCGTCAGGGGCAGCCGATCGGTCACATACGGGCGCGCGTTCGAATAGGCGGCGCGGGCCGAGTGCGACCATTCCACAATGACGCCGTCCCGCCGCTCGATGGCGGCTTCCGTGGTGCCCTCCGGAGCGGGAACGCGGGCGTAAAACCCGTACTGCGGCAGCGTGTGGGCCTCCACGGTCCAATCGCCGGGGCCGCGATTGACCCACACTTCCGCGCCGTTCCGCCACTTCACATGCTGGCGATGCAGGTTGCCCCCGGCGAATTCCAGGCTGTCGAAGCGAGCCAGGGCGAGAGAGCGCATGACATCGTGCAGCAGCCAATACTTGCGGACCACCTCGCGGCCCATGGGCGAAGGCACCATGGGCGGATGTCCATCCAGCACTTCCGTGGTGATGTAGTCATCGCTATAGATACCGTGCATCGCGGTGTCGAGCCCGCCCGCGTAGCGGTTCTCGTAGCCCGCGCCGTGCAGAATGAAGCGGTCATGATGGGCGGCATCGAACCAGGGGATCCGCTCGGCGTCGGCCACCTTGATGTTCCACACGGTCCAGCCCATTTCACCCTCGGGCGGAGTGTCCACCCGCAGATGGTTGGTCTGCGCCCCATCGAGCGCGCCAATCAACTGGTCGTGCCCGCTCTCGGAGATCTGCGGCGCATCGTCTCCGAGCGTGCGGCGAATCCAGTTGAAGGCGTCCGCCCAGACCTTGCGGGTGGAAAGCCGGTCGTGGAACGCTCCGTCGCGGGTCCAATAATCGTACGGTCCGGCGGACGACCACACGTCGATGAAATAGGCTGTGGGCGCGATCCGCGCGCGAATGCGAAGCAGATTGCTCTCCACCGCCGCCAGCACCCGGTCGGCGCGCCAGCGGTACGATTGCGCATCGCGGCCCTGGTTGAGCCACGCCTTCACCGGCGCACCGCCGGCACTGAAAGCGATCTGATCGTAGGAAAAGCCTTTGGCGTCGGGATAGAAATCGATGTAGTTGTCGTGGGGGGCGAAGAGCACGCCGTTCTTCTTGCATAACTCCGCCAGCGCGGCGAAGTCTTCCGTAGAACCGAGCGCTGGATTCGGCGGAAAGATCTCGGGTAGACGGTAGTCATAGCCCCATCGCTGCCAGTTGTGCCAGACCACCATGGCGTCCGTCAGGCCGTAGTGGAAGGCGCGCGTGAGCGCGGTGGCCGATGGAGCGAAGTTGCCGCCCCACAGGTCGAACACGAACCGCCCGGCCAGCTTGCTCACCCCGCCGGCAGGCTGCAATCCGTTGATGTCGCGCCACACCTTCACGGCATCCCAAACGTTGCGGCTGGGAATGAACGTCATGGTCTGCTCATGCGCGGCCCGCAGGGAATAGGTGCGCGTCTTGGGATCGACTTCGAGCAGATTGGGCGGCGCATCTACAGCCTCCAGCATCGAAATGCCGTTCACGAAATCGAAGCCGGCATAAGATGTCGAAAGCCGGTGGCCATCGAAACCAAGAGAGAATGCTGCCGGGTCCTGCAGCACGTTGCCATCGCCCGCATACACTCGCTGGGCGGTGTCGTTCCAGGGACCTGCTCCGGCGCTCTCCAGGTAGACGGCGAACCAAGGCTGCGGCGCGGGGGCATTTTCAAGCTTCCAGTGGACGTGCAGCGCTTTGCCATCCAGCCACAGCTCGCCCACCAGGTCGAAAGTACCGAACCAATTGCGGAAGGAATGACGCCAGCGAAGGCGCCCGTTTACCTGTTCGTTTGTCACTGCGGTCAGCACCGAAGGAGATCGCCAGTCGTCCAGCGCGTCGGCGGCCACGCGCACGGAAAAACCGTGGAAGGCGAGCCTCCGGTTGCCGCTGTTGAACTCAATCATGCTATCGAGCAGTCCCCGCGAGCGTGGCGAGACAAGCACCTGGTATGCCTCGCCGGCCTGCCCGATCCGGCCGAGCACCGTGTACTTTCCGCTCAGGTCGCCGGATGGTTCCGGCGCCTTGCCGGCGAGGAGAGTGGGCTCGGCCCAATACGATTGGTCGTTGGTCGTGTTATTGCGCGGACCTGGGTTCGACTCCAGTTGCAGGCGGACGCGCTGCCCGGCGAATCTCGACAAGTCCACTTCGGCCGGCTGCCAGATCGCGGCCTTGAGATGGCGCTCGAAGACGATTTCGCCCTGCTGCCCCTCGGCCGCGTCCAGGGGGAGGACGCGGACGCGGAATGTAACTCCGTCGCCGGCGGCCTGCCCCGGTGTATCGTCTCGCACGGCATTGGAGAAACGTAGTTTGAGGGGATCGGAACGGGGCATCACGAGTGGAAATTCCGTCAAAATGGTTCCCGCGCCGTGGTACCAAGGTTCGTGCATCGCGATACACTCGCGCGCCTTGCCGCGATTGACGCTGGCGCCGAACTGGGCGTTGGCTCGGGTCTCCGGGTCGCTCCCTTCCCATCCTACAGGGAGCGTGCGCGGGGGGCTGCCGAATACCTGCAGCACCTCTCTCCGCACGGGCGTCCGCCAAAGCGCGAATCCGGAATCGGCAGCGAGCTCAATGGGCTTCCAGGGAATGGCACGCGCGGCGTGCGGAGCATCGGCAAAGCCGGTCTTCACGATCAGCACCGGATGTGCAGTCAATGAGCCGAACTCGGCGTAAGCATGGATGGGATAGAGCGCGCTGTAGCTGCCCGGCGCGGCCGTGACATAGAAGTCGTAAGCGCGCGAACTTTTGGCGGCGACCTCGAACTCCACAGCGGCGGGTGCCACGCTCCAACCGTCGATTACCGTCAGGCGCAGTCTTCCCCGCAACAATTCGGCACCTGCATTTTCCAGCACTACCTGAACCGGCACGGGCGTTCCCGTCTGAGTGATCGCCGCCGGCCCGTTGATCCTCACCGTCAGCGCGCCGGCCGTGTCGACGGGAGGATTGGAGGCCGGCAAGGGTGCGAGTATCGCCAGGCAGAGCAACGGCCCGCGCAGGGTCGAGAGGATAGACATACGCCACTACCAGGGTAGCGCCTGTCCAGCGTCTGACTGGGATACGGGCACGGTCCGAGCTTCTCTACCTGCCGGAGGAGAAGAAGGAGGGGCGGTTCAGTTCTGGAATCTCCGGATTCACGCGGTAGCTCTCTTCATGGAACACGTAGATTGCGTGTTCGCCTCTCGCGGCGATGGGCTGCGCACTGACGATTCTGTAGGTGTTGCCTTCCAACTGAAACTCCATGGTGTTGCCATTCACCTTGCCGGCAAGCTGGAACTGGCGGCTGCCCTTGAGATCGAGAGTCATCACGTATCGCCCATGGCCGGGCAGGTAGAAATCGACTCCATCACCCGCAAAGGAAGCCCCTTCCTCAGCCACAACGAGCGATCCGTTGATGTACAGTTTCGGTGAATCCAGGTGCAACTGGTTGCCCGCAAACAGCGATTGCAGCCACATGGCAAAGCGGGCGTGCCTGTGGTGGACCGTTGTCGCGAAGTCCTCGAAGAAGCTGTGGAACGAATTATGGGACAGCTCGACGCGCTCGAATACGCGATCGCCGGTTGCGGCATCGCGCACCAGGTCGATTTCGAAAGCTTCGCCGTCCTTCACCACTTTCGCCACGGGGATCGACGGCAGCGGCACTTCGCGATACTGCGCCGCGTCCGCATCGGGACTGAGTTTGCGGAGGGGCGTACTCAGCGGCGCGACCGTCACCAGATACTGCCCGCCGCCCATCGCCTGGACTGTCAGATCGTAGCCCGAATAGGTGTGGGTCGCCTGGTTCTGCCAATAGCTTTGTTGCCGATTACGACCGACGGAGACTCCGGAGCCCAATTGGCGCCACCGTTCCTGCGACGTCGCCGGGTCGACCATCATGGAGGATTGAATATAGGTACCGTCGGCCAGTCGCGCCTCTCCCCGGCCGAGCATCGCCACACCGATCAGAGAGGTAGTCACCGCGACGCTTGCTGCCGCGGCGGCCCACCCGTACGACCGCTTTCTTGGCGCGTGCGGGATGCCGTGCCGCACTCCCTCGCGCAATGCGGGTGAGGGCGCAGGCGCCTCCCAGGTTTCCAATATTGCGTCCAGTTCCGTATCGTTCATGCCTGTCGCTCCTTTCCCGCGGGCGCATAATCCGCCAGCGCGTCTTTAAGAGAGGCCCGCGCCCTTTGCAGGCGCGACTTCACCGCTCCCAATTCAATCTCCAGCAGTTCGGCGATTTCGGCCAGTGGCAACTGCTCGTATTGCGCCAGAATCAGCACTTCCTGCTGCGCCGGCGGCAACCGCCGGACGGCGCGGGCAACGGCGTGCTCGAACTCCGTCCGCAGCGTTTCCGATTCCGGGGACCGCAGATCCGCCGTCACCGGGACCTCCTCGTAGGCATCTTCCCGCCGGCGCAGCCGTTTCCATGCCTGGTTCCGGACCGCCCCG
>OKRF01000167.1:0-8008 GCA_900290315.1 Candidatus Sulfopaludibacter sp. SbA3 | reverse complement strand
TATCTTCCCGCCGGCGCAGCCGTTTCCATGCCTGGTTCCGGACCGCCCCGAAGAGGTAGGTGCGCAAGCTGCTCCGCCGTCCGTCGAATCCGCTGCTGGGCCGGAGCAGCGCCAGAAAACATTCCTGCACCATGTCTTCGGCATCCGCGGAATCTCCCGTCAGGCGCCAGGCAAAGCGGAATAAGGGCAGATGATGTTCCTCGAATAGCCGCATGAGGGAGCTTTCGTCCCCGTTGCGAGCCTTTTGCAGCAGGTTCTGCTCGGTTCCGGAATCCATTTCTAACTGAGTATTACCACGAGGCGGCGAAAGGAATCGCTGTTTTGTGTTAAAGAAGAAGAGGTGTTCTTTAGCCGCTCTTTTCCGTTGGTTTGTGCTACCGCCCTACTGTGCGGGCAACAGAGTGTCCCGCCGGAGGAGATGCGCCTGCGCAGTTCCGCTTATGTTCCGCCTTCGCAATATTCCCTGAAAGCCGAAGCCCGTTTGGTGGAAGTGGAGGTGGTGGTGCGCGACCCGCGCGGCCATACTGTGGGCGGCATGACGCGCGACGATTTCGAAGTGGAAGATGGCGGCAAGAAGCGGGAAATCACAGCCTTCACCGCTGCGACGTCCACGCCGCCAGCCCCCGCGAGCGCTAGTGCCGTAAGCCCTGCGGCCGCTGCCGCCGTACCCACTCCCGCGGCATCAAGGATTCCTCCGCGCTTTCTCGGCTTGCTGTTTGACGATCTCAACATGGGGCCAGGCGACCTGATTCCGGCTCGCAAGGCCGCCAAGAAATTCGTCGCCCAGGGCCTTTCCGCCGGAGACCAGGCGGGAATCTTCTTCCTCTCGCGAGGCCAGGTTCTGCCCTTCACGGCGGACACGGCGAAGCTGAACGACGCCCTCGATCGACTCACAGTGGCCCCGCGCAATCCGGTTCTGCCGCGGTGTCCGAACCTCACGGCGTACGATGCGTACGTCATCGCCAACCGTCAGGACGCTACTCTTTTGCCGGTCAAAGTTGCCGAAGCCATGCAGTGCGGTTTCTGCCAGCCACGGGACCGTAGGTGCAGCTCGAAGGTGGAGGACCTTGCCACCCAGGTGTGGGGCGAGGTGAAGTTTCTCTCGCTGAATAGTCTGGCTGCCATGAAAAGCACTGTGGATTTCATGGCCAAACTGCCAGGCAAGCGTGTGCTGCTGATAGCCTCTTCGGGCTTTCTTTCGGGCACATTGGAACCGGAGCGGGAGGAGATTGTTGACCACGCCCTGCGTGGCGGGGTGGTGATCAATTCGCTCGACGCCAAGGGGCTATACGTGCAGGATTCGGGCGTCTCGAACGCCGGCATGAATGTGCGCAGCGTCATCGCCAGGCAGAACCAGGGCACGCGGGCTCAGTGGGACAGCAACGACACTATGGCGATTCTTTCGGCCAGCACAGGCGGCCTGTTCTTTCACGACAACAACGATCTGGAGCTGGGTTTTCGCGAACTGGGGCTGGCGCCGGAATTCTCCTACTCACTGGCTTTCACGCCGCCCGGCGCGCCCGATGGCAAGTATCACAATCTGAAAGTTCGGCTGAAAGGGAGCGGCCACCACACGGTGCAGGCCCGGCCTGGATACTTCGCGGCGATTATTCCCGCGGCTCCGCCTCCTATCGAGCGAAGGATCGATCAGGAGGTGCTGGCCGCGGGCACGCGGGACGAAGTACCGGTGCACATTTCCGCCACTCCGGGCAAGATGCCGGCAGGCGAACCCGCGCTACGTGTAGTGCTGCACGTGGATGTACCGCATCTGCAGTTTGCGAACCGGTTCGGCGTGCGCACCCAGATCCTGACCGTGATTGCCGCCCTGTTTGACGATGCCGGCGGATTCGTCGCCGGCAAGGAGGGCGAGATCACTTTTAACCTGAAGGAAAACACCTTCAATCTGCTAAACGGCGGAATGGACGCGTCTCTGACGGTGGCCGCTCCCGCCGGGAAGTACCGCCTACGCGGCGTGGTGCAGGATGGCAACGAAGGCAAGCTGACGGCATCCTCGCAGACAGTGGAGATCGTAATGTGATGCGACTTCGTGTAGCGATTCTATGCGCGCTGGCGCTGTCCGCCGCCTCGCGCCGGCCGGAGATGCTCTCGCTATCCGGCGACCTGGAAGGAGTCCACGACCCCTGCATCATCCGCCAGGGCGGCACTTACTACGTCTTTGTCACCAATGGACGGCCGGGCGATCTCATTCCCATTCGCTGCTCGCCGGACCTGATCCATTGGAAGCTGTGCGGACACGTCTTCGACAAACTGCCCGATTGGGCCACGCGCGAAATCCCCGGCGCGCGTGCTCCCTGGGCGCCGGATATCTCTTTCTACAACGGCAAGTATCATCTCTATTACGCCGTCTCCACTTTCGGCAGCCGCAACTCCGCGATTGGACTCGCCACCAACGGCACACTCGACCCCGCCGACCCGGCATATCAGTGGATCGACGAAGGTATGGTGCTGCGCTCGCACCAGGAGAGCGACGATTGGAACGCCATCGACCCCAATCTCTTCATCGAAAAGCCGGGCATCGTGTGGCTCAACTGGGGCAGTTTCTGGGGCGGCATCAAGATGCGGCGCATCGATCCATCCAGCGGCAAACTATCTTACGAAGATACCACGCTATACTCACTGGCCAGCAGGCCGCGCGCCGCGCCCATCGGCGGATCGGTGGAAGCGCCGTTTCTCATTCGTCACGGCTCTTACTTCTACCTTTTCGTGTCTTTCGACCGATGCTGCCGCGGAGTGAACAGCACTTACAACGTAGTGGTAGGCCGTTCCCGGAAAGTTACCGGGCCTTACTTGGATGCTACCGGCAAGGCGATGACCGATGGCGGCGGCTCGCTGGTGATCGCCGCTACGACTCCGAACTGGCGAGGTCCCGGACACGAAGCGGTGCTGCAGGATCGCGGCCACGATTACCTGGTGTTCCACGCGTATCACGGGACTACGGGGCGACCTTTCCTGCAGATCTCCACCATTGCGTGGGAGCACGATTGGCCCAAAGTCGCGGCGCTGCCTTGAGGCCTCGCCAGCTTCAATGACCGGCGGCGTAACATCGTGAAGCCCGCACTTTGTCCCGAAGACGTCGTCACAAAAACTGCCGTCGTCAGTGACACTCCTTCCCGGCGATTCCTCGGAGAAATAGCCCGACGAATCTTACCGCTGGCAACTTAAGATTCGATCATAGATCTCCGCCATCTTTGACGCGGCCGCTTGCGCTGTCAGGTGACGTTCGACATACTGCCGCGCGGCTCCAGCATATCTGCGGCACAATCCAGGGTTACCGAGGGCTTCAATCACAGTCGCTGCCAGAGCTTCTGCATTCCCAGATTCGACCACAAATCCGCTATATCCGCCGCTGACGATTTCTTGAGCCCTGCCCGAATTAGTCACTATTACCGGCAACTCCATTGCCATTGCCTCTACCACACAGCGGCCTAGACCCTCTCGATCAGAGCAGAGGATGAGCACATCCGCCGCAGTGTGGACGGCGCGTATATCCGGCACGAAAGGCACCCACGTGACCGATTGTCCTAGACCAGAATACCGTAGCTGCTCATGCCAGGAAGAATACGATTCAGAATCTCCGTAAAGCTCCCCTTTGAGCAACAAGTGGAAAGATCGTATCGCACCCTTAATCAAGGGCCCAGCCTTGAGAATCAAATCGTGGCGCTTGTTCGTGGCGAGACGAGCTATCATGACAGCCACAGTGGCTTCTTCAGGTATGCCAAACTCTCGGCGGACGTCGGCCTTGTTGAACAAGCCAGGCCTAAAATAATCTAAGTCCACTTCATCGGGGATCAAGTGAACCTGGGAAGGGTCAAGGTCAAACCGGAGGATCTCTCGCCTTAGAAACTCTGAAATCACCACGACGGCGGCCGCCCACTTCATTGAGTCGGAATAAGGTGCAATGACCCCATTCCTTACGTGCTGAACCAAGGGGATTCTTTGAAGCGCCGCGGCGGCCGAGGTTGCGATACCATTGACACTATTTGAATGGACGATTGCTGGTTGCAGCTTCTTTACAACTGAAGCGACGTACAGAACATTATCCGTGGTAGATTCACCAAACGAATCCCCTCGCACTACAACTTCCACGCCGGCCTCACGTAATCGGCGCGCGAAGTAGCCTTCCAGCGAGATCAACGCCACCGGTGAATACCGACGTCGATCTAAATGAAGCACCATCTGGCACAGGCTTTCCTCCGCTCCGGAGAACCCGGAGGGGTTCGAGACGAACAAGACCCGAGGCGTCTGTGATTCGACTTCAACATGCACTTGGCCGGCCCCGCCTGCCAGTAGCCGGCGTCCGTCTTGAGCCTCGGCGATCGAGCACTCCTTCCACCTTAGGATGCTCCCGAGCGGATCATCCTCGTGAGGATCGGCATCGAGGGAGGCTGCGACCGTAGCCGCGAGCCGCGCCCTCCGCGGGTAAGGTCCCAGGGGAGACAGGCGGCGGCCAAATCGTAGTGATCGGAAGCATGAAACGACCCCACCCGAATATCGAGTTCGTGCTTAGCCATCCGCGCTGCGTCTACCAGGCGGTCGACTAGAAGGACGGGGTCGGAAGGCAGCCCTGGCATGGTGATGCCCATTAAGTACTTCAGTAGGCTTGTGCATAACACAAAGGGCGACGACCCGCGAGGCAGACCGTCAACAGTTGTTAAGTGGTTGCGATTCTGAATGTGATGCGCATGTACTTCAGCGGCTAGATCCTTGGGCGCAAACGCGAAGCCTACTCCCAATATTGCAAGGTGCTCAACGAGTTTGGCCTCCGCCACTTCGGCCAGAGCATGTAGCCGACTAAAGCATCGGGTTTGCCATGCCTCCACACCTTCGGGGACAACTTCTTGGATAGCGCGCGCTTCCCTCTCGCTATGGCACACTACCACAAGCTGAGCAAACGCGCCCGTTCCAGTTAGACGGCCAGCCCACCACCCGAGCAAGGACTGAGGGGCCGTCCGGTTTGCACCAGTCTGTTGAGGCGGCAGGCAATTGAGATAGCAGGCCAGTGAAACGGGCAAAGACTCGGAGGCCGGTTCAAGATACAAAACGCCAAGAAGACCACCCAATGATCGGGGCTCCAGCCTAGTGTTTGAGTCCATAATGGTGTTTCCGCCGCCAGTTGGATGGCCCTGAGATCGCCAACCGCGGAAAGTCCTCGCCTTTCTTCTGCTTGAATGTAAGTGCTTCCCCCACCGAAGCGGAACAGATGTGTGTTGCTGGCACCAGAAGTATGGAGTGCTGAANNAGCACGATGACAATCAGCCGGCAAGATTATCGGACCGCGCGAACTTCCACAACGACCATTCGGCTGCTCCTCGCCGCAACAACCACTTCGACCGCGCCGGCCGCATTTAGCCGCAGAAAGTCATCGTCCAGCTCCTCGCCGTCTAAAACCCCCGAAAGAGCGAAGATGCGGTATTCGCCCGGCGCGACGCCAGTGCTGAACCGGAATCGGCCGCTCAGATCGGACTGCCCGCTGAACACTTCGTCGCCGGTCTTCGGGAGGAGGAACACCGGCATGTCCGGTAAGGGTCGCTGTTCCTTGTCGACTACACTGCCGCCGATGGTAGCACCATCGGAAGCCAGAACGATGCGCAATTCACCGCCCCCTCCCCGGATGGGCCCTCTCCGAATGTCCCGGCCATCCTGAGCAGCTTCGCGTAGGTAGTAACCTTGCGGCAGGCCCTTGAGCGCGAGCGCGTATTCGTCTGGAAAGGCATTCGGCAATTCAAATTCGCCAGAGCCTTTCACCGAGACTCCCGTCGCCTCGCCGTTGTACAGCGGGCGGCCGTGCCGGCCGAGATATAGCTCGATCCCTTCGGGCAGAGCATCTTCGGCGCGGGCGTCCTGCACGGTCCCTTCGGGCAGAGCATCTTCGGCGCGGGCGTCCTGCACGGTAATCTTACCCCGGACCGGAGTCGCTGGCGCCGGCTGCAGGACCCCGAGTTCGACGTCTTTCCTGCCAATCGTGAAATCGGTCTTGACGAACCCCGTCATCATTTTGCTCTCGCGATCAAAGATTGATGCCACGCCGCGGTACGAGCCAGAAGGTAACCCGCAGACCTCGCTCGGCTGACCTGCCAGAACAGCTCCCGATGCTACCGCTGAACGGGTAGTAGATCGTTAGGGCGCTGGGAACTGCGATGGTGACCGTTATGCAATAGGTCGGGGTCCGCTCGAACGTGATATCGACACCTTCCCGACGCTCCCCTGCATGCAGGCGAACGGGCTCTGCGCCCGAGAAAGAAAGCGCACCTGGATAAAACACGGTCATGGGTATTCCATTCCACGAGCCTCCTTGGCGAACTGCCGGCGCGCTCCTTGCTGAGGCCCGGACCCGCAGTTGCTGCGGAAGTACCTGGATGTAATATGCGCCTTCGCTCAAGCCGCTGATCCGATACCCCCCTCGGTCGTCCGTCTTCGTGAAGGCTCTTTCCCGGAGCTCAAACCTGCCCGAGCGAAGTGTCTTCATCACGACCAGGACATCCGCCCCTTGGAGCGGTGTTTTGTCCTTCTCCAGCACTCGTCCGGAGATGACCGCCTCACGGGCGAGCCGAAAATCGAGGCGATCGATTCGGGTTCCAGCAAGGACCGTCACCGAACGAGCCTTCGCCCATCCGACGCCGGGCTTGGATGCCTGTATAAAGTACTGCCCGGGCACCACACCCGTCACCTTGTAATATCCCTTCGCGTCCGTGGTAACACGGGGTGTGAACGCCGGCCCGGCGGGCCGCACGGATGCGCCACCTACAGGGCCGTCGTCGTTGACCACGGTACCCTCCAATGTCCAAGGCAATTGCTGGGGACGCAAGACCAGGCATGTAGCACCCAAAACCAGTAGTAACCGTCTCATCGGATCACCTTCAATTCGGCATTCAGCGATCGTCCGGGCTCAACTGTAATCTCGATTGCACCGAGATCGTTCCATCGTTCCGGATCCAAGTAATCGGTCGAAGTGAGTCCTCTCAAGGCCATCAGATGGTAACGGCCGGGAGGTACTTGGCCAAACCGGAAGTTGCGCTTGTCGTCCGGGTATGCGGCTCTCCCTGCCGCGGCGGTGTTCACGCCTCCGGATTCTCGAACAAGCACGACAATACTGCTGTCAGTTCCGTTGACCGTTCCGGTGATTGTTCCCCCGTTAGTGCCCAGCAGGATCTGCAATCCGACGTCCGACTCGATGTCGATCGACGTAGCCGACTCGCTCCGTCCCATCACACGCACTTCCCTCAAGTAACACGGCTCCTCGAGGCCATCGACTTCCACGGAGTAGTGAGCGGAGAGAACACCATCCATTCGGAAATTCTCGGTGGTGAGCACAACTCTTGGTTCTTGCCGGTCCAGCGTGGCATCTGGAGGCCGAAGAGTGACGGTCGCGCCGGCGTAACAGCGCGAGCCCGGCGAAGCTCCCTCCACCATGACCTTTCCCGTTACTAGTCCGGGCCCACGGAGTTCGACCTGTATGTCCTCTACATCGGCCCCGGTCACGTTAATGACGCGCGAACCTTGGCGTCTCCCCGCGCCAGAGACCGGTCCGTCTTCATCGGATCCGATGACCGGACCCCAAGCTGTAATCAGGTACTGGCCAGGAGGAATGGCCTTAAAGGCAAAGCGCCCTTCCGTGTCGGCGAGGCCCGCCTGGAAAGAAAGCGGCAGTCCGGACAGCAAGGCAATCGACACTGCCGCCCGGTGCCAGCCCGGCGGGATGCCTGTGACCGTGCCCCGAACTTCGTTGGTCTGCACCGCTACCCGTGACAGGTTTGCGCCGGTGCGGGTTTCGCCCGGCGCTAAACGAAAGAATGTCGCGCGATCAGGCGCGACGACCCCAGGAAAATAGACGGGCGCAAAAACCGCGCTATTCTCGCCAGGGCTTGGGACCAGGACCACCGTGTAAGTGCCCGGCGCGAGGCCATACAGACGATAGATGCCCTGATCGTCGCTGGTTGCCTCCGCATTCGCGGGGACCAGCCGAAAGCCCGAATTGCTCCAACGGCGT
>OKRF01000290.1:14477-34822 GCA_900290315.1 Candidatus Sulfopaludibacter sp. SbA3 | reverse complement strand
CTTCGACGCCTGGCCGCCCAGGAGCAGCACGGCGCGCACCCTCTATCTCGATGCCGACGGCAAACTCTCCTGGAGCACCCCCGCCGCTGCCGGCTTCGATGAGTATCTGAGCGATCCGAATAAGCCTGTGCCTTCCACCGGCGAACTCGCGCCCGGCCTGGGAATGCCCGTGGACTATATGACCTTCGACCAGCGCTTCGCCGCCACGCGGCCCGATGTGCTCACCTACGAGACCGCTCCCCTCGATCACGATGTCACCATCGCCGGACCGATCACGCCAATGCTCCGCGTCTCCACCACCAGCACGGATTCGGACTTCGTCGTGAAGTTGATCGACGTTTACCCGAACGATTATCCCGACCCCGAACCCAACGTCAAGGGCGTCTATATGGGCGGCTATCAACAACTCGTTCGCGGTGAGCCGTTCCGGGGCAAGTTCCGCAACAGTCTCTCCAAACCAGAGCCATTTACGCCGGGCAAGTCGGAAAAGATCGAGTTCTGGATGCCCGACGTCCTCCACACCTTCCGCTCCGGACACCGCATCATGGTGCAGATCCAAAGCTCGTGGTTCCCCCTGGTCGACCGGAATCCCCAGCAATTCCTGGACATCCCCAACGCCAAGCCATCCGATTTTAAGAAAGCTACAGAGCGGGTGTTCCGGGGAGGATCGGACGGCTCGCAAATTCGGGTGCTGGTGATGGAGTAGGCCAGCACTTACTGCGGAGACGCGGAGGCGCGGAGGAAGACGCGGAGAAAGGACGGAGATGCCGGTCTCAGGGCGCATCGGATCTCGGCACTCGACGCGAAAACGTCTGGGCATTTGATGGGATCAGGCGTTTTCAGTTTTTCTCCGCGCCTCAGCGTCTCGGCGATGAACAAACTCTCGCCGCGAGACCCCATGCCGCCGCCGGAACCAGCATCACGCAGCCCAGGATCGTCGCGATCATGCGCGGATTCACCCCCATGTCCACCACTACGCCTGCCACATAGCCGCTTGCCGAGATGCTGAGCATGAAGACGCGGCCGCGAAAACGATCCTCCGAATTCAGTTGCAGCAGCGTAGTCGAAAATACCCAGTTGATGGAGGAGCCTCCATGCGCCAGGGACACGGCAACGCATGCAATCCCGAGCGAAACCGAACGGCCCAACCAGGTATAACCCAATGCCCCCAGCAGAAAGCCGGCGAAGATACCGGCCCGCAGCCGCGATTGACGAGCGCCCGCCCATCGGCCCGCCATCAACGGACACACCATGGTCCCGATGCCACGTGAGCCCATCAGCAGGCTCATCCCCAGAATCGCGCCGCGGCTCGCATCCAGTCCGCCCCAGTGCACCGGGAACACGCGCTGGCCCAATACCGGGAGCAGCACCAGGTTGGCGCCCAACAATCCTCCGCCGAGTTTGACGAAGACCGTAGAGAACAGACGCGCGTCGGAGCGGATGTACCGGAACCCCGCCACAATCGGCGTGAAGTCGAACAACTCCCGCGCGCGCAGCGGCGGCAGGCCCTCTGCATGCGGTTCGGAGAAGCGCATCCGCCGGATCAGCCACGCCGATCCCAGGAACGAAAGCGCGTTGAGAACGAAGACTGCGTCGCGGCCCAGTAGAACCGCCGCCACGCCGCCCAAAGAAGCGCCCACTGCCAGGCAGAACGACCACGTCACCGAAGAGAGCGCGTTCGCCGCCAACACTTCATCCGGCTCCACCAGGTTCGGGATGATGGCGCTGTGTGCCGGTTCGAAGAACGCCACACCCACGGTTTCCAGAAACAACAGCGGGTACGCCAGCCACACCATTCCCGGCGTGCGCACCAGAAGCATGCCCAGCACTACGAAGAAGCGCGCCACGTCGGCGCCAATCATGATGGCCTTGCGGCTCAGGCGGTCGTTGATGGCGCCCGCCGTCGGCGAAACAAACGCCGCCGGCAGTACCTGCAGCACCACCGCCAGGCCCACCGCTTGTGCCCGATTGTGCGTCAGATCCAGCAGCAGACTGTAGACCGCCAGCGAGTAGAACCAGTCGCCGATCTCGCTCACTACCTGCGCCAGCCAAAGCAGGCGGAAGTTCCGATTGCGGCGCAGAAGATGGAAGTAGGCAGCCAGCAAACGCGTTCCTGCTAGGTGTGCAGCCCCATGCGTTCTTTGGTGAGCTGCACGGTTGCGTCGGCGATCGGCTCCACCCGTTCGGCGCCATCACGTAGCACGCCGGCTAGATAGCCAGGTTCCGACACGATCCGCCGGTAGCGTTCCTGAAAAGGTTCCAGGTGCGAGATGACCATCTCGGCAACCTGTTTTTTCAAATCGCCGTAGCGCATCCCGGTGAATTGCTGCTGGATGGCATCCTCGGTGTCGCCCGAAAAGGCCTGGTAGATGGAAAGCAGGTTCAGCACACCGGCGCCGGCGGTCTCGAAATCCACCGCCGGGTTGGAATCGGTGGTGGCCCGCATAATCGTCTTGGCTCATCTTCTGCTCCGGATCGTCCAGCCCCATGATGCGCGCGCCCACTGCCGGCAGGCTGGTGCCTGGCACCACGAACGTTTCGCCGTAGAGCGAATTGAAGCGCTGGGCGACGTCGCGCGTCAGTTCCAGATGCTGCGCCTGGTCCTCGCCCACCGGCACAATGCCCGCCTGGTACAACAGAATGTCGGCCGCCATCAGGACTGGGTACTGCAACAGTCCATCGCCCACCGATTCCTGTTTGGCCGCCTTGGTTTTATATTGCGTCATCCGCTCCAGCCAGCCCACCGGCGTGACGCAAGTCAGCATCCAGGAAAGTTCGGCGTGCGCGGGCACCGCCGATTGAACCATAATAGAGCAGGTCTTCGGATCGATCCCCGCCGCCAGATAGAGCGCGGCGATCTCCGCGATTTTGGCCCGCAGCTCCCCGGGCTCCTGGAATTGCGTGATAGCGTGCAGATCAACGATGCAGAAGATGCACTCGTAATCGTTCTGGATGCGCACCCAGTTCTTGAGTGCTCCCAGATAGTTGCCAATGTGCAGGTTTCCGGTTGGCTGCATGCCGGAAAAGACTCGTGTTTTCATGGTTAAGGGAAAGAGGTAACTCCTATCGTACGCAATTTCGAAGTGACCGTGGAAAAGCTGGTCTACGGCGGCGATGGACTGGCGCGCCAGGATGGCCGCGTGATCCTTGCGCCGTACGTGCTGCCCGGCGAGCGGGTCAGCGTCAAACCAGAGCGCGAAAAGCCCGGCCTGGTGCGCGCCGCCACGCTCTCCGTGCTGCGGCCCGCGGAACTGCGGATTCCCGCGCCGTGCTCCGTCTTCGGCCGCTGCGGCGGCTGCCATTACCAGCACGCCCCGTACGATTACCAGGTGGAAGCCAAGTGCGCCATCCTGGTGGAAGAGTTGCGCCGCCTCGGCAAGATCGAGCCGCCCGAAGAGATTTTGGTGGTGACTGGCGAGCCCTGGGGCTATCGCAATCGCGTCCAGTTGCAGATCGAGCAGCGCCGCCTCGGCTATCGCGAGGCCCGTTCGCACAAACTGTGCCCCATCAAGACGTGTCCCATCGGCTCGCCCCAAGACGTGTCCCATCGGCTCGCCCAAAGTGAATGAAACGATCGCCGCATTGCACGCGATGATGTCCGATTCACGTTGGCCGGATTTCATCGAGTCGATCGAACTGTTCACCGATGAACGGCAGGTGCAACTCAATGTGCTGGAGACGCGGCGGCCCGTTTCGCGCCGCTTCTTCGATTGGTGCGCGGAAACGATCCCGGGCATGGTGCAAGGTGCGCTCGACTGGCAGTCGCGTTTCCGCGTCAGTCGCAATTCCTTCTTCCAGATAAATCGCTTCCTAGTGGACCAACTGGTCGAGACCGCACTCGATTTCGAAGGCGGCGGCGAAACTGCACTCGATCTCTACGCCGGCGTGGGCCTCTTCTCGCTGGCGCTGGCGCCGCGTTTCGGCCACGTCACTGCTGTGGAGTCCGGCTCCGGAGCCGTCCGCGACCTGGAGTTTAACGCCCAGCGCGCAGGGCTGTCGAACCTGCGGTTTGAACAAGCGTCCACTGAGGCGTACCTGGAGAAACTGGAAGTCGCGCCCGACTACGTCCTTCTCGATCCGCCGCGCGCCGGATTGGGTAAGGTGGCCGTGCGGCGCTTGTTGGAACTCAAGCCGCGGCGTGTGACGATTGTGGCCTGCGACCCCGCCACCCTGGCCCGCGATCTAACGGCACTCATCGCGGGTGGCTATCGCACGGAGAAGATGACGATGGTCGATTTGTTTCCGCAAACGTACCATATCGAAACGGTAGTGCAGTTAGTGAGGTAGGCTCAGAGCACGGTAGCGTCGGCGGTCTTTGCCGCCGGTGTCCATCGGGCGGCGACAGTTTTGCCGGCGTTACTTGCTGATTCGGCTCGATCCGGAATGGTCTTGATGTATGGCACTGGGTGCCATAAAATGAAAATGGCAAATTGAGAATCTACAAGTCCAGGTGGTTTCACCGCTTTGCCAGGAAGGAAGGGATTGCGGTGGCTGCTTTATGCGAGGCCGTGGCTCGGGCCGAGAGGGGCACGGTCGACGCAGACCTCGGTGGAGAAGTTATCAAGCAGCGTATCTCCAGGCCAGGGCAAGGGAGGTCACGAGGCTACCGTACGATCATCCTTTTCCGCCGGGGAGCCAAAGCATTCTTCGTGTATGGGTTCGCCAAAAGCCAACGGGCGAACATCGATGACGATGAGAAGGAACAATTCAAGGAAGCCGCGAAGTACGTCCTGGCTCTGACGGAGAAACAACTCGAGGAGCTAGTGGCAAGAGGCGATTTCGTAGAGGTGAAAACCGAATGAATAAAAAGTATCGAAGCAATGCGATGGCCGCCATACATGAAACCATGGAAGCCTTGCACGATGTCGGCGCCATCGGCAAGCAGACGATGCGGCGTTTCGACGACGCCTGCCTCACGCCGATCCGGGTGTTGAAACCTGAAGAGATCAAGGCCATCCGTGAGAGAGAGCACGTCAGCCAAACCGTCTTCGCCAACTACCTGAACGTCACCAGCAGCTTGGTCAGCAAATGGGAGCGTGGCGAAAAGAGTCCCTCCGGCGCGTCGCTCAAGCTCCTTACCCTCGTGGAAAAGAACGGCCTCGCCGCCGTCGCATAGCACCCACCGCCCGCGCCCCCGGCACCTTTTCCCTCCCGCCCCGTCTAACTGCTCCATGATTCGTCTCGTCCTGACTCTCGCACTTGCCCTCCCCGCCGGCGCGCAGATTATCCCCGGGCTCGCCACCCCGCCGAGCGGCAACAATCAAAGCGCGACCGTGACCCAGCACATCGGGCCCGTACGCGTCACCATCGACTACTCAAGCCCCGCCGTTCATGGACCCGACGGCAAGGACCGTCGCGGCCAGATCTGGGGAAAGCTCGTCCCTTACGGACTCACCGACCTCGGCTTCGGCAACGGAAAGCCCGCGCCCTGGCGTGCCGGAGCGAACGAGAACACCGTGTTCACCGTCTCCGACAACGTCACCATCGAGGGAAAGCCGCTGCTGGCCGGACGCTACGGTCTGCACATGATCGCCGGGCCAGAGGAGTGGGTACTGATTTTCTCGAAAGACGCGAACGCCTGGGGCAGTTTCTACTACGACCCCGCCAACGATGCCCTCCGGGTGACCGTCAAACCCCACAAGCACGAATACCGCGAATGGCTGACATACGAGTTTCCGGCCCGCCGCCCCGCCGAGTCCGTGGCGGAGTTGCAGTGGGAAGAGCTTGCCGTGCCGTGGAGCATCAAAGTCGAGAACATCGACGATCTCTACATCTCGAAGCTGAAGGAGAATCTGACCAACGTGCAGGGGTTCGGCTGGCGCGGATGGGTGGCGGCGTCCCAGTTCTGCGTCGCCGAAAATACCCGCCTGGAACAGGCGCTGGAGTGGGCCGAAATTGCCGTCAGCAAGCCATTCATCGGCGAGACCAACTTCACAACGCTAAGCAACAAGGCGGCAGTGCTGGAAAAAATAGGCCGGAAGGACGAGGCCGCGAAGACCATGCAGCTTGCCGTGCACCACCAATCCGCCACATCGCTCGACCTGCATCAATACGGCCGCCGCCTGCTCACTGAGAAGAAGAACAAGGAAGCCATGGAGATCTTCAATCTGAATTTCCAGCGCAACGGCGACCAGTGGCCGACCCATGTGGGCCTGGCTCGCGGCTACGCCGCTAACGGCGATCTGAAGCAGGCGCTCGAACATGCCCGCAAAGCTCTGTCTCAGGCCCGCGACGATCTCAATAAGAAGAGTCTCGAAGCCATGGTCGCCACGCTCGAAGCGGGCCAACCTATTGCCCAGTAGTACACGCCATGCAACACATAGTGTCCCGCGAGGCTGAAACTCTAAGATTTATTTTGTTAGTGGCCACGTGGCATGGGCTAGCCGGATCTTAGTAGATCAAGATATAGTAATATTCATACTCTTAAGTATGAATACAGTCTGTGTCTACTCGGTTGAAGACTTTGTTACCGGCGATAAGCCGTTAGTGGAAGCCGGACTTCCGTTCGGCATTGCCATGATCGCTACAGTGGTGAAGAACTTGGGCCACAACGTGCGGACGCTGGTGATCACTCCTGTGTCGAATGTGGATGCGCGAGTGCGGCAAGTGATCGAAGAATTCTGCCCTAGGTTATTCTGCCTGACAGCCGTCAGTACACGCTTTCCCGCAATACGGGAGGTGGCCCGCCGCGTGAAAGCGATCGATTCATCGATCACCGTCATATTGGGTGGTCCGCATGCATCGCTCAACCCCGAGGAAGCCATCGGCGAGGAAGCGATCGACGCGATCTGCGTGGGCGAAGGAGAAGGGCCGATCGCGGAGTTCATCGCACAACTGGAACATGGCGCCCACCCGTCAGGCGTGCCGAGTTTTTGGATCAAGCTGCCCGGCGGGGGCGGAATTGAGAAGAACCCGACCCGAGCGTTCCTGAGCGATCTCGACTCCCTGCCGTTCGTGGATCGCGACCTTTGGCGGCCTTGGATGTTCGGGCCTCCGCAGCGCCCCACCGTGCTTGTCGGCCGAGGTTGCCCCTTCCGCTGTTCTTACTGTTCGAACCATATCCTAAGTCAACTGGCCGGTGGGACTTATGTAAGGTTTCGTTCTCCCGCCAACGTCATCGGTGAAATTCAGGTGCTGGTCGACCTGAATCCGGACACCAGAGGCGTCTATCTGGAAGTCGAAACGATCGGCGCCAATCCGAAGTACGCGGCGGAACTGTGCCATGCCCTGGCGCGGTTCAACGCCAGCCGTCAGACGCCGGTCCCCTTCGGCATCAACCTGGCGCTGACGCAACGGTATGGCCGGGACGAAGCCTTTTCGAAAGAGCTTCTCTCTCATTTCAAAAAGGCCAACATCCGGAATATCAATATCGGGCTGGAGTCCGGGTCGGAACGAATCCGGCGGGAGGTGTTGCGGAGGCCCGTGTACAGCAACGCCGATATCCTGCAATTCACACGATGGGCCCGGCAGGAAGGGCTCAAGTTATTTCTGTTCGTCATGATCGGACTGCCCACCGAAACGCCGCGGGATCTGGCGGAGACTATGCGAATGACCCGGGCGTGCGATCCCACCGGCGTGCTGCTATCGATCTTCTTCCCTTATCCCGGCACCGATCTTCACCGGCAGGCCCGGGAGCTGGGTCTGCTCCCCGCTACCGGAGCCTCCCTTGGTCAGGAACGCGCCCGCCCCTATCTGCGGGGCGGCACGCTCTCCGCGTTGCGGATCGAGTGGGCGTTCGTCACATTCCACTTCCGGGTATTCCGTGGAAGGTGGCCGCTCTCGATGATCGCCGGGCAGTCGGTGAGGCAACTAATCGTCCTCTTCCCCGCGGCCAGCGCGTGGTTCCGGCAATCGCACGCCATCCAGCGGCTTCGTGCGCTGATCGGCGCGCCGGCGCCGTTCCCTTCGTAGGGCCTGCCGCGTTGCCCTACTTCACTACAATGTTGACGAGTTTATCCGGAACGAAGACGATCTTGACCACCTGCTTGCCGGCGATGAATGCCTGAACCTTCCCATCGGCCAGCGCACGTGTTTCCAGCTCCTCTTTGGGAGTCCCGAACAGGGCGAAAATGCGCGTGCGCAGCTTGCCGTTCACCTGGACGACGATCTCAGCTTCGTCCTCTTTGGCGAGTTCCGGATCGAAGGCCGGCCACTTCTGCCGAAACACCGGCCCGTCCTTGCCCAACTCTTCCCAGATCTCCTGCGCCAGGTACGGCGCGAAAGGAGCCAGCAACAGCGCCAACTTCTCGTTGACCTCCGCAAGCACCGCCGGACTCAGATCGGCCTCTTCGGCGTACAGTACGTTCACCAATTCCATTACGCTCGCGATGCAGGTGTTGAAGTGCCAGCGCGTCTCGAAGTCTTCCGTAATCTTGGCGAGCGTCTGATGTAATTTGCGCAGCACCTTCTTGTCGCTTTCGCCACTGCCCGCCGCGCCCACCGTGCGCGTCACGAAGCGGTACACGCGCCCCAGAAAGCGATAGATGCCCTCGGCGCCTTCCCAGCGCCAGTCGACCTCCTTCTCGGGAGGAGCTGCGAACAGCACGAACATGCGCGCGGTATCGGCGCCAAACTTCTCGGCGAGCATGTCGGCGCCCACCACGTTGCCCTTGCTCTTGGACATCTTGGCGCCCTCGGCGATCACCATGCCTTGCGTGAACAGGCGGCGCGCCGGCTCGCTGTTTTTGATCAGCCCGATGTCGCGCATCATCTTGGTGAAGAAGCGCGAATAGATCAGGTGCAGAATGGCGTGCTCCACGCCGCCGATGTATTGATCGATCTCGAACCAGTAAGCGATCTTCGCGGAATCGAATGGGGCCGTGCTATTGTGCGCATCGCAGTAGCGATAAAAATACCAGGAGGAATCGATGAACGTGTCCATGGTATCCGTCTCGCGTTTGGCCGCGCCGCCGCACTTTGGACACGGCACGTCGACGAACTCCGGCACGTTCTCCAGCGGAGACCTCCCCGTGCCCGTGATCTCGATCTTGTCCGGCAGCACCACCGGGAGTTGCGATTCCGGAACCGGCACCACGCCGCACGCCGCGCAGTGAATCACCGGGATCGGCGTGCCCCAGTAGCGCTGCCGCGAGATGCCCCAATCTTTGATGCGGAACGTGACCGCAGCTTTGCCGAAACCGTTCGCCTCGGCAAACGCCGCCATCTGTTTCCGCGCTTCTTCCGAGGTCAGCCCGGACCATTGCCCGGAGTTTTCCACCACGCCATATTCCGCGTATGGCTGAAGCATGCCCGGTTCCACGGCCAGTTCGCCATCCGCGGGCCGGACCACCGGCCGCACGGTGACTCCGTACTTGCGGCAGAATTCGAAATCGCGTTCATCGTGCGCCGGCACGGCCATGATCGCGCCGGTGCCATAGCCCATCAGCACGAAGTTGCCCACCCAGATGGGCACGTTCTCACCGCTGTACGGATTCACCGCGTAATGGCCGCTGAAGAAACCTGCCTTCAACACATCGCCGGGACCCTGATTGGCGCGCGCATCCACCATGGCTTTCGCCCGCGCCTTGCCGGCCGTGTCGAGCAGCCGTTCGTTCAGAGGATGTTCGGGTGCCAGAATCACACAGGTGGCGCCGTAGATGGTATCGACGCGCGTGGTGAAAACACGAATCGGCTCGTCTGTTTCCGCCAGTTTGAAATCGATCTCCGCGCCTTCGGAGCGGCCAATCCAGTTGCGCTGCATGGTGAGCACGCGCTCCGGCCAACCGCCTTCCAGGTTTTGGATCTCGTCCAACAACTGCTCGGCGTAGTCCGTGATCTTGAGGAACCACTGTTCCAGCGCGCGCTGTTCTACCGGAGTATCTTCGTGGCGCCAGCAGCAGCCTTCCACTACCTGCTCATTGGCCAGCACGGTGCAGCATTTGGGGCACCAGTTCACCAGAGCCTTCTTGCGGTACGCGAGACCGCGCTCCAGCATCCGCAGGAAGAACCATTGATTCCAGCGATAATATTCCGGCTCGCAGGTGGAGACTTCGCGGTCCCAATCGTAGCTGAAAGCGAAGCGCCGGTGCGTCTTCTTCATGGACGCGATGTTTTGCAGCGTCCACTCGCGCGGCGGCGTCTTATTGGCAATGGCGGCGTTCTCCGCCGGCAGTCCGAAAGCGTCCCAGCCCATGGGATGCAGCACATTGAACCCGCGCATCCACTTGTAGCGCGCCAGCGCGTCGCCAATGGAGTAGTTGCGAATGTGCCCGATGTGCAGCGTGCCGCTGGGATACGGCAGCATCTCCAGCACGTAGAATTTCGGCTTGGCGGAGTTCTCTTCGGCCTTGTAAAACTCAGCGTCCTGCCAACGCTCGTGCCACTTCAGTTCGATCTGGTTATGGTCGTAGGGCTTTTCGGGCATAACAGTTTTGGATGTGGGCTAAATTCTATCGTAACGAGATGGTGCCTCGGACCGCAAGAAGAAGACCTTCACTGCGGCGCGGAGACGCGGACGAAGACGCGGAAAAAACCAAAATCCAATCCGGCAAGACTCATTCTTGGCTCTTGCCTTTCTCCGCGTCTTCCTCCGCGCCTCCGCTCCTCCGCGGTGAAGTATTTCGTCCCGCAAGCTTCTTCAACGTGTTCAGATTCCTCTGATCGTCGCCCTCTTTATAAATAGGCGTTTCCAGGATGAAAGGCTTGCCCCGCAGTTTCGGATGCCGCAGAATTCTGCGGAACCCTTCCAGCCCAATGTGACCCTGCCCGATTCCTTCGTGCCGATCCACGCGCGATCCCAGCGGCGTCTTCGAATCGTTGGCGTGAATCAAGTGGACGTTGCTCATGCCGAGCACTTCGCCGGCGCTCCGAACCGTGGCGCGAAGACCCACGGGTGTGGCGATATTAAAGCCCGCCGCCAGCAGGTGGCAGGTGTCCAGGCAATAGCCGATGGGCAGATCGGTGAGATCGCGAGCCAGCGCCCGGATAGCGCGCAATTCCTCAAAGCGGCTGCCCAAATTTGCGCCCGAGCCTGCGGTATTCTCCAGCAGCACCGTCAGATCGCCCGCGCGAAAGCCCTCGCCCGCCTCGCGCAGAGCGGTGGCGAAGCTTGCAATCCCCTCTTCGGCCGAACGACCGCGGCAGTTGCCTGGATGCAGCACCAGGAATTCTGCGCCAATCGTCGCGGCGCGCTCCAACTCGCCGCGAAAGCCGGCGATCGATTTTGCCCGCACCACCGGGTCAATGGAGGCAAGATTTACCAGGTAATTGACGTGAATTGCCAGCGGGTACAAGTCAAACCGCTCACGCGCCGCGCGGAATTTCCTCACCTGTCCGGCATCCGGCGCGCGGGCGCGCCACATCCGCGGACTGGCGGAGAATATCTGAAATGTGTTAGCGCCCAATTCCGCGGCGGTGAGCGCGGATTGTTCCAATGAACCGGCGGTGAATGTGTGGATGCCCAGGCGCAGAGCACCATCCTACCAGAGCGCCTGACGTGCGCGACTAAACTAAGACACTGTGGAGTGTTGAAACTCCGTTTGTGCCACGCTGCGGGCTGCTTTGGCGGTCCGCGGGATGACCGGGTCTTCCCAGGCGACCGCATGCGTGCGTAAACATTGTGGACAGATGTACCGGCCGTGTATCGGCCACATGGCTTTGGTGTGCATTTTTTTGCACCAGAGCTCAGAAATCCAATTCATCATAAAGCTTTAGCCTCCGAATAGCCGCGCCAAGTGACAAGCGCGGCGACTCCCATCGTTTAGTGAGCAATTTACGTTCCGCGTATCATAACTATTGACAACGTCGAATTCAGTCGTATAATTAAAACAGTCGTTTGATTATGGTGGATACGAAAGAGAAGATTCTCGACACCGCCCAACGCCTCATCGGCGATCAGGGATACGCCGCCACCTCCGTGCGGCACATCATCTCTGAAGCGGGTGTCAACCTGGCTTCCATTCACTATCACTTTGGGACCAAGGAAGATCTGTTGACCGCGGTGATCGCCCGCAAGGCCGGTCCTGTGAACGAAGAGCGGCTGGCCCGCTTGAACCGCGTGGAAGCCGAATCCGGGAAGCGGCCGCCCTCTGTGAAGAAAGTGCTCGATGCCTGGCTGCTGCCCATGGCCGAAGCCGCCGACCGCGATCCCACGTTTGTGCGCCTGATGGGCCGCATGATGGCCGAAGGCCTGCTGCCGGCGATCATAGAGCGGCACTTCAAGGAACTCGTCGAGCGCCTCGCCGGCGCGTTACGCAGGGCCATACCCGACCTGCCCGACGAAGAGTTCCGGTGGCGCATGCATTTTATGTTCGGCGCCATGGCCCACACCATGTGCTACAAGAACGAAATTACCGGACTGGGCGGGGACGCTGGCGATATCCGCGGCCGCATCGAACGGCTGATCACGTTTCTCACAGCCGGGTTTCAAGCGCCAGCCACACCCGCCGCAAAGAACGAGGGGAACCAATGAGACTCGCATTCATCCTGCTGATGGCCGCGGCACCCAAGGCCTTCGCGGCGGACCAGGCAGCGCGCGGGCCGCTTTCGCTCAGCCTCAAACGCGCCGTGGAAATCGCCGTTTCGCCGGAAGGCAACGCCAACATCCAGTTGGCCGTCGAGGCTCTGAAGCAGGCACAGGCGCGCATCGCCGAAAGCCGCGCGGCCCTGCTGCCCGACGTGGAAAGCGCGGTGAACTACCAGAGCCGCACGGCCAACCTCGCCGCCGAGGGCATCAAATTCAATTTGCCGCCCGGCTTCCCCTTACAGATTCCTTACTTCGTGGGACCGTTCACCAACTTCGATGCGCGCTTCACGGCGTCGCAGACTATCTTCGATTTCAGCTCCATCCGCCGCTTCCAGGCGTCGCGGACCACTGCGGCCGCGGCGCGCAAAGATGTCGAGAACACCGATGAGCAGGTGGCTGCCCTGGTGGCGCGTGCCTATCTCACGGCCATCAAGAGCGATGCCGATGTGGAGACCGCGCAAGCCAACGTCGCCCTGAGCCAGGCCGTCCTGGTGCAAGCCAACAATCAGAAGGCCGCGGGCACCGGCACCGGAATCGAGATCACCCGCGCCAAAGTACAACTGGCCAACGACCAGCAACATTTTCTGGAAGCGCAAAACGCCCGCCGCAGCGCGCACCTGCGCCTTCTGCGCGCCATGGGAGCGAGCCTCGATACGGAAATTCAGTTGACTGACAAGCTGGGTTACATCCCCATCGATCCTGTGGCGCTGGAGCAGGCCAAAACCCAGGCGCTCGCCACGCGTCCCGACTACCAGGCGCAGAAGGACCGCGAATTCACCGCGCGCCTCTCGGCCAGCGCCACCAGGCTCGAACGCGTTCCTTCCGTGCAGGCTTTCGGCGATTACGGCTCCAGCGGCTCGGGCCTGCAGAACTCCTTACCCACGCGGACCTACGGGATTTCCGTGCGGGTACCGCTCTTCGATGGCGGGCGCCGCGATGCCCGCCGCGAGGAAGCAGCCTCGCAATACCGCGCCGAAAAGGTGCGCACCACCGATCTGAAGGAGCAGATTGAATTGGACGTTCGGCTGGCGCTGGACGCGCTGCAATCCGCCGACGACGAAGTCAAAGTCGCCAAAGACGGCCTGGAACTGGCGCAGAACGAACTGGCGCAGGCGCGGCGCCGGTACGGCGCGGGTGTCGCCACCAGCATCGAAGTGACCGACGCGCAGACCCGGCTGGAGCGCGCGCTGGACAATCAGACCGGAGCGCTCTACGGCTACAACGTCGCTAAAATCGACCTCGCGCAGTCCATGGGCAAGGTGAGGAGCACGGTGCAATGAAGAAACGAATCCTGATCATCGCTATTTTGGCCGCCGGCGCGGCCGGTGTCTACGCTTACCGCGGGCGCAATCGCCAGCCGGACAACCGCATCGTGGTGTCCGGCAACATCGAACTGACGGAAGTCAATATCGCCTTCAAAACGGCCGGCCGGCTGATCGAGCGCACCGTCGATGAAGGCGACACGGTGAAAAAGGGGCTGTTGATCGCACGCTTGGATCGAGATCAACTCGTCGCCCAGCGCGCCGCCCAGGTGGCCGCCATCCAATCGGCGGAATCGCAGCTCGCGCAGGCGCAGACGGCCGTGCAGTGGGAGAAGGAAACGATGTCGGCGGACATTGAAACGCGCAATGCCGACCTGGTTTCGAATCAGGCGCGCTTGGCTGAGTTGAAGAACGGCTCCCGCCCCCAGGAGAAACTCGACGCCAAAGCGGCAGTCGATGCGGCGCAATCCGAAGTGGAGCGCAGCCAGCGCGATTGGGAGCGCGCCCAGAAATTATATAAGGATGACGATATCTCCACCGCGCAGTACGATCAATACCGCAATCGCTGGGAAAGCGCCACCGCTGCCCTGAATTCGTCCAAAGAGCGCGAGGCCCTGGTGCTGGCCGGACCGCGTATCGAGCAGGTAAATGCCGCGCAGGGCCAGGTGGAGCGGGCGCGCGGCGCTCTCAAAACGGCTGAAGCGAACTCGCTGGAGATGAAGCGCCGCGAAGAGGAAATCACCACCCGCCGCGCCGAAATCGCACGCGCCAGGGCGCAGTTGGCGCAGATCGATTCGCAATTGGCCGATACCGTCGCCGTCTCGCCGGTGGATGGCGTGGTCCTCGTGAAATCGGCCGACGTGGGCGAAATACTGGCGCCCGGCACGACGGTCGTCACCGTGGGCGATATCGAACATCCCTGGCTCCGCGGCTACATCAACGAAACCGACCTCGGCAAAGTGAAGCTCGGCTCCAAAGTCAATGTCAAAACCGATTCCTACCCGGGCAAAACCTACAACGGACGAGTAATCTTCATCGCCTCCGAAGCCGAGTTCACTCCCAAACAGATTCAAACCGAACAGGAGCGTGTGAAGCTGGTCTACCGCATCAAAATCGAGCTCGACAATTCCAGCCGCGAACTGAAATCCAACATGCCCGCGGATGGGGAGATCGTCCTGCAATGAGTCAAACTGCTCTTCACCGCGCAGGCGCGGAGGCGCGGAGAAAGACGTGGAGAACCAGTAAGGAGGGCGGAGCCGCGAGAGGCATCGAAGATCTTGCCTTTCTCCGCGTTTTCCTCCGCGTCTCCGCGCCTCCGCGGTGAGTTTTTCCCTCTGACTATGGAACCAATTATCGAAACTCGCGACCTCACCCGGCGCTTCGCTGCTCTCACCGCCGTCGACCACCTCAACCTCACCGTGTCGAAGGGCGAAATCTTCGGCCTGGTGGGTCCGGACGGGGCGGGGAAGACCACCACGCTGCGCATGCTCTGCGGCCTGATGGACCCCAGCGAAGGCAGCGCGCGCGTGGCCGGCCACGATGTCACCCGCGAATCGCAAGCCGTCAAAGACCAGATCGGCTACATGGCCCAGCGTTTCGGCCTGTATGCGGACCTCACCGTACAGGAGAACATGGACTTCTATGCCGACCTGTTCGACATCACCGGAGCCGAGCGCCAGCGCCTGACCGTCGAACTGCTGCGTATGACACGCATGGATCCGTTCCGCGGCCGCCAGGCCGGCCGCCTCTCCGGCGGCATGAATCATGTGCACCCTGTTGCATCGCCCCCAGATTTTGTTTCTGGACGAGCCCACGAACGGAGTCGACCCCGTTTCCCGCCGCGATTTCTGGGCCATACTGTACCAGCTTCTGAAAGACGGCATCACCATCTTCATGACCACCGCGTATCTCGACGAGGCCGAGCGTTGCAATCGCGTGGGCCTGATGCACAAGGGCAAGCTGATTCGCTGCGCCCCGCCGGACGTCATGAAGCGCGACACCGGCGCCGCCTCGCTGGAAGCGGCTTTCATTAAGACAATTCACGAAGTGGAGAGCGCCGCATGACCGCGAACGGATGGGCCGTGGAGATGGACAGCCTGGTGAAAGCCTTTGGCTCCTTCGTGGCCGTGGATCACGTCTCCCTCCAGGTGGCCAAAGGCGAAATCTTCGGTTTCCTGGGACCCAACGGCGCGGGCAAATCTACCGCCATTCGCATGCTATGCGGCCTGTTGATCCCGACCTCCGGTAGCGGCAGCGTGAACGGATTCGACGTCGCGCGCCAGCCCGAAGAGATCCGCCGCAGCATCGGATACATGTCGCAGAAGTTCTCGCTCTACGACGATCTCACCGTGGAAGAGAATATCAATTTCTTCACCGGCATCTACGGCGTGCCCCACGCGCTCCGCGCCCAGCGCAAAGAATACGTGGTGCAAATGGCCGGCCTGACGGAGCGCCGCACGGCCCTCACGCGCACGCTCTCCGGGGGCTGGAAACAGCGGCTGGCACTGGGGTGCGCCATCCTGCACGATCCCCCAGTACTCTTTCTGGACGAGCCCACCAGCGGCGTCGACCCCATCGCCCGCGGTGCCTTCTGGGGACTGATTCACGACCTCGCCGAGACCGGCCACACCATCTTCGTCAGCACCCACTACATGGATGAAGCCGAGTATTGCCACCGCCTGGCCCTCATGTATCGCGGCAAAGTGATCGCCCTCGGCACGCCGGCCGAACTCAAAAAGGGCCTCACCGCCTACACCCTCCTCCACTTGGAGACGGGCGATCCGCTGGCGACCATGCGCGCCCTGGAAGGGCTCCCCGGCGTGCACGACGTCGCCGTTTTCGGCGGAGGTCTGCACGTCACCGTGGACCATCTGGATGCGGGGCGCGCCAGCATTCAAAAGGCACTCGCTGACCGCGGGATCGCTGTGCAGGGGCTGCAGCGGATCGAGCCTTCGATGGAGGACGTGTTCGTCGCCATGATCGAAGCCGAGGATCGGAAGGCCGCATGAGCTATCGCAGACTTCGCGCCGTTCTCATCAAGGAACTGCACCACATCACGCGCGACGCCCGCAGCCTGGGCATGGCGCTGGCTGTGCCCGTGATGATGCTGCTGTTGTACGGTTACGCGCTCTCTCTCGACGTGGACCAGGTGCCCACCCTGGTTTACGACCAGGACGGCACCAACGCCAGCCGCGACCTGATCAAGCAGTTTCAGGGCTCGCGCTTCTTTGACATTCGCGGCGCCGTGGATGGCTACCGCCCCATTGAGCGCGGTATCGATTCCAACCAGATTCTGATGGGCGTGGTCATTCCGCGCGACTACTCAAAGAATGTTGGCGCTGGCCGCGAGGCGCCTGTGCAGATTCTGCTCGATGGCAGCGATTCCAACACCGCCAGTATCGTGCTGGGTTACGCCGAGACGGTGGTGCGCAACTATTCACTGCAACTGCGGACCGAGATGCAGAACCGCCGCGGCGGAGAACACGGCGGCGCGCCCGTGGATGCCCGCTTGCGCGTCTGGTACAACAGCTCACTCGAATCCAAGAACTATGTGGTGCCGGGTCTGATCGCGGTAATCCTCCAGATCATTGCCGCGCTGCTCACCTCGTTGACCATCGCGCGCGAATGGGAGATGGGGACCATGGAACAACTGCTCTCCACGCCGTTGCGCCCGGCGGAAATCGTACTCGGCAAGATGCTCGCCTATTTCGTGGTGGGGGTGGCCGATGCGCTCATGGCGGTGCTGGTCGGCATCTTCGTGTTTGGCGTTCCCTTGCGTGGCAGCGTGCCCCTGATGGCGGTGTCCTTGTGCGTATTTCTGGTGGGTGTACTGTTCTGGGGTGTCTTCGTTTCGGCGGCGGCCAAGACACAGTTGCAGGCCTACCAGATGGGCATTCTCAGTTCCTTTCTGCCGGCATTCTTACTCTCGGGTTTCGTTTACGAAATCCAAACCATGCCGCCGGTGATTCAGGTAATCACGCACATCATCCCCGCCCGCTACGTCGTCACACTGATGAAGGGCATTTTCCTGAAAGGCGTGGGTCTGCGTGTTTTGTGGGGCGAATTGGGGTTCCTTCTGCTGTACGCCACCATCCTGTTCATCCTGGCGACGCGCAAAGTGAACCAGAAGCTGGTGTAAGCCATGTGGGAACGAATCCGAACCATCTTGCGAAAAGAGCTGATCCAGGCCCTACGCGACCCGCGCATGCGCATCCTGCTGTTTCTGCCTCCCATGATTCAGTTGCTGGTCTTCGGCTTCGCCGTGAACCTGGACGTGGATCACGCCCGCATCGCGTGGATGGACATGGACCGCACCCCTTTGAGCCGCGACCTGCGCGAACGCTTTGAAGGCTCCGCGCGATTCGACGTGGTGGCCATGCCGCGCAGCGAAGAGGAAGTGCACCAGGTGCTGGACCGCGGACAGGCCGAAGCGGTAGTGCGGGTCCTGCCCGATTTCGAGCGCGACGTGCGCCGCGGCCGCTCCACCGAAGTCCAGATTCTGATCGATGGCACCAACTCCAACACCGCGTCGATCGTGGGCAGTTACGCCAGCGAGATCATCGCCCAGTTTTCCAGCGACGTGACGGCCACGCAGCAGAACGTGCGCATTTTGACGCGCAGCCCCGGCTCGGCCGTCAACATGACCTTCCCTTCTGTGCCGGCGCGCACCCGCGTGTGGTTCAACCCCGATCTGCACAGCCGCAACTATTTCGTGCCCGGCGTAGTCGCCAATATCATCATGATGGTGACTCTGATGCTGACCGCCCTGGCGATTGTGCGCGAAAAAGAGATCGGGACCATGGAGCAGTTGATGGTGACGCCCATCCGCCCCATCGAGTTGATGCTCGGGAAAACGCTGCCCTTCGCTGTGGTCGGCCTGCTCGATGTGGTGCTCATCACCACGGTGGCGCTGCTGGTGTTTCACATTCCCCTCCGTGGCAGTCCGCTGCTCCTGCTCTTTTGCTCGGTGCTGTTTCTAATGACGTCGCTCGGCGCGGGGCTGTTCCTATCCACCATCTCGCACACGCAGCAGCAGGCCATGATGGCCAACTTCTTCTTTTCGACTCCCGCTTTCATGCTCAGCGGCTTCGCCTTCCCCATTCGCAACATGCCCGTCGCGGTGCAGTATCTGACCTATCTCAACCCGCTGCGCTACTTCATCGAAATCGTCCGCGGCATCTTTCTGAAGGGTGTGGGCGTCTCTGTGCTGTGGCCCCAAATGGTGGCCCTCTTCGTCTACGGCGTGACGGTACTGAGCCTGAGTGCCCTGCGTTTCCACAAGACCCTAGACTAGCAGCGGACGCTGCAAAGCGGTGGCAGGCGATTGATTTCGCCGCTCTCGCGAAATCTGTTGCATGTCACCGTTGTGCCCTACGGCGTCAGCCACGCCAGCAGCTTCTCCGCCGCATCGCCGCCGGCGGAAACGGCGGCACGTACCACACGATCCTCCCGCCTGACCTGGATGGATCGAAGCAGCGCCGCCATCTCCGCCTGTTTTGCATCGGCGGCCGCCGCCATCGTAAGAGCGGCGCGCAGCGTCTCCTCGAAGTGGCGCGCAGCGTCGACCGTACGGCCCCGGGCGACGATCGCGAACTCAATCGTGGAATCGAGCCGCACCGTGATAGCGGCAAATTCCATATTCCGCAGCAGCCGATTCACGTTGGCCGCATTCCCGGAGAGCGGCAGCGCGGCATCGCCCCGCACCACAACCCAGATCTGTTTGCCTGCGGCGATCGATTCCGCGTCCGCCAGCAGTTCCGGCGCCCCCGTCGCCGCCATCTTCCGCTGCGCCTCGGCCGCCTGGGTCGATTCCGCCGACCCACTTAGCGCGAGTCCCGACGGCCCGCTCGCGATCACCAGCAGATCCTTGCCGCTGTACGCCGCCAGTAGCAATCGCGCACCGCGAAACGGCTCCATCACCGTAGCCACCGTCCGTGGCAGCTTCGCGTACCAAGGCGACGTCCGCAACTGCTCCAGGTTCAGACCCGCCATCGCAACTGTGCCAGCAGGCACGCAAGACGCCATAGCCGGATCAATCGCCCGCACAGGCGAGGCCGGATGGCAGGCTGCCAGCAATGCCATCAGTAGGACAGACGATCGACTTTTGTCGTCTGTCATCTTCGCGCCGGGACAGCGCCGCGCAGGGCCGGGACTCCCGGGAGCGCGCAGGAAAGCATTCCGCAATTATATATCTCGAAGACAGATGACAAAAAACGATCGTCTGTCCCACTGATGCGTCGTATCCTGCCCCCTTTTCACTACTCCTGTTCGCTCCCGCCCGGCATCGAGAGTGTCTCCACATCATCCGCTGCCATCAGCGTGGCGGGCTGTACGGCCTCTTCCGCCAAAGCGCTCGACAGGTTCTGCCAAAACTCGCTGACATCAGGACGACGGGAGGCGTGCGCCGCCAAACCGCATTCAATGCTGCGAGCCAGGGCGCCCCATCGAATCCCTACTCGTCTGAGACCCGCATGCAGCCACTGGGACGACGCGCCGGCTTGGGGCGGACGGCGGCCCGTGAGAGTCTCCGCGCAGATCACGGCAAGTGCAAACACGTCGGCGCGCGCGTCAACCTTCCTGCCGGCACGTTGTTCAGGCGACATGTAACCGCGGGTCCCCAT
>OKRF01000290.1:0-14467 GCA_900290315.1 Candidatus Sulfopaludibacter sp. SbA3 | reverse complement strand
TCCTTCCTGCCGGCACGTTGTTCAGGCGACATGTAACCGCGGGTCCCCATGACCGGGCCCGAGAGCGTCAAGTCACGGTCCGCATACTCCGAGCGCAGCTTTGCGAGCCCGAAGTCCAGCACAATCACGCGCCCCATCGGATCCTCATCGGCGATCATGAGATTTTCCGGTTTCAGATCGCGATGGATGATGCCTTTTGCGTGTGCCGCTTCCATTGCGGAGCACAACTGTTTCATCCAATAGGAGAACTGCGCCAGCACGATCTTTCGGCCGCCCCTCAACCGCCCGCGCCATGAGGTGCCGATTACCAGTTCCATCGCCAGGTAGGCTCCGCCCGCAGCCAGTCGCCCGAAGTCGTAAACCCGAACTACATTGGGGTGGCTTAGCGACGCCGCAGCCCGAGCCTCACGTTCGAAGCGAGCCATGGCCTGGCTGTTGCCGAAGAGGTCTCCGACCATCATCTTGATCGCCACGCTGCGGCCCAGGCGCAGGTCGCCCGCCTCATACACTACGCCCATGCCTCCACGGCCGATGCGGCGGTCGAGGCGATACTTGCCGTCGATTGTCCTTTCCACCGGCAGCGTCAGTGTGAGGTTTGCGCCGTCCGCCGGGCAGGTGCGTTGAGCAGTTGTGTAGCAACGGCCGCAGTCGGGGCATTCGTTCAAAAGCTGCACGAACTGGCCGTCCAGGTGTCCCAGCACCTGCACTCTCACGCGCTTTTCGCGCTCGACACTCTCCCTGAGCCGCAAGACTTCGTAGATGATCGCGATCTGGCCGGCAACCGCCTTTAACAGATCGCGATCGCGGCTGGTGTATGGCTGTTCGGAACGCTTGGGGCCGAGCACGAGCGCCCCAACGTCTGAGCGGTCCGTGCCAATCAGGGGGACCACCATCTGCTCCTCGGATACACGCGCCTGCGGCAGATCCTCTGGTGCGGTGTCTTCACATGCATACAGACTGAACATGTCGCCGTTCCTGAGGAACTCCGATCCCGACTCGGCCAGCCAGTCTCGCAGGCGTACCGCCGTATCGATCGTCCGCGAATAAGCGACTCGCAGCTTGCCGTCATTCTGCCCCCGCACCAGGATATGAAGAGCGGTAACATGCAGCGCCGCGTCAATTTCGCGCGCGGCGCTCAGGCAAACTTCGGCTTCGGACTCCGCCGTCTTGAGGCGTTCCACAAGCGCAAGGAGTACCCGCTCCTGCTCTAACTGTGGAAGAAAGAACTTGCGATCGAGCCAGTGGCGCATCTGCCTTCGATAACGCAGGCTGACCGCGCCTGTAATAGTAAGTAGGGCGTAAAACGGCCAAGGCTTGTGCAACAGCAAGTCACGAACACGCTGATCGGGATAGCGCAGCACCTCGAAGAGAAATATCAGAGCCGGCAGGACAATAATCAGTTGTAATGCGTTCTTCGCCAGCAGGTATTGCACACCGCGCCGGATGACGACGTGGATTCCCAAAACGCGATGCTTGGCCACGGCATACGCGAGCGCCACGCAGGAGAGGCCGATCACAATGGTGGCCAGGTCGTTCGATAACGCCATCAGAGAACCGATGGTGATGCTGCCGGTCAGGTACAAAGCGATCTTGAGCAGCGCGAACACCAGAAAGATGCCCAGGGTTGCACCAAAACCCAATCCCGCCCAGCGCAGACGCCTTCTCGAATCGGGATCGCTGAGACGGCCATAATTGCGGGCAAGCACAACGCCCATGAGCACTGTGGCCAGCGTCTCGTAAATTGGTATCAGCAATCCCCCCGGACGGCCATCCCGCCGGAACGCCCCTATCAGCGCCAACACCGGACCGGGAGTAACACCGAGAATGTGCGCAAACGCTGGAATGTTCAGCGGGAGCCACAGTAGTACGGCTAATACGTATAGTGCCCGCCGCAGCGCGATTCCCCTGGCAGACTCCGCTACTGGTTGCTGGAAGCGGGAAAAGAAATGATACGCAACCGCCAGATTGAGCGGTCTGGCGACGTTTGCGACGGCAAGGGCTAATGCGGAGGTCGGGTGGTTCCAACCGGGAAACCGCTCCAGAATCACGGAAAGAAACGTGAACACGGTCAACAGGAAAGTCAGCGTCGCCAGCCTTCCGGTAACATCCCGAAACTTCACGGACCCGATCCAAAGCCCGAGGGCATATAGCAGGGCAGTTACAATCAAGTTAGGAACCAGCGGTCTCCAACTTCCTTCCGCCCTGCTCAGGCGTAAGGAGACGGTCTCCATCCCACTCGCGCGGAGAACCGTGACGGAATACGAGCTGGCGGCCGGGACTCGGGACAGCGCCAGCGCCGGACCGTAGAACCCCGCCTGCGGATCGCCGGCAACGGTTTGGATTCGGTCCCCAGGGCGCAAACCCGCCGCGGACGGGCCAACATCGGTTACCCGGTAACTGCCGCCAGTAAAGGTCGCACTCCAGCCGGGTAATACCCCTATCCCCGCTCGAAACTGAATACTCGCGCCAACAAAACCGAATGATAAGACGCCAAAGCCGGCAATAGCAAGGGCCACCCCGAGACTGCGGGATCGCTTACTCTCCGGCCGCGTTCCTACGATGTATCGCGCACCGGCGAGTTGGATCCGTGGCGACACAACTTTATGATCCTCGACTCATTTTGCAACGAATTCGAACACCGGACAGATGCCATCCATCTCCCCGTCTGACAGCTCGCCACGGAATAGCGTAACGGTAGCAAACGGGATTTCCGCTGTTTCGAGCGGAATTATGCCGGTAAGCATCGACTTGCCTTTGGCTTGGATGAGCGTCAGTTGGAATTGAACATTCGTGAGTGGTTTTGACCGGATCCGGATGTGCAGCCAATTCGAACATCGGGTAACATTGAAGGTTCCCCGCTTAGCGGTCCCACCAGAAAGGCCCGGAAAGTCCCACTTTCCCGTGAAGGACCCGCTGTCGCCGGCAAATGACACATGAATCACGCCGCGGCTGGGAGCATGCACCATCACCCCATACCAATCCCCTTCCACGTCTCTGAGAACAGCAGCCATTAATAACCTCCAATCAGCTCCAGAGGTACTGTAAGCGATTCCCTGTCACACGTCAATCGACATTCGTGGAGGTGGGCGCTGTTACTAATCGAATGAGGCCGGTAATGGAACCATCACTGACAATTCCGCTCCTATCCAGTCCACGCTACCTGCTGACGGGTATGTGAATCAGCGTCACCAGATCCTCAGGCTTAGTATTCTGCGGTGAGTTTAGATACTGCTCGAACGCCGGCACGTCGCGCAAGGAATACCCGCTCTCCGGCAGCCAGCTCCCGTAGAGCCGCTGATAGGCCCTCCCCAACNNGCGAGTTCCATCACCCCGAAGTCGCCTTCCGCCTGCACCGGACGGCTTATCGTCACCGCCGCGTCGTACCGGACCTTGTCTTCCGGCGTGACGTCCGGGTCGTCATGCACAATCCCGATCAGCTTCATGCCCGGTCCCAGCAGACCGCGCATACCCGCCCAAGACATCAGACGTCCCCAGGTGGCGCCGACTTGCGTGTACGGTCCCACGTGACGAAGAAAGAGCAGCCGCATGGGCGCAAACTCCTTGAGTTCAACCGCGGGAGGATCCGGGTAGTCGGGTGGACGATACTCGGAATGCTCATCCGGCGGACTGCCGGATGCCGTGCGATAAGTGGAAGGGGGTACGCCAAACATATCTCCAAATGCCCTCGTGAAGGATTCGTGAGTTTCGAATCCGGCTTGTAATGCGATTTGCGTAACCGGCTCGGCAGTGCGCTTCAGGTTCCGTGCGGCGCGCTCCAGGCGGAGGCGGCGGACGTATTCCTTGGGGGGCTCTCCGACGAGGCCCCGGAAAATGCGGTGGAAATGAAAGCTGGAAAAGGCAGCGACGCCGGCCACCTGTTCCAGTTCCAGCGGGTCATCCAGATGCCCCTGGATGTACAGCAGCGTACGGACAATGCGCGCGTGATAATCCTGTTCGGTGGATGGCTTCATAAGCGTGCCAGCCGCGCCGCCCCGAATGCGAATGCGGGCAGCGCCAGGTAGCCCAGCCCGATCTCGGAGTAGTAGCTCCAGGCGGTCATCTTCATGGGGCCATAGGCAAACATCGGGTAGTCGAACATCAGGTTCATCGCGAACCACGCCGCACCCACCAAAACGGCTTCTTTCACCGACACTGGCCGGTTCTGGAAATAGCGATGGAGCAGCACGGCGGCTGTCAGAATCACCACCAGGCCGATCAGGTTGCCGAACAGCGGAGCATTCCGTTGCTTCACCGGGAACATCAGAAATGACACCACGAAAGGAATCAGCCAGCTCAGGAATCCGAGCTGCGCGGCGCGTTTCCAAAGGATCATAACCACCTCCAAGCCAGAGTGTAAACCCGCCATCCACACTCCGCTTGACGGATTTTGCGAATTTCCGAGTAGGACAGACGATCGTTTTGTGTCGTCTGTCTTGTCTTCTTCCGGGCGAAACGGGTATACTAAGATTGCTCACTAAGACAGCTAAATATATGGCACGCCCAGACTCGCTACAAGGTTCGCTGCCCGTGATGGTCCTGAAGATCCTGCTGCGCCGGGGCCCTTTGCACGGATACGGCATCACCGCCGTCATTGAGTCGATGTCCGACGACGTTCTGCAGGTGGAAGAGGGGTCGCTGTACCCGGCGCTGCACCGCATGGAAGAGGCGAGGTGGATCAAGGCACCGCATGGAAGAGGCGAGGTGGATCAAGGCGCGGTGGGTCACCACGGAAAACAAGCGGCGGGCGCGGCTGTACGAAATCACCGCCCCCGGCAGAAAGCGGTTGGAAGAGGACGAGGCGCGCTGGAAAAGTGTGGCCACGGCTGTGGCGCACGTCCTGCAGCGGGCGTAGGAGGGAAGGATGTCCTGGTTGTCTCGAATCGGTAATGCGCTGCGCAGCGGCCGCATGGATCGCGATCTGGCCGACGAAATGGAGTTCCACGCCGCGGCACGCCGTGACGAAATGATGCGCCGAGGAGTGCCGGCCGAAGAGGCCGACCGCGCGGTCCGGCGCCGATTGGGCAACTCCCTCGCCCTGCGCGAGGACAGCCGCGAGGTGAAGGCTGTTTCGTGGCTGGATTCGCTGATGCGCGACCTGCGCTTCGGCAGTCGCATGCTGCGCAAGAATCCGGCGGTCACCTTGGCCGCACTGGTGTCGCTCTCCCTGGCCATCGGCTCCTGGACCGCGGCGTTTTCGCTGATCGACGCCCTCATGCTGCGGCCGCTCCCTGTGAGTCATCCGGAGAGCTTGGTATACCTGGCGTACCAAGCGGGAGGCCCGTCCGGATCGATTGATACTTTGGGTACTTTCTTCAGCTTTCGGGAACTGCAACTGCTGCGTGACGCCGCCCGGGGACAGGCCGATGTGTTCAGCAGGAGCTCGCAGCAGCAACATCCGGTGACCTTCGACTCCGCCGAACCCGATCGCGTGCGCGTGGAATTCGTTTCGGGCGGCGCGCTCGACATCCTGGGCATCCGCCCGGCGCTGGGCCGCCTCCTCATGCCTTCTGACGATCAGCATCCACACGAAAGCCCGGTGGCCGTCCTCTCCTACGACTTTTGGATGCGGCGTTTCGGCGGCAATCCCGCGGTGCTGGGCCGATGGTTCGCCGATGGAGATGATCGCTTCCAGGTCGTCGGAGTGTTGCAACAAGGATTTACCGGAGTCGAGCCGGGAGTGCGCACCGACATCTGGGCTCCCAACATGATGTTCTCCCGCGAAGCATTTACGAATCCCGGCTGGAGTTGGACGAACATTCTGGCGCGGATGCGCCCGGGCGCGAGTCCGGAGCGCCTGCGGCAAATGATGCAGGCGGCTTTCGAAGAGCAGCGCCGCGTGGAACCCAAGCGGTTGTTTCCCAAACTGATTGTAAGATCGGCGCGCAGCGGACCGTCGTCGCTGCGCGAGACATTCGCGCGCCCGCTTTGGATTCTGGCGGCGGTGGTGGGGCTCGTCCTGCTCATCGCCTGTTCCAACGTGGCCAACCTGTTTCTGGCGCGGGCGGCGGCGCGAGAACGCGAGATGGCCCTGCGTATTTCGATTGGCGCCGGCAGGGCGCGTCTGGTGCAGCAGGCGCTTGCGGAGAGCGGCATTCTGGCCGGCGCCGCGTGTATCTGCGGACTGCTGCTGGCCCGCGCGGCAGCGCCATCTCTCGTCAATCTGCTCACGCCGGCGAACAATCCCGCCTACCTCGATCTACGTGCTGGGCTTCGTCTCGCTGGTCGGCGCGGCATCGACGATTCTCTTCGGGCTGGTGCCGGCACTGCGGGCATCCGCGGCGTCTCCCGGCGATGCGTTGAAGCGTGGCGGGGGCAAACTCACGCCGCGCAAAGCCATGCTGCGTCCGCTGGTGGCGGCGCAGGTGAGCTTCAGCTTCATGGTGTTGTTTGTCGGCGGCCTGCTGCTTCTTTCGTTTCGCACCCTTATCACCATGGATCTGGGATTCACGCGTACCGATGTGATTCTGGCCGACGTAGAGGCGAAAAAGCGTACCGGCGACGCGGTGCAGGCATCGCGGCAGTGGCTCGACGCGGTGCTGCGAATTCCAGGTGTGCGCGCGGCCGGCCTCTCCGGATTTGCCCTGCTCGATGGCAACATCTGGTGGACCGATATCCAGCCGCCCGGCAGCGCGCAGAAGACGCAATACCGCCTGCTGGACGTTTCGCCGGAGTTCTTCGACACCATGAAAATGCGGCTGGTGGATGGCCGCAGTTTCGACGTACGGGATCTGGCGCCGAAGTCGCCCTCGGTAGTCATCAACCAGGCCTTTGCGCGACTGTGCTGCCCGGGCGAGAATCCCGTGGGAAAACACTTTTGGCGGAATCGCGACAACTACTCCGTCGAAAAAGAGGTGATCGGAGTGGTGCGCGACGCCAAGTACGATCAGCTTCGTCCGCCGGGGCCTCCTACGGTGTATCTCCCGCTGTCCGATTTCGGCGGCGCGCTGGAGGTACGGACTTCTGTGGACCCCAAACTCGTGCTCGCCGGAATGGAGCGCGCTCTCGACGCCATCGATCCATCGGTGCGCGTTTCGCGCCTGCGCCTGCAATCCACGGTGATTGACGACATGCTGATTCCCGAGCGGCTGCTGGCCATCCTGGCGACCTTCTTCGCCGCGGTGGCGCTGGTGCTGGCCTCGGTGGGACTCTACGGAGTGCTGAGTTATTCGGTGGTGCGGCGCAGAAAGGAAATCGGCATCCGCGTGGCGCTCGGCGCACAAAGAGCCATCGTCATGCGATTGGTGGCTTCGGAAATCGTCCTCGTGACGCTCGCGGGATTGGCAGTCGGGTTGGCCGGCGGCTGGGTCCTGGCCCGCCTGGCCGCCACCATGCTGTTCTCCGTGAAGCCCTCCGACACGGCGAGCCTGGCGTTGCCGTTGGGTGCACTGCTGCTCGCCGCGGCCCTCGCTGCACTGCCTCCAGCTCTGCGCGCAGCGCAGGTAGATCCCATGGCAGCGCTACGCGAAGAGTGAATGGAGGGCCAGGGGGCGCGGAATCGTTTTACAATGGCACCTGATGAATCGAGAGCTACTCATTCAGTGTCCCGATGGACAGATGAAGACGGTGCCCCTGCTGAAAGATCGCATTTCGGTGGGACGATCGAGCGTCGCCGAATTGTGCTTTCCCGAAGATGCCGGCCTGTCACGGCAGCATTTTGCATTCGAACCGGAAGGGGACGAATGGACGCTGCAGGACCTTGGCAGTAAGAATGGCACGTTCGTCAACAACATTCCGTTGAAGGCCCGCCTGGTGCTCACCCCGGGCGATCGCATCACCGCCGGCCACCTGGTCATTCTCTATTCTCCCGACGCTCAAAAGGAAGCCTCGGGAGTGGTGGTCTTTGAGGGAGACTCGTCTTCACCCTCCACCTCGACGGTTGTCACCAGCCTGGAAGGCGCGCTGAGCAATCAGACGATGGCATTCGAGAAGGTTGGCCCCAAGGGCTCCGCGCCGCTGCAGGCGCTGATCCGCGCCGGCCAGGAGCTCAGCGAGAATCGTCCGCTGGAGGAACTCTTCCAGGTGATTCTGGATCTGGCGATTCAGGCCGTAAACGCGCAGCGCGGCGTCCTGCTGCTGCTCGAGGGCCAGGAACTGATGCCTCGCGCGCACAAAGGCGAAGGCTTCCGTATCAGCACCGCCGTCCGCGACAGAGTCATGAAGGACCGCTCTTCCGTGCTGGTGCGCGATGCGCAACTGGACGATGCCTTCAAGGGCCGCATGAGCATTGTGGAACAAAAAGTCCACACCATGATGGCCGTCCCGCTGCAGGCCAAGGACCGGATTATCGGCCTGATCTACGTGGATTCGCCCTTCGTGCTGCGCGAGTTCACCAAAGACGATTTGAATCTGCTCACCGTGATGGCCAGCATCTGCGCCGTCCGCATTGAAAACGCCCGCCTGGCCCTGGTGGAAGAGGCCGAGCGCATTATGAAGCGCGACCTTTCACAGGCGGCCGAAATCCAGGGCCGTATGCTGCCCGCCAAGGCTCCCACTGTGGAGGGCACCGACCTGGCCGGCTTTAACGTCCCCTGCCGCACCGTGGGCGGCGACTATTACGATTTCTTCCCGTATACCGATGGCCGCCTGGGCCTGACCCTGGGCGACGTCTCCGGAAAGGGCATGCCGGCATCGCTCATGATGATGGCGCTGCACGCGCGTGTGCAGGTGCTGGCCGAAGACCCCGGCAACTTGGCCGCCTTCATGACCCGTCTGAACAAGACCACGTGCGCCAACTGCCCCAGCAACCGCTTCATAACGTTCTTTTTCTGTGTGCTCGATATCAAAACGGGCGACCTCGCCTTCGCCAACGCGGGTCACAATCCGCCCATCATCGTGCGCGCATCCGGCGCCACCGAGATGCTGGAAGGGGGCGGCCCCGTGCTCGGCATTCTGCCCATCGCACCATACAAGGAGATGCACGCGCATCTGGAGCGCGGAGACATGCTGGTGATCTACAGCGACGGCGTCACTGAAGCCAACAACCTCAACCACGACGAGTACGACGAGGAGCGCTTCCTCGAAGTGCTGCAGGCGAACCGGCAGAAAACCGCCGCGGAAATCGTCTCTGCCGTCACCACCTCGCTCAACGAATTTTGCGCCGGAGCCCCGCAGGCGGACGACATCACGCTCGTAGTAGCGAAACGAGTGTGAGGCCCGGCCCGCGCGGGCTATCATGGTTCCATATGAAGCTCGTATGGTGCGCCCTGGTGGCGGGCGCCGTTCTATCCGCGCAGACTTTTTCCGGCGGTCCGGCCGAAGATCAGGCCATTCAGGAAGCCATCAAACAGGGGCGACTGCCGGGCGCGGTCCTGCTGATCGGGCACAATGGCCAGATCGTTTACCGTAAGGCGTACGGCAATCGCGCCGAGGTGCCCAAGGTGGAAGCCATGACGGTGGACACCATCTTCGACCTGGCATCTTTGACCAAAGTCATCGCCACCACCAGCAGCCTGATGAAGCTATTCGAACAGGGCAAGTTCCGGCTGAACGACAGGGTAACGGACTACCTTCCGGAGTTCCAGGGCGGGAAGAGCGACATCACCATTCGCCAACTCTTCACCCATTTCTCGGGCCTCCGGCCGGATGTACCGCTGAACCCGGTGTGGAGCAGCTACGAAACCGGCATGCGCCTGGCATACACCGATAAGCCCGCAGGACCCCCTGGCCTGCGCTTCGTATACAGCGATATCAATTTCGAACTGCTGGGCGAATTGGTGCATCGCCTGAGTGGCCAGATGCTGTCGGACTACGCGAAGCAGCAGATCTATCTGCCGCTGGGCATGAAGGAAACCACATTCCAGCCGCCCGCCGCATGGATCCCGCGCATCGCGCCTACGGAACGCTTAGGCAAGGATGGCCCTCCCCTGCGCGGCGTGGTGCACGACCCCACGGCTCGCTACATGGGCGGCGTGGCGGGACACGCGGGACTGTTCTCCACCGCCGCCGACCTTTCCCGCTTCGCCCAAATGATGATCAACGGCGGCGAACTGAACGGTGTGCGCATCCTCAGCCCGCTCACCATCAGAAAGTTCACCGAGCCGCAGTCCCCGCCCGATCAACCGATTCTGCGCGGCCTGGGCTGGGATCTGGACTCGCCCTACTCCACCAATCGAGGCGAGTTGTTCCCCATCGGGTCGTTCGGCCACACGGGATTTACGGGCACGTCCATTTGGATGGACCCCGCGACCAAGAGCTACGTGATCCTCCTCGCGAACAGCGTCCATCCCACCGGGCGGCCCTCACTGGTGGCGTTGCGCGCGAAGGTGGCGACTATTGCTGCTGCGGGACTCGGCGTGGACTCGCAAGGCATCACCGTGACCGGATACAACGAGACGGCGGCGGGCGCCGGCCAGCGCCGCGAAATCAACGGCCGCAACGGCGCCACGCGCACCGGACTGGATGTGCTGGCGGCGGAGAAGTTCAAGCCATCGGACTGATCACCAACCAGACGGGCCTGGACCGGGAAGGTCACCGCAATATCGACCTGATGCGCCAGGCCGGAATCACCATCGCCGCGCTGTTTTCGCCGGAGCACGGCTTCGCCGGAGCGCTCGACCGTCCCGGCATCGAAGACGCGGCGGACCCAACTACGGGCATCAAAGTGTACAGCCTCTACGGCAAGACCCTGCGTCCCACGCCGGAAATGCTGCAAGGGTTGGACGCGCTGGTGTTCGACATTCAGGATGTGGGCTCGCGCTTCTACACCTACGAGAGCACCATGGCATATGCACTGGAAGCCGCGGCCAAGGCGAAAATTTCGTTCTACGTGCTGGACCGGCCGAATCCCATCACCGGCACCCACGTGGAAGGGCCGCTGCTCGACGAGGCCAACAAGAGCTTCGTGGGGTCGTTCCCCACTCTGCCCGTTCGCCACGGCATGACCATGGGCGAACTGGCGAAGATGTTCAATGCCGAGAACAAGTGGGGCGCCGACCTCACCGTGATTGCCATGCAGGATTGGAATCGCGGCGACTGGTTCGATTCCACCGGACTCACTTGGGTCAACCCTTCGCCCAACATGCGCAGCTTGAATGCCGCCATTCTCTATCCCGGACTCTGCTTCCTGGAGTCGTCCAAGAACTACTCGGAGGGCCGCGGCACCGATTCACCCTTCGAACAGACCGGAGCGGACTTCATCAACGGGCGGGAGTTGGCATCCTATCTCAATAAGCGGCTCATTCCGGGAGTGCGGATCTATCCCACCAGTTTTACGCCCACCGATTCGTACTTCAAAGGCGTGCGCATCGAAGGCGTGCGCTACGAGATCATCAATCGCGACGTGTTCGATTCCACACGCCTGGGGCTGGAGATTGCGGCGGCGATTCAGGCACTGTACCCCGGCAAGATCGATTTCACCCTGGGCAAGCGGCTGATCGGCAGCGACGACGCCATCCGCCGCATCAAAGCCGGCGAAGATCCGCGGAGCATTCAGGCGAGCTATCAGGACGCGCTATCGGAGTTCCTGAAGGTGCGGGCGAAATACCTGATCTACTAGCTAGTTTTCGGTCGGCACTTTTTCCATATGGTCCACGATAAGCATCTCGACCGGGCCCTTCTGTTTCTCCAGCCGGAGGCCGAGTGCCTCCTGAAGCGCGGCAAAGAGCGAGGGGCCGTCGACATCGGGTAAGCGATTGTTGACGAATTTTGTGCCGAAATAGTAGTTTCCCGGCATGCCGGTTTTGTTCAGCACGAATGTTTCGACTTCGGTCTGCAGGCATTCCGCCAACTGATCGATGGATACGCGGCGGCCCGTGAGTGCGGAGTAGCCCTTGCCCCCCGCGGTGATGAACACCTGGTGCTCCCATGCGTTCCGAGGCTTCATGCTCAGATAGTCCGGCATGGGAGCGATCTCGTCGGAATCCTTGTATTCCTTGATCTTTGTGCCGCCCCTGGCGGCAACCAGCACGTACCCATTCACTTCCTTGACTTCGCGGTGCGCGGCCAGCTTAAAACGATCCTTCAGCATGGTCTGGAACATCAGCCTGATCTGCTCATCGGTGGCGGACTCTTCCGTACTGAAGCTCCGCGGGGAAATTCGTCTGCCATCGCTGTACGTGAAACGCATAATAGAGGAGGTCTTTCGCGCTGGTCACCCACGTGATCCTGCCGCCAACGCGTTTCGGCCTGGTCGAGAAACCGTCCGGCCATGGCCAGTTTTTCGGCTCCGGAAGCGGTTTGACTGACGCCACTTCAAATGCGACAGGGGCGACAACGCGCTCCTGGGCATGACCGCGTTGCGCCTGCACCAGGCCGATGACCAGAGGCCCAGAGATCGCCGCTGCCCCGAGGCTCGCCAGCAGGAGTTTCCTGCCAAAATCCAGGCGGCGCACCACGCGCGGCGTCATGATCGTTTCGATGCGCCTCTGCAAATCGGCGCCGGTGATGCCCGACACGCAGGGCAGCGGCGATTCGAGGCAAAGGTAGCAGACGGTGAGGATGCTCGCGGCGTAGACTTCCGGATCGTTACCGCGATGCAGGACCTCTTCATCGCACGCAAGCTCGCGCTCTTCCACCAGACGAGCGCCAATCCACCAGACCAGCGGGTGCCNNCAGAAGAGCGCCTCCACCAGCATGTGGATGGCGGCGGCCAGGTTGTCGCGATGGCGCACATGGCACAGTTCGTGAGCGAGTACGGCTTGCAGTTCCGCATCGGAGAGGCGCGATGCGACACCTGCCGGCATCAGGAGCACCGGACGGAAAATGCCGAAGACGCCGGGCTCCATCGCCGCGGGGCAGTGCAGCAGCGGGACGCCGGAGACGCGGCCAATGACGTGTGCCTGGCGCAGAATCGAGGCGGCGCGTCGCCACCGCATGCCCCATCGCAGCAGAATCGCCAGAGTACCGGCGCCCCAAACCACGAGCAGAAGGGTAGACTTCCAGTGTGCCGGCGCAGGCGCCGGAGGTTCGGTGACTTGAGCTGGCAACGACACTGCGGGCAGAGTGGCGTCTTCCATGACGATGGAGACTTGCGGCGGCGGGTTGGCGGGAGCCGTCCGCCATTCCACCTCAATGCCCATCGCCACCAGGAATGAGAACGGCACCAGGAACTTGAGCGAGGCCGCCAGCCACAGCCAGTGCCGTGTGCGGGCGTGATTCTTGCGCAGCGCGAGAGTAGCCAGGCCGGCCACCGCCGCGAAGAGCGTGGACTGCAATAAATGGCCTGCCAGTGTCACTCGGGCTTCTCCTTTCGGCCGAGCCGTTTCAGCGTCTTCTCCGCTTCCTTCACGTCATGCAGGGTGAGGTTGCCGGTTTCGATCAGGTGCTCCATCACAGGCTGGCTGCGGCCACCGAACAGCCGCAGCAGATCGTCCAGAAGCCCTCGCTGGGTGCTGTCGCGCGTCACCACCGCTTCGAAGATGTGGGCGTTGCCGATCTTGCGCGCGCGCCGCACCGCCTTCTTCTGCTCCAGCCGATACACCGTGGTCTGGATGGTGTTGTAGGCGGGCCTGTCCCGCTCAGCAAAAGTCTCCTGGATGTCGCGGATACAAATCGGGCCGAGATCCCAGAGTGCTTGCATGATCTGCAATTCCAGCGGAGTAAACTTCTTCGCCATTTCCTATTCTTGTCTGGAATACTACTACATCTATGTGAGATGTGCAAGAGGATTTTTGCCGTAACATGGCCTACAGGGCACCATGAAGCCTCTCCTCCTCTTCGCATTTCTGTTTGCCGCCTGCCGCCGACGATTACACCCTGGGGCCCGATTCGTCAAGCCGCCGCGTTCGCAGTTGTGAACGTCATTTCGTGAAGCCTAGCTCTTTTTTGAAAGCTTCCAGCGAGTTGTACACAATCGGGCAGTAGCAGGCGCGGTCGGCGAACTGCCACATGCGGCTGGCGATCGAGCCCTGCCCGCGCACCACATGGGGAAATCTCTGGCAGCTATCGGGACGCGCGTCATACACGCTGCATTCGTTGCCGTCCAGAAAAATGCAGCCGCTCTCATTGGTGCGGCGCAAGATGCGGCCTTCCTCCTGGCTTTCGTCCGTGTAATCCGCCAGGAAACGCGCGGGCGAAATGCGCAGCGCTCGCGCCAACCGCTCCACATCCCGCTCCGTTACGATGGCGGTAGCCACGCGGCAGCAGTTCGCGCACTGGGTGCAATCGATTTGTTCTTCGATGCCTTCCGCGATCCGCCGCAGAATCCGGTCGGAATGATCGCGCGACTTCATGTGGCGGCGGAAGCGTTCGTTCTCTTCGCGCTTCCTTTCGCCCAGCATGCGGATCTGAACCAGGTCGGTGATCATTCCTGAAGGCAGGACTCATTGTACCGGTTTGTAGCGCTTCTCGCGAAGGTAGGTAACGCACCAGTTCCCGGAATTGCGTGAAATTCGCCCTTTCCGAAAATCCGTTCCGACGCAGCCGGTGGCGTCGCCAACCTGTGACTCCTGCAAAACCTGGTAACGCCGGCGGTCTTGCCGCCGGTCAAACTCGCGATGCGCCCGAGCCACATCCCGTTCAATCCAACACC
>OKRF01000395.1:15880-21533 GCA_900290315.1 Candidatus Sulfopaludibacter sp. SbA3 | reverse complement strand
AACCCCCAACCCCAACCCCTGCTTTTTTGCTTGCCGGCGGCGGCACCGGGGGGCACGTGATTCCCGCTCTGGCCGTTGCTCGCGAGTTGCGGTCGCGGGGCCACGAAGTGTTTTTCGTGGGGACGGATCGGGGGATGGAAGGGAAGCTGGTGCCGGCGGAGGGGTTTGAGTTGAGGCGGATCGATATCGGGGGATTGAATCGGGTGGGCTGGAAGCAGAGGATGGTGACTCTGGCGAAGTTGCCGGTGGCGACGGCAGGTTGTCTGAAGTACCGGCCTACGGCCGTCTTCAGCATGGGCGGATATGTGGCCGGGCCTCCCGTGGCGGCGGCTTTGCTGCGCCGGGTTCCGGTGGTGGTGATGGAGCCCAACGCGGTTCCCGGATTCACCAATCGGGTCATCGGGCGATTCGTCTCTCGTGCGCTGATCAACTTTGCGGAGACCGCCTCCTACTTTCCGAAAGGGCGGACCGAGACTACCGGCCTGCCGGTGCGGGAAGAATTCTTTCACCTTCCCCGCAAGCAGCGCGGCGACGTGATGAACATCCTGATCACCGGAGGCAGCCAGGGTTCGCGTACGCTCAACCNNTGTTTCGCAGCGCCGGGATGCGGGTGCGCATCGTCCACCAGACCGGCCGGAATGGCTTTGAGGAACTGCGGGACGCGTTTGCGCAATCGGGCATCGAGGGCGAAATCGTTCCTTTTCTCACGGGCATGCCCGCGGCCTTCGCTGGCGCCGACCTGGTGGTCTGCCGTGCGGGCGCCGGCGCTGTCTCCGAACTCGCGGCGGCCGGAAAGCCGTCCATCCTGGTGCCGTTTCCTTTCGCGGCGGACGATCACCAGACCCGAAATGCTGAAGCGATGGCGCGCAGTGGGGCCGCCAGAATGGTCCGCGACGCCGAAATGAACGGAGAAAAACTGGTTGGGACGGTGCTCGATCTGGCCCGTTCGGAAGACGCCCTGGAGGCCATGGGCGACGCGGCGCGGCGCTTTGCGCACCCCGGTGCGGCCCGCCGGGCGGCTGAAATTCTAGAGGAGGTGGCTCGCTGTTAGGTCAGATTTCGATTGCTTCGCGAGCCGAAACAATACAAAGGGGAAATGTTTTTTCGTCCACAGCATCTGCATTTTACGGGTATTGGAGGCATCGGCATGAGCGGGATAGCCGAGGTTCTGCTGAACCTTGGCTATCAGATCAGCGGCAGCGATCTGAAGCTCTCCGCCACCACTGAGAGGCTGGCCGTCATGGGGGCCCGCATCTTTGAGGGCCACGCCGCCGGCAATATCGCCGGCGCGCGCGCCCTGGTGGTGAGCTCCGCCGTGGATGAGCAGAATCCCGAGGTGCAGGAAGCGCGCCGCCTGCAGATTCCCGTCATCCCGCGCGGCGAACTGCTTGCGGAGTTAATGCGCCTGAAGTATGGGATCGCGATCGCAGGGAGTCACGGCAAGACCACCACTACTTCCATGACCGCGACCATTCTCAACTATGCCGGCCTCGACCCCACCGTGGTGGTCGGCGGCAAGGTGGGTACCATGGGCGGTTCCAACGCCCGCGTGGGGAAGAGCGATTTTCTGGTGGTGGAATCGGACGAAAGCGACGGCTCTTTCCTCAAGCTGGCCCCCATCATTGCGGCGGTTACCAATATCGATCGCGAGCACCTGGACCATTACGCGTCGCTCGCGGAGATACAGGCGGCGTTCCTGGAGTTCGTCAACAAGGTTCCATTTTACGGAGCCGTGATTGTCTGCCTGGACGATGCCAACGTACAGAGCATTCTGCCGGAGATCAAGCGGCGCACCATCACCTACGGCACCACGGCGCAGGCCGACATGGTGGCTTCGGAGATCGCGTGTGGCCCCTTCGCCAGCGATTTTCGCCTGCGCTACCGCGGCGCCGATCTGGGCAGCTTCCACCTGCGCATTCCCGGCCGGCACAACGTGTTGAACGCCATGGCCGCGGTAACCATCGCGCTGGAGCAGGAAGTGAAGCCCGATGTCATTCGCGAGGCGCTGGTCACATTCAGCGGCGTGGACCGCCGCTTCCAGGTGCGCGGCACGGAATGCGGCGTCACCGTGGTAGATGATTACGGCCACCACCCCACGGAGATCAAGGCCACGCTGGATAGCGCACGGCAATGCGGCTTCGCGCGGGTTCATGTACTGTTCCAGCCGCACCGCTACACCCGCACCTTTCATCTGATGGACGAGTTTGCGCGGGCGTTCAACCAGGCCGATACTGTGTTCGTGATGGATATCTACGCCGCATCAGAGAAACCCATCCAGGGGGTCACCGCCGAGGCGCTGGTGGAGAGGATCCGCCAGTTCGGCCATCGCGGCGCGGAGTACGCCGGCAACATGGATCGCGGCGTGGAAGCGCTGGTAAACGTGGCACGCGACGGCGACCTGGTGTTGACCCTGGGCGCCGGCAGTATCACGCAAGCTGCCGAAAAGGTATTGGACAAGCTGCGGGGGTTGGGGAAGCAGTAGAGTATGGCGCGCGAATCGAAAAAAACGGCGCCGGGCGGCATTCGATGGCGGCTCTGGTCCGGCATTGCCATCGCCGGGGTGGTATGCGTCTCCACCGCGATTGCAGCGCTCAAGATACGCGACTACGTGACCAGCGATCCGCAGTTCATTCTCTCTCGCGATCAGAAGGATTCGCTGGTCATCGATGGCGTCCGCTACGCATCGCGCTCCAAGGTGCAGCGCGCCTTCGCGCAGGATTTCACGCACAGCATCTTCTCCGTCCCTCTGGGCGAGCGCCGGCGGCGCCTGCTGGCCGTGGATTGGGTGGAAGACGCGTCGGTCTCGCGCATCTGGCCGGATCGCCTGGCGGTGCGCATCCGTGAGCGGACGCCGGTCGCCTTCGTCTATTTTCGCGCCGGCATCCTGTTGATTGACGCGCACGGGGTGCTGTTGGAACCGCCTGCGCGGGAAGGCACGCCGGTGCGCTTCTCTTTTCCGGTGTTGAGCGGTGTTGGCGAAGAGGAAGCGGAGTCACAGCGCGAACAACGCGTGCGCGCCATGCTCCGCGTGCAGGAAGACTTGGGGTACCTGGCCAAGGATGTGTCGGAAGTGAACGCAGCCGACCTGGAAAACATCCGCATTATCGCCAGGGCGGACAATCGCGCGGTGGAACTCATACTGGGCGACGGGAACTTCGGCCGGCGCTTCCAGAATTTTCTCAGTCATTATCCGGAGATCAGAAAACAGTCGCCCAATGTGAAAACGTTTGATCTGCGGCTGGATGACCGCATTACGGCAAAGGATTAAGGGGCTCATGGCAGTAAAACCGGCATACGCAGTTGGACTCGACACAGGCAGCCGCCGCACGCGGATGGTAATCTGCGCGCTGGAAGCGGGCCGTCTGCGCTTTTTGGGAGGCGCATCGGTCGAGTCGCAGGGATGGCTGAAGGGGCGGATTGCCGACCAGCGGGCGGTGACGGACTGTATTCTGGCGGCGTTGCGCGAGGCAGAGGCCAATGCCGGCGTCTCGGTGGAGTCGGTGGTGGCCGGCGTGGGCGGCCAGACGGTGCGCGGCGCCAATGGCCGCGGCGTAGTGGAACTGGGGCACACGCGCGAGATCGAGCAGCGCGACGTGAATCGCGTGGTGGACCGCGCGTCGCACGTGCAGTTGCAGGAAGACCGCATGGTACTGCAGTTGTTTCCGCAGGATTTCGTGGTGGACGATCATCCCGGCCATCGGGATCCGCGCAAGATGATGGCCTCGCGGCTGGAGATCAACGTCCACCTGGTGACCGCCTCGGTGCAGGAGCATGCCGCCCTGGTGGGCGCGGTGAATCAGGCCCACCTGGTGGCCGAAGAGACCGTTTTCGAAGGGCTGGGCGCCTGCTACGCGGCGGTGCTGCCGGAAGACCGCCGCGAAGGCATCGCCGTGGTGGATATCGGCGCGCAATCCACCGAGTTGGTGGTGTACTACGGCGATTCCATGTACCTTGCGTCCACGGTGCGCATCTGCGGCGACCACTTCACGCGCGATCTGGCGCAGGGATTGTGTGTCAGCTTCGAAGATGCCGAACTGGTGAAGCTGGCATTCGGCTCGGCGTTATCCGAGCTCTGTCCCGAGAATGTGCTGGTGGAACTGCCCACGCCGGAGAATCGCGAACCGCGTCATGCGCAGCGGCGCTTCGTCAACCAGATTCTGGAAGCTCGCGCCGAGGAACTGTTTCAGTACGTCCGCGCCGAACTGGTTCGCGTGGGCATGGACCGCGCGCTGATGGGGGGCGTGTTCCTGACGGGCGCGGCGGCGCGGCTGCCGGACCTGTGCGACGTGGCCGAACGTGTGCTGTTGTGCCAGGCGCGCTACGGGCTGGCAACGGGCATTGAAGATTGGCCGGAGAGCATGAACGATCCGGAGTGGAGTACGGTGGCGGGCCTGGCGATGTATTCAGCCAAGCTTAAGGCGCAAGTGGAGCAGGCGCGGGAAACCGCGGGCTGGTTGGGACGAATTCTGAAATAACCGCGTGGCGGGGAGGTGACGAAGTGGGGCTGATCGATTCCGATATGGACGATTTGAAATACGAAATCGCTGACGAAGTGCGCAGCGGTACGCGCATCAAGGTGGTGGGCGTGGGCGGAGGCGGATGCAACGCTGTGGCCCGCATGGTGGCGGAGGGTGTGGACGGCGTGCAGTTCTACGCCATGAATACGGATCTGCAGGCGCTCACGGCCTGTCAGGTGACTAACAAGCTACAACTCGGCGCAAAGATGACCGGCGGCCTCGGCGCGGGCGCCAATGCCGAGATCGGGCGTCAGGCCGCCCTGGAAAACACGGATCGCATTGTGGAGATGCTGCAGGACGCCGACATGGTGTTCGTCACCGCGGGGCTGGGCGGCGGCACGGGCACGGGTGCGGCTCCGGTCATCGCCAGCCTGGCCAAGGAACTGGGCGCTCTCACCGTGGCGGTGGTCACCAAGCCGTTCGGCTTCGAAGGGCCGCGCCGCATGCGTCTGGCCGAGGAGGGGCTGGGCATGCTCGCCTCCGTAGTGGACACCGTCATCGCTATTCCCAACGACCGCCTGCTCGCTTTGGTGCCGCGCGGCACCAGTTTCTTCGAATCGTTCAAAGTGGCGGACGACCTGCTGCGCCAGGCGGTGCAGGGCATCAGCGACATCATCATCACGCCCGGGCTGATCAATCGCGACTTCTCCGACATCAAGGCCACCATGATAGGTATGGGCTATGCCATGATGGGAACGGCCATCGGACGCGGCGAGAAGGCTGCTGTGGAGGCGGCCCGCCAGGCCATCAGTTGCCCGCTGCTGGAGGATTCGCGCATCGCCGGCTCGCGCGGCATTCTCATCAACATCACCGGGTCCAGCCGCCTGGGCCTGCACGAAGTCAACGAAGCCTGCTCCATTATCCGGGAGGCGGCCGAGTGCGACGACGTGCAGATCAACTTCGGAGTGATCCTCAACGAATCGCTGGCGGATGCGGTGAAGATCACGGTGATCGCCACCGGCTTCCAGCCCGAGAATGCGCCGGTGGCCGACCGCAGGCGCAGCAGCGAGCCGGTCATCCGCGTGCAGCACCGCTTGCCGGAACCGGAGCCGTTGCCCGCTCCCGCTCCGCCTCCGCCGCCCATCGCCGAGCCTGAGCCAATGCTGATGGCCGATGCGGAGCCGCAGCTCGATCTC